>DAHWUP010000002.1 GCA_027334565.1 Candidatus Levyibacteriota bacterium | reverse complement strand
TTTTAGGCTACTTAGGTCCGCTGTCTTTTTATCGCCCGTTTTAGTATCTAGATAGAAGACTTTCAACGTTGGCAATATGTTTGGGGGTATTACGAATTGAGTAGTATCGACACCATGTGTTCCGTTTAAAACTATTAAATAAGAGCCTGGATTCGGGGCTTGCGTTTGTTTACTGAAAGAATTAATTGTACCGGTGATCGTTTCGATTAATGTAAGATTAGCGTTTCGGAATGTTGGCCAAGCTTGAAGCTGCTGTATCATATTTGAACTTACCGCCATCGGCATGGTATGTATAGGAGTCGGTGTCACTACAACAGACGTTGGGAGAGCTTGATTTGGCTGTGGTTGTTTATAGATAAAGATAAACCCTAGTTCTAAAACGGTGGTAATTAGAAGTGCAATTGTTAGAGCAAGAAATACTTTATTGACTTTGGACATATCAAATTACTGACGTCTCTTAAAAATCTTTTCCTAATTTATACAGTTTATATTAATAAAATGTAACATGTCAAGCCTTATTTTATTCTTAAATTTTTTATGTTAAGATTAACTTAAGTTGGTATGTTCGAGTCAGTCAAACAGATACTTATTTTAAGTACAAAATCGAAAAAAATCTGGCTTATTCCGGTGTTCTTACTGTTAATCATTATCGCTCTTTTGATTATCAGCGCGGCAATATCTCCCGTTCCCGTTTTTCTTTACCCGATAATATGAAATTATTACAAAGGATTTCAAAAACTTTAAACAACTATTTCGTTTTATGTCTCCTTTTTATTTTCTATTTCCCGGTAATTGGAGTAGCGTTCTTATTTTTTAGATTACTGTCCCGTCGGTCTCGGTCACATGCCTCGTATTGGAAACCGGCCGGTAAGGTTTTGTGGGATAAAAAATATTTTGAGTCACCTTATTGAGAGGGTTCATCATTATGAGTTTTATAGTTAGTTCTAATTTACCATTGAAAACCTGCCGAAGCGAAAAAATATTAACCGACTTTGAAATTAAGGTTAACTGTGTTTTTGCGAAGAAGGATTGATGTATATTTTGGGAATTTCCGCATATTATCACGATAGTGCCGCAGTTTTGGTAAAGGACGGTAAAGTGGTTTGTGGGGCGGAAGAAGAACGGTTCACTAGGATCAAACATGATAACAATTTCCCCTTTAAGGCGATAGATTTTTGTCTTAAAAATGCAGGAATTGGCATTGGTAAGATTGATTACATTTCGTATTACGAAAAACCGCTTCTTAAGTTTGAGCGTTTGATGCAGACCTTTGTCGAAACTTACCCGCTTTCTCTGAAAGCGTTTTTAAAAGGAATGCCGGAATCGCTGGATTATAAGATCAAGATAGAAAAGACTATCAAGGATAAGTATAAATATAGAGGAAAAATATTTTTTATTCCGCACCATTTATCGCATGCTTCGGCTTCTTATTTTGCCTCGGGTTTTAAAAATGCGGCAATCCTGACCGTGGACGGGGTAGGCGAGTACCAGACAACCGCTCTATGGAAGGGAGAGGGGAATAAGATACAACTTCTTTCTTCGATTGATTTTCCCGATTCGCTCGGACTTTTATATTCTACTTTCACCGCGTTTTTGGGTTTTAAGGTTAACGAGGATGAATATAAGGTAATGGGGCTTGCGGCTTACGGTAAACCTAAGTATGTAGAAAAAATTTATCAGTTGATAGAGGTAAAAAATGACGGTAGTTTTAAGCTAGATCAAGACTATTTCGGCTTCAGGGACAGCTTTAAGATGTGGAGTGATAAGTTTGAAGAAAGCTTCGGTAAGCAAAGACTTCCGAATGAAATCATGACCCAAAAACACAAGGATATTGCGGCCAGTCTTCAAACAGTTACCGAGATTATTTATTTTAAAATGCTTAATCATTTGTTTCAAAAAACTAAAAGCGATAATCTTTGCATAAGCGGCGGGGTAGCGTTGAACGCGTTGGCTAACGGCAAGATTTACGATAACACGCCTTTTAAGAAAATTTACGTGTTAGGAGCGGCAGGGGACAGCGGAGGAGCTCTGGGGTCGGCTCTTTTTGCTTACCGCTTTTTACTTGGAAAAAAAGGACATACCGAAATAAACGATCTTTATTTCGGCTCCTCATACGATAATTCTATCATAGAGGCTGGTTTAAAAGAGATTAATTTAGCGTACAAAAAATTCAATAATGAACAAGAATTGATTTCAAAATCCGCCACGCTGTTGTCGCAAGGCAAGGTCATCGGCTGGTTTGAAGGTAAAATGGAATTTGGTCCAAGAGCCTTGGGAGCAAGGTCGATACTTTCCGCTCCTAACCCGAGAGTAATGAAGGAGCGTGTAAACAGAATAAAGGTGAGGGAGCAGTTCAGGCCTTTCGCAGGCTCAATCTTGCAGGAAAAGGTATATGAATACTTCGAGGTACCGGAAAAAGATTTTTATTCTCCGTTTATGATCTTTTGCTTTATTGTCAAAAAGGACAAAAGAAAAGAACTGGCTGCGATAGTGCATGAAGATGATACATGTAGGATTCAAACGGTAAACAAAAGGGATAACGGAAGGTATTATAAGCTAATTAAGGAATATTTCCGTTTAACAGGAATCCCGTGCATTTTAAATACCAGTTTCAATTTAAAAGGAGAACCGATCGTCGAGACTCCGGCTCAAGCCATAGAAGATTTCCTAAAAACAAAAATGGATTTCCTGATAATTGGTGACTTTTTGGTTTCTAGGGCTTCTGGCAGGGGATGATATTGTTTTCGGTTAGATAGTTATATAAATCGTTTACTATCGCTGTGTAACCTTGTGCGGAAGGATGTCCGTCTTTAAGATAATATTGATGATTGCTATAAATATCGGTAAGGTTTAGGTATAGATATGTGTTTTTTCTGGAGTTCTTTAAGTCATTTAAAACCGACTCGAAATCCGGCTGAGTCGGGAAATTAAAAATCAACAGAGGGCCATTATAATAGTTATTTAATTGCGAGAAGTATTTTTTTTGTAACTGGAAAATATTATTTAATCCTCCAAGCTGCGTAATTATGTCTTCTTGGGCGTGTTCCCACCCTTGGTAAAAAATTCCTTGTTGGGCCGCTTTACTTGCTTCTCCGGAATCCTGAAGTTGCTGATCATATTTTTTACTTTTGGGAATCAACATTTCATCAACTCTTGTTAAATCTGCTGACAACATAAGCCAAAGTATAAGGTCAGGGTTATATTTTTCTCCCTTTAATTTATATCTTTCAATGGGGTAGGATATATCAAATCCCTCCATTCCTAAATTTAGAACCTGGAATGAACTGATATTTTTACATTTAAGGTCTTCGTTTAATTTCTTTTCAAGTTGGGAAGGGTAGTTATTTTCGGTATTGACGTTTTGGCCATAGGTAAAGGAGTCGCCCAAGGTAATTATTCTGTAGATTCCTTTGGGTTTTTGCACAGTGTAGTTTGGTATCTGGTTTAGTCCGTCTGAGTTTATTTTATATCTAACTACGGTGCCTGCAGGATATCCCAGGTCTTTAATCCACTGGGGATCCAAATACTGAGTGGAATTTGGCTTTGGTTCATAATAATATTTAAATTCACCATTTTTGGGGAAAAGCAAACTACTTTCGGGGATTACGTTGACAGATATATGATCACTGTGTTGCTGGTTGTAAATTCTGAGACCGAGTATTGCTATTATTATTAATTGGAGAATAATAGTAATTGCCAATATTTTTGAATGCATGCGGTCATTTTAACTTATTTCCAGAAGTTATTGAAGTAGGTATTATAAAGCTTTTCTGATTGCAAAATATTCAGGTTTGGGCTGAAGATTGGCGTCAAACGGAGTTGCAGCGGAGTTTTTTTCACCCCTGTTCATTGCGTACATCGAATAGGCGTCGTCAATTCCCCAGAGGGTAAATTCCTTACAGACACCGGATTGTCTGCAAGCCCCCACCATGTTTGTGGCTATCTGTGCCTGTAAGGCATATCTTTGTTTTTCCGTACCTGCTACATTTTGTAAATCAATATCAAATTCGGTAATAGCAACTGGTAATCCATAGCTTTTGATAGTGTTTATTACGTCTTGTTTTGAAGGTGGATTACTTGCATCGAGATGCATTTGTACACCGACCATATCTACTAAACCTTCTTTCTTCAATCTCTGAACAGTTTCTCTCGTTAATGCCGTAGTGAGCCCATTGGGATTATTAGAATTTGAAGATTCGTTTGCGCTATCGTTGTAAATTAAGGTTGCTGATGGATCCGCCTGTCTTGCTGTTTTAAAGGCAAGGTCGATATAATTCGGCCCTATCGTTTTATAAAAGATATCATTTTGTCTATACGGATATATATATGGTTCATTAACTACCACCCATTCTTTTATTTCTCCCTTAAAATGTTTCATCACAGTTGTTATATGATTTTCAAGTATTTTGGTTAATTGGCTTTTACTGAAATTTCTGTTTGAAAGCCATTGCGGTAAATTACTTGGGAAGACTAAAGCTTGCCCTCTAATTTTCATTCCATATTCTTGGGCAAGACGGACTTGTCTATCGGCAATACTAAAGTCAAAGTTACCTTGGCTTGGTTCAGAATCACCCCAACCCAAGCCCCAATCAATCGTGGCAAAATTAAATTGGCTCTCGAAAATGTTTAACCAATCAGGATTAGATTGTCCATAACCGGTCATCTCCTCTCCTATGTACATTCCGGCTTTACCTGCAACATCCTTTAACCTTGGAATTAACTGTTTATTTGATGGTTCTACTTCCAGAAAATTTGGAGTGGGTAGGGCATCGGGAGTGGGGGAGGAAAAAATTACCGCCCCTTCGCTTGAGGAAGATGTGGCGGCTGGTTCGGTGTTAACAGAGGGAAATGCACTTTGGCCCGCGGTTTCGATAGGTGCAGGAGTATATGCTTCCGATGGCGTCGGGGCAATACTCGATCCGCAACCTGCTGTTGTCAATGCCAGCAGTGTTGTTACCGCAGTTCCCCCGGCCCCTCTCGTTCTTCTGGAACGTTTTTTAGGCAGTGAATCTTCCTCGTCAACTTGGTTTTTTTTTACGCGTTCAAGCTCAAGCATATTCTTACTCTAGGACAAAACGATTTATAACATATTTTAATTCAGTAGTCAATAAGAGGGATTACAGGCTTAGGTCTTACGAATAAAACTTTTTTATAAATTTGAATTGTTCTTTCCGAGGATTCAGCCCAAGAAAAAGACTTACTTCTTTCTAAACCTAGGTCTTCGTACTTCTGTCTTAAGTCGGAAGAGGTCAAAACTTTTTCCATTAATTTGTAAATATCGCTCTTCTTCTTAACGAATAAAACGGCATCAGATGCTATTTCCCTGAAGACAGGGATATTGCTACAAATAACAGGGGTCTTGCAGGCCATTGCTTCAAGTATAGGTAAACCAAACCCTTCATATACTGAGTTAAAAATCAAAGCTAATGCACCGTTATATAAATAGTTGAGTTCCGCGTCGCTTACATATCCGGTAAAAATAATTTTTTTTGACCTAATGAGGTTAGGATATTTATTCTTAAGACTATTTTTCATTAAATTTTTCCCCACGAGGACAAGTTTTATATCGGGATATTTCTTTTCTAGCGATAAAAACGCCTTGATAACCGGAATCGGATTTTTTCTGGGCCGAATGTCCCCTACTACCAAAAAATATTTATCTTTTAATTCAAAATTTTTTTCCAGAAAGTCTATAACATTTTTCTTGTTTGCGATGAAGTTGAATACAGGATCCGGTGCTTCGTATATGACCGTAGTTTTATTTATCATCTTAGGATAGGATTTAATTAATTCTTGTCTGATCCTGTCTGAAACGCAGATGATTGCGTCGGAGTTATCAAGCGATCGTTTGAAAAATAAATTAAAAATTATCTTGCTTAATAAGGAAAAATTTTGCGGAGAGTTTTTAAAACCAAGATCGTGCACGGTTGTTACGACCGGAGATTTCTTTATGAACGGTGTAAAGTTGCTGACATGTATCAGGTCAGGTTCAAATATATTTTCCGCGCTACTAAAGCCGAATAAGACTCGGTAAAGACCGTTACGAATTGCCGGAGTAAAAAATGAGAGTTGTTTAAAATTCGAGAGATATTTTTTCTTTTGGTTTGAATATAGAATCAATTCAACATTATTCTTCTTTTGCAAATTTTCCGCCAAATTTTTCCAATATCTTTCAATGCCTGACTGATTTTGTCCAAGCATGTGTCCGTCCAGAAGAATTTTCATTTGCTGTATTATACACAATAAAAATTTTAAATTTAAAGATGATATAATTGGTCATTATTATGGCGCTCAACAACAAAAAGGTATTAATAACCGGAGCCGCGTTCATCGGTGCACATCTTATAAGTAAATTAATAGATAAGAAGGTATCCTCGATAAGGGTCGTCAATCTGACCGGGAGACACAAAGATAATTTAAAGGAATACTACAAATATATTGAATTTTATCAAAGGGATTTAAGAGACTTGGGAGCAGCACTTAAAAGCCTAGACGGTATTGATATAGTTTTTCATTTGGCGGCAGATCACGGAGGCAGGGGGTATGTTGATCTTTATCAGGGAAACACTGCTTCAAACTTCCTTCTTGACGGTTCGGTATTTTACGCAGCTTTAAAAAAAAATATCGATAAAATCTTTTACGCTTCCTCGGGGTGTGTCTATCCCAATTATCTTCAAAAAAACATAAACAAAAAAATAATACTCAATGAAACCATGGCTTCTTCTCCATACGATGCGGATAACGCATACGGATGGGCTAAGTTGATGGGGGAATTTACGCTTAAAGCTTATAACAAAGATTTTGGGTTAAAATCAGCAATAGGAAGATTTTTTACGGTATATGGCGAAAAAGCTTCCGAAAGTCACGCGGTAATTGGTACGATTGCGAAAGCGTTTGTACGGCAAAATCCTTTTAAAGTCTGGGGAAACGGTAAGCAGATTAGGAATTGGACGTATGTTGAAGATATCGTAAGCGGAATTATATCGGCTGTCGAAAAAATTGATAATGCTACCGCAGTTAACCTCGGCACGATGGAGAGAATCAGGGTGATAGATATGGTAAATCAAGTATTAAATTATGTTGATTACCATCCGCAGATCGAGTTTGTAGATATGCCTACAGGACCCATGAACAGAGTGGCAGATAATGCTTTGGCAAGGAAACTCCTTGGATGGGAACCTAAGTATGAATTTAAAAACGGACTTAAAAAAACCGTAGAGTGGTATTATTCTTCAAAAAACAAGGAAAAGATAATAAAACAGCTTGATAAGCTTCTTCTTGGAATATGATACGTCCTGGTAGATATATGCTTTTGGGAATAAAAGTATCTCCTGTCGATTACGAGTATGTGACAAGGGAAGTTATCAAAAATGCAAAACACAAAAAGCATTTTTCAGTCGCACCGGTTGCGTCCCATCCTATCGTTTTATCCATATCGGATCAAAGTTTGCGTAAAATTTTAAATAGCTTCCAGTTGATTATACCGGATAGTCAATATGTAAAAAAGGCATTAGATTTTATATACGGTGTAAAACTAAGGGAAAGGGTTTATGGTCCGGAATTATTCCTTAATATTTGCCGAAATGCCGAGAAAGAAAAGATTAAAATCTTTTTAATGGGGAATGAGATTCGATTCGTTAAAAACACATTGAACAAACTATATCCGGCATTGATAGTTGATGGTTACGATTTAAAAGGGAAAATCATGTCGGAAATTAAAATAAACGACTTGCAACTTAAGTCAAATGACCGCATAAGCAAAATAATTTTTATTGGAATTGGAAGCCCAAATCAATATTTCTTAATGGAAAAGTTAAACAAAGTTCATTATCCAATAATTGGGGTAGGAGCAGCTTTTGACTTTGTTTCCGGTGCAAAACCCCAAGCACCTTTATGGATGCAAAAAAAAGGCCTCGAATGGCTGTTCAGGCTTAAAACGGAACCCAAAAGATTGTGGAAACGATATTTAATTTACGGTCCGTTTTTTATAATTCTTGTAATTTACCAAAAAATAATATTGAGTTTAAAATGAAATCTTGGTTGAAAAAACAAAAAACGGCTAATATATTTTATTATTTAAGTTTTTTTCTGGTATTGATGCCGCCTTTTGCGGTGCCGTTTGTTTCATCCAGTCACTATCTTGGTATCACCGTCATTTTTTTCCTATTTTTATATATGCTGTTTAAAATTTTTGTAAAAAAGGAGAAAATTAATGTCAGTAAAACGTTAATAGCTTTATTTCTTCTATATATTGCATCCCAATCCCTCTCCATAATTACAGCCATCGATCTTAAGGCGTATTTAACCACCTACGAGAAAATTCTTGTGACAGGAACCCTTTTTATATTATCTCTTTACTTTATTCGAGGAGAAAAAGAAATCAAGATTCTGGCAATAATTTTATTTATAGTAACTGCCTTAAGTTTAATAATCGAAGCAATAATTTTTCTGTACCCGAGTGCGGTGTTGTCAACGGGAAAATATCTGCTTAACAGTACTTATGAGCAGCTGGTAGCCTTGAACATTAACAGAGGAAGAGTTTATACGGGAGGGTATGACGAGGTATTAATTCCTTTAGCTTTGTATTATTTGATGCTCGGGAAAAATAAGAGGATAATGGGACTTTTTGCGGTAGTAATTCCCGTTTTTTCCTTTATATCCAACTTCAGAACACGAATTATAATGACGGTTTTTGCTTATTTAAGTTTTCTGTTTATTTTTATAAATAGGATTAAAAAATATTGGTTTATTTTAGTCGCAATCCCGGTGGTTTTTTATTTTCTTTATACCATTTTATATTTTCAGACAGGTTACACAGTAATTGACAGGTTGTTGCTTAGTCGTTCGATAGATTATTCAACTATCACGAGCAGAATAAAGAACTGGGGTTACTCATTTGATATGGGCATTTCGTCGCCGTTGTTCGGCGTGGGGTTGGGTAATTATTATGATTACTTACCCCCGCAGGAGCAAAAAATCTTTACATATTCGTCCCAGCAACAGAGCGAATACAGTCTTGCGGCGCCTTATCCGCATGACATATTTTTTAATACCTTTGCCGAAACGGGTACGGTAGGGCTTCTGGCTTTAATATTCTTATTAATTTATTTTCTAAAAAAGGATTTACAAATTATAAAAACAAAGGAAAATGGGTTATCCAAAGCGTATGTCATATCATTTTGGACATTATTTATCTACGGGACTGTTAATCCGACAGACCAGCTTGCATATCAAACTTTATTTTGGGTTTTGAGAGTAATGATAGAACGGGGTTATTGAATATTGCTCACAACAAAAAAATTATAGTTAAAGTTTTGGGTCGAGATATTCAAATTGTTGCCTACTTTAAGTATCTGATCGCCACCATAAATAAGCTGGCCGTCTTTTTCAAGTACTTTAAGTCTTGCGGTAATGATGATATTTTGCAAAACAGTTGTATCTCCGCTTAACACTTGGCCTGTGAGATAGTCCGGAACGGATAAAGTAGTTCTTTCAAGGTTTTTGCTTAAAACTTCAAATACATAATCCTTACCGTCAAAATACTTGTCTCCAACGGGAAGATTGTTATAAAAGTAGGGAAAATCTTGACTGTATCCCGTCCTCCAAATTAGCGTGACGGTTTTATTTACATATTTATCATTCATAGGAGACGGGCTTAATTCAATAACAGTCCCCTCTATTTGTCCGGAGGAAAAATTTAAACTTATGGCCGAACCCACACTTAGAGGCGTACGTTGGAAAGTATATATCTCTTTTGACTTGTTGAAATTGCCGGAGAGCTTCAGGGTCAAGAATATGCTAAAAACATTCGTATTATTGGCGTTTCCTACGGAATAATATCTGGTGTTTATTATTTGTGCATCCGTTCCCCCAAGCAAGCTATATTCTTTGTCTCCCTGTTTCAAAGAACTGGCAAGCCACACATCGGGTTTTGAATAATATGAGGAAGGATAGTCGACTCTAACCCTTGCATAAAAATATTCGGATTTTCCTATAAAACTTTTATATATATAAACGAGTCCGGCTACCAGCGCGATGACTATAAAAATGGAAATCAGGTAATTTCTACGGAGTAAAAGCAGCGTGTGCGTAATTTTTTTTTTGGTTTTTTTTAACATGAATCTATTAAATAAAGTTACATGTGATAGTATAATAAAACCGTGCCAAAATCAATAAATAGATCCCGGGTAAATTTGGCTTTTGTATCTATCGTTTTTATAGGTATTATTGTAAGGCTTTATCTGATAATGACTCGCGGTGTTTTTGTTGATGAGGTTCTTTATTTTAATACTTCTTATAGCAATAGTTTTACTTCCATTCTTACTCTTGGAGCTGTAATAAAAGACCATGGAATCTTGTATCTTTTGATCTTAAAATTACTTACCTATTTTACTACGAAAATTGAATTATTACGTTTAACCAATCTTTTGTTATATTTAGCGGAAGTATTCCTGCTTTTTAGATTTTTTCAAAATTTCAGAAAAAGTCTGCTGTCATTGTTTTTTGTATTTTTAATTTCTTTTTTCCCGTATTTTGTTCTAACCAATACCTATGTTTCTCCTTATAACTTGGTTTTTTTTCTCACGACAGCCGCATTTATATCGATCTCAAATTTTATTTTGTTTTCTAAAACCAGAAAGGAAAGGTTGTATAATTCGGTTCTATTTCTGATTACATCCTCGCTTGCATTTTATGCGGACTATTCGGTTATTTATTTTTATATTACCTTGATTCCGGTAGTATTTTTTGTTTATTTATGGTACGAAAACCAAGCCGAGAATCTTACGCTTCTGGGTTTAGCCAATTTAATTTTAATATCACCCGGCTTGTGCCTGATTTCTAAAAACTTCAGTTCCCTTCAGTCGACTAATCTTAACGCAACTCCGAACATGAATTTTTTCGTATTTTTCGGCCAATTTTCAGATACGCTCCTTATTTCTTTATCGGGTTACCTGTCCTCGGTAATTGTGGTTTTATCTTTAATTTCAGTTTTTGTGCTTATGTTAAAAAGCTCCAACAAAAGTATAAAATATTTGACATTTTTTGCCTTGTCGGGTATTTTGTGCGGCATCCTGTTTCTTCATATATTCAACAACTCTTATTTTAATGTTTTTACGGAAAGGACGTTCTGGTATTTTTATTTCTTGCTGTTTTTGGTTTTGTACTCACTGATGTACCATTTTAGTGACACGAACAAGAAATATTTGGCGGTCTTAATGGCAATCTCGTTAATTTTCCTGTCCCTAAAATATTTCCAACCTTATGAAGGCGTTTTTGGAAAGAACATCGGGTATGGGAAATTGACGGATCAGTTGATAAATAACCCGAATTATAAGGGTAATGTTTCTATTCTATTTTATGATAGGAATTATTACTATGTTCCTTTTCAGGAATATTATTTTTTGGGCCTTAATGAACTTGACAAAAATAAAGCGAGTAGCATTAAGAAATATTTTTCAAACAAGAGGATAAATATTTTGAATAATTATGCACTGGTAAATCATATAAACGTGCACAAAAACTCAAAACTTATAGTTATATTTTTGGATCAAGATCAAATAGCTTTTGGTCAACTTAAGAAATTTATCATATTATACGAAAAGCATAACAACGTGACTGTTAAAAATTATTTCTATATTATGAATTGCAACGATGGTTCTTGTGCGTTTGTATACAGTACATGATTAATCAAGGCTTATCAATCGTTATTCCGACTTTTAACGAGAAACATAACATAATCGGTTTGATAAGTAGCATTCAAAAAATTTTTGGTTACAAAACATACGAAATAATCGTAATTGACGACAATAGTCCTGACGGAACTTACAACAAGATAGTCAAAGAATTCGGAAACGACAAGAAAGTTAAAACCATTTTAAGGAAAAACGAAAGGGGATTGGGCACGGCAATCTTAAGGGGAATTAAAAGTTCAAGCTACCCGGTGATCGTGGGTATGGATGCCGATTTTAACCATCCACCCGAAACCATCACCCGACTGACCGAAGAAATTCAAAGCCACGATTTGGTGGTTGCCTCAAGGTTTATTAAAAGCGGAGGTATGGAGGAAAAGAAAAGGTATCTTCCGACTTTAATGTTCAATCTTTTTTTAAAGCATATTTTGAGGTTTCCCGTATCGGATAATACCAGCGGATTCTATGCAGTTTGGAAAAATAAACTATTAAAGTTACCGCTTGATGATATTTTTAGAGGATACGGAGAGTATCATATTAGGCTCATGCATTATGCACAGACAAACAATTTCAAAATAACCGAAGTTCCGGTTTATTACAAAAAGAGAAAGTACGGACGTTCCAAATCAAATCTTGGTAAAATGTTTTTGGGATATCTATACTGTGCTTTAAAGTTAAGGCTTGGAAAATGATGCGAACATTCATACTAAAACACTCTGCGCTGTTTATTTATGGCATCATAATTTTATTCCTTTCTTTCATTTTCGTTTCCCCGATTCTTCTAAGCGGGAATAATATCGGAATTCAGGACTGGGATCAGCAACTAGCGTACCTTGAATCGGCAAGGGTATCGGTTGTGAATTATTTACAGTTTCCGTTTTGGAGTCCGTACCATTGCGGCGGAATGCCTAATTTCGCCAATCCGCAATCGAACATCGTCTCAATAACGTTTCTTTTGGTGCTTGTTTTCGGGACTTTAGAAGGCGCAAAGATCTCCCTTTTGATACATTATTTCATCGGTGCTTTCGGGTTTTATTTGCTGGCAAAACATTATCGGTTGGATGATATATCAAGTCTTCTGTCGGCGGTAATCTTTGCATTCAGCGGGATATTGTCATCCGCGCTTGGTGTTGGCATGATCTCGTTTTTAGCCATAAGTTATATTCCCTTTGTTTTGTTGTTCTATTCAAAAGCACTGGATGTTAAGAAATACCGTAAATTAAACCTTTTAGTCTCGTCTTTATTTTTGGCTTTAAGCTTTTATACGGGTTATCAAATCCCTATGATTTTTCTGCCTGTATTTTTGGCATTTGTCGTTTTCAAGTCTTTAGAGGCAAAAAACTTAAAACCGCTGTTGAATTTTACGACTATATTTATGTTGTTTTTAATACTATCCTTGCCTAAGTTACTGCTGTCTATACAACTTCTTTCGTCGTTCCCGCGTTTAATTTCCGACCAATCGGGTTATTCGCTTCAAAATCTGGTATATTTTCTTTTCTATCCGAACCAAAGTTATATCAACAACTTGCCTTTAGGCTCTTCAATAAGCTACGGAATGGACGAAAACTCTCTTTTCGTAGGGATTATTCCGTTCATGTTTTTCATCTTAGGTATATTTTATGCCGTAAAAAAGCAGAAAATAATTCTAGCCGCACTGTTTGCCTCGTTTTGGCTAATGCTTGGCAATACGATACCCTCGTTAAGTCTTTGGAGCTTGCTGAAGATGTTGCCTTTTTACGATTTTTCCAGGGTAGCACAAAGGTTCAGGTTCGACTTTATCATCTTCTTCGCCTTGATTTCGGGATTCGGACTCAGCTATTTTATTGAAAGGATACCAACGAGATTTAAGGGAGCGATCGGAACCGTAATCATCATTATCGTGTTTGTAAATCTGTATTTGGTCGGTAACGATAGCTTTCTGTCCAAAGCTTTCGTGATTTTAAACCCGGGTTTAAAACAACCGACAAAGTCATTTTATTCGCTCACAAGCTTTCCCGTAGATTATCTATACGATCCTTCCGTTAAGCTTGCTAAGAATTTTTACTATAACGCCGCTTTTATGCCCTGGGGGACGGAATATACTGCCGTTAGAGACAACATTGGAACTATAAAATGTTATGAGCCGATTCCCGTTTTAGAGAGTGCAAAAGGTAAGGAGGAAAAAGGTTATAGAGGAGAGTATTATCTTGTTGCCAATAAAGGTAGGGTTGATATACAATATTGGTCGCCCAACAGAATTGTTTTAAAGGTGAGCAGAATTTCCGGAAAGGATATTTTGGTCTTAAATCAAAACTATGATTCTAATTGGTCGGTAGTTACGGGAACTAGGTTCGACAGAAGTATAAATTATAGAGGTTTGGTATCATTTCCCGTTGACAAACCTTCCGTAGTTATCTTTGACTACAACCCTTTTAACCTGAACGTACTGCCGAAAATATGAATAAACATTATAACATACCCGTTTCCAGGCCCGACTTAAGTAAAGAAGATTTTTACGAAATCAAGAAAGCTTTTGATGCGTCCTGGATATCTTCAAAAAGCCCCTGGGTTGAAAAATTCGAAAAAGCTTTTGCAAGTAAAATCAGCAGAACCAAATACGCGGCATCGGTAAACAGCGGAACGTCAGCATTATTTCTTGCCTTGAAAAGTTTGGGAATAGGTGATGGCGATGAAGTGATTTTGCCGTCATTGACCATGATCGCATCGATTAATGCCGTAACCCTGACCGGCGCAAAACCCGTATTGGTAGATTGTAAGTCCTTCGAGGATTTCAATTTGGACCTGAAAGAAGTCACGGATAAAATAACAAAAAAGACCAAAGCGATTATGCCGGTCCATTTGTACGGTTATTCATGCGAAATGGATAAGTTGATACGATTGGCTAAAAGAAAAGGCCTTTTTGTTATTGAGGATGCGGCCGAAAGTATGGGTGCTACCTATAGAGGTAAAACCCTGGGAAGTTTTGGGGATATCGGATGTTTTTCGTTGTATTCGAATAAGATTATCACTACAGGAAACGGAGGAATGGTCGTGACCAATAATCAAAAATTACACTTGCTTATAACCAAGCTCAGATTTTTCGATTTTAACGAAGAGTCGCATTTTACGCACCACATGATCGGTTATAATCTGGTGTTGTCCGGCCTTCAGTCGGCCTTGGGTGTATCGCAGGTTAGAAGATTTACAAAGCTATTATCCGGACGAAGGAACAATCTTATGCTTTACAAAAAATATCTTAAAAAAATTGACAATTATTTCATTCCCGAACCGCTTAAAGGACTGATGCCCAACTACTGGTTCCCGGCGGTAATTTTTAAAGACACGAAAGTTAAAAATAGGGTAGAATCAAACCTTACGGAAAAAGGTATAGAAACCAGATTGTTCTTTAGACCCTTGCATCTTCAGCCGGTGTATCAAGCATTGTTTAAAAACGAACGTTATCCCAAGGCCGAATTTTTCCATAAGCACGGACTGTTGCTTCCGTCATATGAGGGTTTGACGGAGAAGGAGATTAAAGAGATAGCAGAGTTTATCGATGCTTCGGTCTAAAATGATCCAACGATTGATAGCCTTGATTGTACTTATTTTATCCATACCCCTTTGGATATTGTTTTATGTTTTGATCAAAGTCAATTCCGAAGGGCCGGTTATTTTTAAACAGAAAAGAATGGGAAAAGACAAAAAAGCTTTTGTTATGTTTAAATTCAGGACGATGGTCAAAAATGCGGAAAAGCTGAAAAGTAAATATGCCAAGGTTAACGAAGTGGATGGACCGGTATTCAAAATAAAAGACGATCCACGGTTTACCGGATTCGGAAAAATACTTTCCCACACCGGTTTGGACGAACTGCCGCAACTTATCAATATCGTAAGAGGCGAGATGGCTTTTGTCGGACCAAGGCCATTGCCGCTTGAGGAGGGGAAGCATGTTCCCAAACCATACGAAGCAAGATTTTCTGTCCTGCCCGGAGTAACCTCTCCCTGGGTGTTAAAGGGTCAGCATAAACTTCATTTCAACCAATGGATGAAGCTTGACGTTGAGTATGTAAATAATCGGTCGGCAATCTCGGATTCGGAAATTGCACTTAAAACCGGTTTGCTGATCATGGGTATCATTTTTAAGAAAATGCTGGGAGGTAACGGATAAATGGAGGAAATTTATTTTAATATCGGTGATTTTGTCATCCTTTTTAAGATTTTGACATCGGAAAAACCGTATCACAGTGCTAAATTCATTGAGATGCTAAAAAATGATTATGGCGGTTTTGTCGCTGAAAAAACGTCAAAGCCGGATTTTTCGGTAACGGTATTCCACAGAGGAGGATACGCGATAAATTCGAGGAAACTTAAAGGATCCAAAACGGTGGATTTTAATGCAACCCTGTTTCATATAAACCTTAAGCGAAAAATTTTACATCTGGGAAATCCTCCGGGTCCATTCGAGTTTGAATTTATGATTAATTATCTTCTCGGTGTTTACCTTTTGCCAAAAACAGGATTCATTTTACATGGTTCATCGGTAGGATATAAAGGAGAATCTTATATTTTCGAGGGACCGGAGGGCGCAGGAAAATCCACCACGTCACAACTTTTAAAAGGCCTGTGTGATGTTTTGTCCGACGATTCGGTGATTGTAAGAAACATCAAGGGGAGTTGGCAGACTTATCAGACTTTGCTTAATGAAAAGAATTTTAATTTTAAAAAAACTTCGATTTCCAATAAACCAAAAGGTCTTTTCTTTGTGAAAAAAGCCGACGAATGCAAAATCGAGAAGATCAAAAACAAAGAGCTTATTTTGCGTAAGGTATTAAAACAACTTTTTACCTACCAGGATAAAGTAAGCATACAGTTTCCCTTGTTGGTTAAGTTTGTAAACGAAAATAACTTTTATAATATATATGTTAAAAAGGATGAACAGGCGTTCAAAAAATTTTTTAAGAAAGAGGTGTCAACCTTATGAAGTATAAAGTAAATAAGGGATTTATTGTGCAGAAACTGGGTGATAAATCCACTATTTTCGACGGGGAAGAGTCGGCATTATATTCCTTCAACAAGACAGGCTCGGTGATATTCGATAAAATTAAATCCGGTTGGGATAGAGGGAGGATAACCGAATACCTGGTAAAAAATTATAAAGTGAACAGGAAATTGGCCGAAACAGATGTCAACGATTTTATAAAAGAGCTTCAAAGATCGAAAATCATTCGTAAGGCTTGAACAATCCAAGTAATTTCTTTTCCATGACCCAAAATATGGAGTACAAAACTTCCGGATTGGTAAAGATAAATAACTTTTTATATATAGGATACGGTGATAAAAAGAAAATGATCGAAAATCTTCGTATCCCCCCGCCGATTCTGTCCCCTTCGTTTAAGATATCGGTTTTTAGAAGATTTTTTTCTATATATGAGGATAATACACCCGAAGGCTTTATCGAAGCGATTAAGGTTTTGGGTAAGGGGGTAAGGTAATATTTCCTAAGAAGCATAAGGCAAGGATAAACAAAATTATCGAGACGATATTTCTTAATTACCTTAATAAGTTCTTTGGGACTAGGGTTATCTTTTTTTAAGATTGTGTCGATAAAATCATAGCGATAGGCGCCTTTGAAATTATGATGAAAAAGATGCAGGCATAAATATACGGAAAGGTGATCCTTGGAAAGGATCGGAAAATTTTCTCCGCTCACCCTGATCGTTCTTTTCTTCGAAATGAATTCTTCGGTCAGAGAGTCAATGACGGTTTGCGGATAAAGTAAATTCAGTTCGCCAAGCTGTGTCATTAAGAAAACTATTTCAAAATGAATGTCGAAAGTTACATAAAATCCGTTCAGGCGTTTATAATAAGAAATTTCCGATTCTTTGCCTTTTAACTTTTGGTGCTCCTCGGATAAATCGGTTTTCGCCTTTTTATATCCGAATCCTTTTAGAACTGCCTTAACTTTCGGAAAATCTTGTCTTTTGATCAGAATGTCGCAGTCGGCATATAGTCTTCGGGGATGAGCTTTTTCAAAATACAAATGCAAAGGTAAACCTTTCAGAAAAACCAAGCCTATACGGTTTAGCTCCAATTCGTTTTTGATATTTATTATCTCACTAAAATAAAGGCTGGACTGCATAAGATACAATTGTTCGGGATTAAAAATATCCTTGCCCCGCTTAACGTTTTCGACCATGCCTACTATATTATGAGGATGTACTCTCGTATCCGTATGAAACGCATTATCGCCTTTGGTAACCAAATAATTCTTGGCCTTGAAGATAACCCGGTGAGTGTAATAATGGTCCCTTTCTCTGACCGTGATTATATCGTTGGTCTTTATTCCTGAGAAGGACACTTTTTTTAAATACAGGACATCGCCATCTAAAAGCAGAGGGTACATGCTGTTCCCGAAAGTTTTAATGACGTTGGGAATTTTAATAAACCTTGCCATCTGGGTGTTATTTTATCAGAATAAACGCTTTTTGAAATACTGTTTATTGCAGTCTTGCTGTAGTAGAATATCCTTAACGAATTTATGGCATCATCGGCGGGCGTTAACTTAAATCAGGCTTTAAGCGTTTTTAAGACCTCCAAAAGATTGCTGGTTTTTTTATGGAAGACGGATAAGCTGCTTTTTTTACAAAGCATTTTTTCGGCACTCGCGCCTTCGGTCATTCCGTTTATAAACGCCTATATCTACAAACTTATTATCGATATGATAGCTGCCAATATAGCCGGCGTGAGCTTTAACTTCGGGCGGTTTTACATTTTGATCGGGTTAAGGTTTTTAACGTTTATTATTCAGAATTTGTTGACCTCTTTTCAGGATTATATCGATCTGATGCTCTGGACCAAGCTGCCGGTAGAGTTATACAGAATTGTTCTTTTGAACCTTTCAAGACTCGATCTTCAATATTTTGAGGACTCAAGATTTAAGGACATGTTGCAAAGAGTAAGGGAAAGCTACATGTGGAGGCCGTTAAATATGCTTTCGGCAATCTTTTACACATTTCAAAGTTTGGCCACTTTAATTATTGCGATTGTGATTATCTCGACCCTGAACATTTATTTGGGGTTCGTGATTGTTCTTATAGCTTTGCCGGTATTTTTAAATCAGACCAATTATTCCAAAAGAATCTGGGGGATATGGGAAGAGAATTCTCCTTTCAGGAAGAAATTTTGGTATATTTCCGATTTGGTACAAAGCGGTCAAAGCGCCAAGGAAATGAAGATTTTCCAAACCGCAAAGATCTTTATCAACGAGATAGACAAGATCCAAAAGAGATTTGTTTCGGAGAATTTGGTTCTTGCCAAGAGAAGACTTAGAGTTACTTCATTACTTGACGCTTTGGAATCGGCGGTATTTATCGGTATCGAATTCTATATCATCGTTCAAACCGTTGCCAAGAAAATAACACTGGGTAGTTTGACTTATTATTCTTTCGTCGTAGGTAATTTTCAGGCAGCTGTTGGCAGCCTGTTTAGGAATTTGGCACAAGTTTATAACCAAAGTTTGTATGTTGAGGATATTTTTAAGGTCATGGATGCAAAGCCCCTGATCTTGCCGCCGAAGTCTCCGGTGAAAATAAATATCACAAAAGCCCCCAGGATCGAATTTAAGAATGTAGATTTTACCTATCCGGGATCTAACCGTAAAATACTCAAAAATTTTTCTCTTAATCTTATGCCGGGCGAGAAAATAGCTTTTGTGGGCGCAAACGGTGCGGGAAAGACCACGGTGATAAAGCTTCTGGCCAGGTTTTATGATGTAGACGACGGTAAGATACTGATTGATGGCGTCGACCTTAAAAATATCGATTTGAATTCATGGTACAAAAGTTTAGGGGTGATTTTTCAGGATTTCATAAAATACGAGTATACCTTAAGGGAAAATATCTATTTTGGTAAGACCTTCGAAAAGGAGAATCCGTCCGATATCGTAAGCGCGGCAGTAAAGTCGGGGGCGGATAAGGTCGCACATTCTTTTGCCAAAGGCTACGATCAGGTTTTGGGCAAGACTTTTGAAGGAGGAGAGGATATATCGGTCGGGGAATGGCAAAAGGTCGCGTTGGCGAGGGCATTTTTGCGCGACGCACCGGTTTTGATCCTCGATGAACCGACTGCTTCGATAGATGCAAAATCCGAGAACGAAATATTCGATAAAGTTGAAAAACTGGGCAAAGACAGGTCGGTGATCATAATATCCCACAGGTTTTCGACGGTACGGAATGCCGATAAGATATACGTCATCAGCAAAGGAAAAATAATCGAGTCGGGCAGTCACGATACCCTGATGGCAAAAGGCGGAATGTATCATAAATTGTTCGGTCTTCAGGCAAAAAGATATATTTGACACCGTTTGGCATTAAAGTAGAATTAATTCCGATTGATTAAATTACATTGAAGTGTCCGAGGACAAGCAATAAGAGCATGATCATGACCAATACTATGATTGCCAAAAAAAGTATTCTGGTCAATTTCTGATCCTTGACTTTGGGTGATTCCGACTGGTTGTATGAATAACTTGTAACCGGAGGAGGCGAACCGGTGGGGGCGCTCGGTAATGATTGTTCCTGTTTAGGTTCCATACATTAATTCTAGGTAAGATCAATCAAAATTTCAACAACAAGAAGCAATCTGTTTTCTAAACAGGCCTTATGGCGTTAATGTGGCTGAGCGTGAGGCGAGCGGTATCTTGTTCAGATCGTTGAAAATGCCGTTGGCGGTAGATTTCAAGACGGAAACCGAATAGCCGTCGGCGGTGACCTGGGTTTTAGGTAAAAGCGACACCGAGGCACTGGCTGCATTTGCAACCAGACTAAAATTGAGTGTTGCAATAACTCCTTGTCCTAATATACCCGATTGTCCGTTTTGGACACCCAAAGCAAAACTTATTCTGCCGTTCGTAGGATCAAGGGTTTTTAGCAAGATTTGCGGATTGGTAAAAAAAGTTCCCGGATTGATGTCGACTTTGGTCAAAACTTTCGGGTCGTAAGAAAGTTCCAGCTGAACCTTGTTTACCAAGTCCTGGCCGGTATTGATTACGATATCCGTTGAAAAGGCAGAAGGGGTAGAAAGTCTGACCGGAGAGGAGGAAACGGTCAGGGTTGTTTGAACCGGATTGGCAAGAGCAGGTGTAGGAGTAGCTGTTACCTGTGCCGTTGGTGAATTATTAGGTTTATTCATAATTGCCATCATGGTTAAGCCCAAAGCGGCAAGGGTCAAAATAAAAATTAAAACAAGTGTTTTGATGTGAAGGCCTTTTTTGGGTGTTTGGGGGGGCATTTCGTTCGGGGTTTCTAAAACGGCAACAGGAGCTTGAACCGGAGGCATTTGTGGCTGTTGATTTGCAAGTTGTTCTTCCATGGCAGTTAACTTATCTTATTTTTTATTTAATCTCTTGTCAAGATAACGAATATGGATTATAATGTTACGTAATCACTCACATTCGGACATATGTCCCTGAGCAGCATTTTATGCCTCGTCCGGATGGCGGACCGACAATTCTAAAGAAGAATTGAAGGAATAAGGGATATAAAATTATGAAACAGATAGCACTTGAAGAACTTCTTGAGGCCGGGTGTCATTTCGGACATCAGGTAACCCGTTCAAATCCCAAGGCGAGGGATTTTGTGTTTGAAGCGCGCGATAATATTCAGATCATTGATTTAGCCAAAACCAAAGAAGGGCTGGACGAAGCGGCACAATTTGCCAAAAATTTGGGCCAAAGCGGAGGAAGCATGTTGGTTGTAGGGACAAAAAGACAAGCGAGGGAGATTGTGGAGCAGGAAATTGTCAGGGTAAGTAATTTACTCAAAGATGTAAAAAAAGATTATAACGGAAATTTATTTTATATTACACAAAGATGGGTTGGGGGAATTCTTACCAATTTCACGGAGGTTTCACGAAATTTTAAGAAATTAAGCGATTTAAAAAACACGGTTTCAAATCCCGAGGAAAGTTCCAAGTATACCAAGAAGGAATTGGGGCTGTTCGGAAAAGAGATCCAACGTTTGGAATCCTTCTATAAGGGTATATCGCAAATGACAAAATTACCGGACGCTTTATTTATTATCGATTCACACCTTGAACACCTTGCGGTGAGAGAAGCGACGAATATGGGTATTAAAACGATTGCAATTGTCGATACGAATGCAGATCCGTTCATTATCGATCATCCGATCCCGGCAAATGATGACGCGGTCGGTTCGATAAGATTGATCGTTTCCCATATTCTTGATGCGTGGGCGGAGGGCCTTAAAGCGCAAAAACCACCAAAAGAACCGTCCGGTGGAGAGGCAACCGTAAAGAAAGAAAAAAACCCACAACCCGAGGAAAAGTCGACAGAAAACAAAAAGGACAAGGCAAAAACGTCGACAAATAACAAGCCTGAAACACAAACCAAAAATTTAGAATCTGCTAAAAAAACCGCCGTAAAAAAAGCTAAAAAGGAGTAAAAATGGTCAATATCGATACTTTAAAAAAATTAAGGCTTGAGACCGGAATTTCGATTGCGGAATGTAAAAAGGCTTTAGAGCAAACAGACGGTAACTACGATAAAGCTTTGGTATGGCTTAAGAAACAAGGACTTGAGAAGGCCGCCAAAAAGGCCGACAGGGAAACCAACCAGGGTCTTATAGAAAGTTATATTCATCAAAACGGCAAGGTCGGATCTTTAGCGGTAGTCTTATGCGAGACCGATTTTGTCGCAAGGACCGAAGATTTTAAACATCTTTCGCATGAGATCGCGATGCAGGTTGCGGCGATGAGCCCCAGAGATGTTGACACTTTGCTAAAACAAGAATATATTAGAGACAGTTCGATTACGATAGGGGATCTAATTAAACAGACCGTCGCCAAGTTGGGCGAGAACATCGTCGTAAAAGAATTCAAACGTTTCGAATTATAATGGACGAACTTCTTACAAGCGCCAAGCTGCAGATGGACAAGGTCATCGATGTTTTAAAAGTTGATCTTTCATCCGTCCGTGCTGGTAAAGCCTCTCCTTCGCTGGTTGAAAACATCGTGATTAATGCTTACGGCGGTACGCAAAAACTGAAGGTTATCGAACTGGCTCAGGTCCACGCACTGGATGCGCAAACGCTGGTGATCACTCCTTACGATGCGACCATCATCGGTGAGATCCATAAGGGAATTATGGAGTCTAATACCGGTTTTACACCTGTTGTAGACGCCGGTATCATCAGGATTTCGATTCCGCCACTTTCCGAAGAGCGAAGGCAGCAACTGGTGGCGCTGGTCAATCAAAAGCTTGAAGGCGGTAAAATTCAGGTCAGGCAACAAAGGCATGAAGTTTTGAACGGCTTTAAAAAACAGCTTTCGGACAAAACGATTTCCGAAGACGATATGGTACGTCTGGAAAAAGAGATCCAAAAATTAACCGACGATACCATTGCACAAATCGAGTCCATGGGCAAGCAAAAAGAAGCGGAATTGCTGGCGATATAACCTCAATTTTTGAGTCGATATATTATCCTCGATAACATTGTTATTTCATCCTCTTCCCGAAGCTGTCGTTCGCGGCATCCGTTTTGTACAAAGTAAATTTTTTAAGCAATCTTAAATCTTTAATCGTTAATCTTATTCTGTTATACTTTTATTCTATGTTATTAACGATTGTCGTATTCATAATTATCCTTTCGGTATTGGTCCTGGTCCATGAGGCGGGACATTTTTTCGTAGCGAAACTGTTAAAAATCAAAGTCGAAGAATTCGGTTTCGGCCTTCCTCCCAGAGCTTTCGGAATAAAGTACGGCGAAACAATTTATTCGATAAACTGGCTTCCGATAGGCGGGTTCGTAAAACTTTACGGAGAGGATGAAGCCGGTTCCGGCAGTGTCTCCATAAAACCGCAGAATCTCCCCGAAAAAGATCTCAAACGCGCTTATTTTTCTAGACCCAAATGGCAAAAAACCGCGGTTATCATAGCCGGTGTGATCATGAATTTTTTATTGGCGGTTGTGATTCTTTCATATTTATATTCGGCGGTCGGAGTCCCGGTTCCCAACAATAAAGTTGTGGTCGTGGAAGTACTTAAGAACTCTCCGGCAGAAAAAGTCGGCATTGTGGCCGGAGATACAATAGAAAAAGTTAAAGGAACATCAATTACTTCAACCTCTCAATTGATAAAACTGGTAGACCACCTAGCGGGAACGCAAATTCCGATTCTTATTAAAACTCAAAACGGAAAAGAAATCGTTTTAAACATTACTCCGCGTAAAAACTATCCGAAAAATCAGGGACCCATGGGGGTAGCGATTTCGCCGGGGACAGATATAAAAAGGTATCCCTGGTATGAAGCGCCGTTCGTTGGCACAAAAGAAGCGTTGAATGAGACCTGGCTTATCGTGAACGGTCTGGTGATGCTTACGACCCAAATCCTCACCAGGGGAGCGGTGCCACAAGATGTGGCCGGTCCGGTCGGCATAGCGCAGCTGACAGGAACGGTGGTCAGCATCGGGTTTAACGCGGTATTATCATTTGTCGCGCTTCTATCCTTAAACCTTGCGATAGTAAACATTTTACCTTTTCCGGCGCTTGACGGAGGAAGACTGTTATTCATCGCCATCGAAGCTGTCACCAGACGTAAGGTCGATCCGGTTTTGGAATCGTATATTCATACCGTCGGGATGGCGATTCTACTCGCACTTATCGCTCTTATTACGGTGCACGATTTGTTAAGGATTTTCTCCGGGCAGCCGATTATTCCCAAATGAAGATAGTAAAAGTTAACAATCCAAAGGAAGGTTTTGAAATCTGCAAAACTCTTATTTATCAGCATTTAACCCAAAGTAGCGTGCTTTTTTTGTCCGGCGGATCGACGCCAAAAGCTTTGTATCAACTCTTAGCGAAAGAGAAAAAGCTTAAGGCGGGAGCGGTTGCGATGGTGGACGAACGGTACGGGGAGAAGTTTTACATAGATAGTAACGAGCTGATGATAAAAAATACTCAATTGTTGTCCGCACTTGATGAACTGAACATAAAATTCTACCCGATCCTTCAAAATAAAGGTCTTGAGGACACAGCCAAAGATTATGACGAGACCGTGCGTTACTTATTCAATCATTTTCAAAAAAGCATGGCCATTTTAGGGGTCGGTACGGACGGACATACTGCGGGAATACCGGCAATCGAGAAGATTTCCGATGCGATTTTAAATGATAAGACATCACTGGTCAGCTTTTATAATGCGAATAAAACGGTTTACAAGAAAAGGATTACCTTAAGTTTTGCCGCATTAAGGCAGTTTGACAAAATAATCGTTTTGGCATTCGGAAAAGAAAAACAGATAGCCCTAAAGCGAATGTTCGAAGAAGGTTTCGTTACAAAGGTCCCGGCGAGGTTTTTGATGAAGGAGCTTTCTAAAGTGACGGTCTTGATTACGGACCAATCGGTTTATTTTCGGTAAAATCAGATTAGTTCTTTATATTTGTTGTTCAAGGCTTTATAATTTTTAAATTATGGAAAATTCCAAAAACTTTAAGGTGAATCAACCGTTTATCATGGTTATCTTCGGGGCGACGGGGGATTTGGCAAAAAACAAACTGATTCCGGCATTGTTTTCGATGTTTAAAAACGGAATGCTGCCGGATAAATTTTTCATCATCGGTTTTTCCAGAAGGAATCTGTCGGACGAACATTTTCGCGGATACTTTACACAGGAAAGCAAAGACCCTGGGTGGGAGGACTTTACCAAACATTTATTTTACCAGGACGGAAGTTTTGAAGACGATAAGGGTTATCTTGAACTTTCGGAAAAGTTAAAGGTAATCGATTCGCAGATTGGGGCGTGCGTAACCCGGTTTTACTATCTGGCAACTCCTCCGGATTACGACGAGGCTATTTTGGATAGCCTGGTCAAAACCAAATTATCCGAAGGTTGCGGATATCCCTCGGAAGATTTCGGTAAGGGCAGCTGGACAAGGATAGTTATCGAAAAGCCCTTCGGAAAGGACCTTGAAACCGCCAGAAGTCTGGATAAAAAGTTAGGGGAGATTTTTGACGAAAGGCAGATTTTTAGGGTTGATCATTACCTTGGAAAGGAAACCGTGCAGAATATGTTGGCTTTTAGGTTTGCCAACGGTATTTTCGAGCCGGTCTGGAACAAGAACTTTATAGACCACGTACAGATCACATTCGCCGAAAAGGGCGGGATCGGCAACCGCGGACGATTTTTCGACGGAGTGGGGGAGCTTCGGGATATAGCCCAAAACCATCTGATGCAGCTTCTGGCGGCAGTGGCGATGGAAAGCCCGAAAAGCTTTACCAAGGAAGATCTAAGGGACGCCAGAGCCAAGGTGATCGCATCACTTCGTTGTGACCAAAAGGATTCGGTGGTCAAAGGGCAATATCAAGGATACTTAAACGAGGAGAACGTTTCTTCCGATTCCCAAACCGAAACGTTTGTAGCGATGAAGTTGTTTGTCGATACCCCAAAGTTTGAAGGAGTACCGTTTTATGTTAGAGCCGGTAAGGATATGCCGGAACATGTTATCGAGATTTCGGTAGTTTTCATACAGACCTGCCACATTCTATTTAAGGAGTACGGTTGTCCCGAGATAGGAAACGTCATTACCTTCAGGATTCAGCCCGATGAAGGGATAAACCTTCGCTTCATCGCCAAGACACCGGGGGTAAAATTGGGACTCGATTCGGTGGATATGAAATTTAATTATAAGGAAAGTTTCGGAACAAGAGGGCTGGAGGCCTACGAAAAAATACTTCTGGATATTTTTTTCGGAGACCAGATGTTATTCAGCCGTTCGGACGAATTGGAAAGTTCCTGGAGACTTATAACGGACATTCTAAGAAACTGGGAGGAGGAAAAAACCCCTATCAAAACTTATACACGCGGCAGCTGGGGGGTTAAGGAAGCGGATGCATTAATTGAAAAAGACGGGAGGAAGTGGTTGATATGACAGTCGGCGTTCTGGGGCTTGGAAAAATGGGTTCAAGGATCGCTCTTAAGTTGTCAAAATCGGGACATCGGGTGATTGCCTGGAACAGAGGCCCCAAAGATATTTCGGGATTGGAAATTTCTAAAAACATCGAAAACTTGATTTCCAAATTGCCCCGCCCCAAAGTTTTATGGTTGATGCTGCCTGCGGGTGAGGCGACCCAGGGAGTGCTGGATCAGCTTGAGCCGTATCTTGAAAAAGGCGACATCGTTGTCGACGGCGGGAACGCATATTTTAAGGATACGGAAAGACGCTTCGGGCATTTTAAACCTATGGGTATTGAGTACTTGGGCATCGGTATAAGCGGCGGGATCTTGGCCGAGGGAAGCGGTTATCCGCTAATGGCCGGAGGTTCAAAGGAGGCATACGAGTACATCATTCCCTTACTTGATTCGCTGGCAAAACCGAAAGGCGGACACAAGTTTTTTGGCGAAGGCGGGGCGGGGCACTTCATAAAAATGGCGCATAACGGGATCGAGTATGGGATGATGCAGTCTTTGGCAGAAGGGTTTGAAGTCCTTGAGAAATCTGATTATAAATTCGATCTTGTAAAGGTGGCGGAGGTTTTTCAAAAGGGAACGGTCATTTCCGGATTTCTGATGGACCGCTTGGCTGAATCCTTGAAAAATAGCCCCGACCTTAAGATGATGGAAGGGCCGGTTAGCGAATCGGGTGAAGCAAGGTGGACTATAGAGGAAGCAAAGAACAAAGGTATAAATATAAGGATTATCGAGGATTCGCTTCGATACAGGCTGCAAACCCAAAAGCAAAAAGAGCTACACAGAGCATTTTCCACGAAAGTCCTGAATGCATTAAGGAACGCTTTCGGTGGACATGAGATTGGGAAATAAGTATAATTTCTTTTATGGACCAAATAGCTTTAGACGATTTTAAGAAGGTTGAGATCAGAATAGGTGAAATTTTATCCGTCGAGAAAGTCGAAAATGCGGATAAGCTTTTAAAGCTTCAGGTTGATTTCGGAGAGTTTCAAAGGCAGATTGTTTCGGGGATCGCGGAAAGTTTTAAGCCCGAAGAATTGGTAGGGAAGAGGTTGCCTTTTATCGTGAATCTTCAATACCGCAAATTCAAGGGAGAAGAATCACAAGGGATGCTGATGGCAATTGACGTACCTGAAAAAACCGTACTTCTTATTCCCGAGATAGACGTTCCTAAGGGAACGGAGGTGGTCTGAACTTAAAATTCAGACAGATAAGAAGCTCTAAATTAAATGATTCTCTGGCTTTCGGAATTTATTATTTCTGTCGGGAAGGGACCCTTGCTTACAACTATTATTTCATCTGCAAAACCCAGCTCACACGCCTTTTCATTAATGAACCCGATTATATCGTATAAACCCGTATGCCTAACGCTTTCAAGCTGATCGGTAGTTAATTCATCTTCGTAATCATGGAGGTTGTACCTTAGACTTGCTTCACTTTTGGGTGAAAAAATTGTTTCGGCAATTAGTCTTCTTAAGTTATGTCCCGAAGCGTTTGCGGGGTTGATGTAGTTGACGCTTATTTCGTCTTTGATGACACCATCCAAATTTCCGTTGTCTTGGGGCTGTCGCTCATTCATTAGATAATTTTAAGAGTATACAATATAAAAAGGAAAAATGGTATACTCATCCGTATGAGATATTCTCATAATTTTCCGAAAACTTTAAAGCAGGCGCCTAAAGCGGCCGAGTCAGTCAACCATAAATTACTTGTACAGGCGGGATTTATCGATCAACTGATGTCCGGTTCGTGGACGCTTCTACCTTTAGGATTTCGGGTTGTGACAAAAATTAACGATATTATCCGTGAAGAACTTGATAAAACCGGAGCGCAGGAAATGTTGATGCCGCTTCTTCATCCCAAAGAGATATGGAAAGAGACCGGCCGCTGGGATAAGGCCAGAGACATCATGTATCAGCTTAAAAAGGATGACAAGGAATACGGACTTTCCTTTACGCACGAAGAGATAGTGATGTATTTAATTACCAAGCTTTATGTAAGCCCCAAGGAATTTCCCATAAAAATTTATCATTTCTCAACCAAATTCAGATATGAACCCAGGGCTAAGTCAGGAATACTTCGAGCCAGGGAATTCCTGATGAAAGACTTATACAGTGCGCATTTAACCAAGGATGACATGTACAAATATTACTGGGAAGTGGCCGAAAGCTATTTTAAAATCTTTAAGAGGATCGGATTTGATGTAAAAATCGTTGAAGCCGGAGGGGGAGTGTTCACCGAGAACATCACACATGAATTCCAGGTATTGAGCGATCAGGGCGAAGATACTATTTTTTATTGTGACAACTGCGATTTTGCCCAAAATAAGGAGATTTTTAAAGGGAAGAAAGGGGAGATATGTCCTAAATGCAGAAAAGGCAAAATGGTGGAAGCCAAGGCGATCGAGGTTGGTAATATCTTTCCTTTGGGTACAATGTACGCCGAGAAGATGGGCGGGTATTATAACGACCAGAGCGGGCAAAGGAAACCCGTTTGGCTTGCAAGTTACGGTATCGGACCCACCAGAGTTTTAGGCACTTTGGTCGAACTGTTTCACGACCAGAAGGGGATCATCTGGCCGAAAGCCGTTGCGCCGTATCTCGTACACCTTATTTCTTTAGGCACGGATGAACAGGCGGAAAAGGTCTATCGGGAACTGCAAGAAAGCGGTATGGAGGTTTTGTACGATGACAGGGATGTCTCGGCCGGAGAAAAATTCGCCGACGCAGATTTGATAGGCATACCATACCGTTTGGTGGTTTCGCAAAGGAGCGGGGGAAAGATCGAATTTAAAGAGAGAACAGCAAGCAATAGTGAATTATTAACCCTTCAGGAATTGTTGAAAAAAATTAAATAACTCCGGATAATTTTTTTGCCTAATGGATTATTTTTAATTTAGCAAATACCCTTCTTAAGAACCCCGGGTTTTTAGAGGCGAACGTTTCGCTATCGGTAGTCTCGGGAAGACGGACCGTAAAAGCTACGCCTTCTTTGCCGGCGGCCGTTATAGTCTCGTCTTCGGAGGGTATCTGGGTGGTTATTTTAGCGATGGCCGGCCCGTTTTGGATGGTCTGCGCAAAATTTTCGGGTTTGAGTCCAAAATTTTCCTCCGTCGAACTTGCTTCACCCATATTCATTTCATTTAATTATAAAATAATACCATTGTCAAATCTTCGGCCCTTTTTTTTGCCCTGAAAATAGCGTATACTAAAAGACTTGTATTTATAGCGGGTTAAAAGAACTGCTGATACAGACTCAAAACGAACAATGAAATATATCGTTGCTCATAACGCGCCCGATATGGACGCGATTACATCCGTATGGCTTTTGAGAAAGTTTTTGGGTGGATGGGACAAAGCTAACGTCAGGTTTGTGCCGTCCGGCGAAAGGTTGTTGCCTTTGCCAAAAGGTCAGGGATTTGATTATGCAATAGAAAAAAAAGGCGATGACGAATATATTCATGTCGATACGGGAATGGGACCGTTGGACCATCATCAAACCTCGGACGATTCCGTTTGTGGAGCTTCATTGACCTTCGATTTCGTTAAGCGGGGTTTAGTAGAAAACGATCCGTCTATTAATCCGGAAAAGCTTGAGGCACTACAAAGGTTGGTAAAATATGTTACCGACATCGATCATTTTAAGGAAGTGTTCAGGGCCGACCCACTCGCAGATTACCAGGATTTTTCAGTAACCAACATATTGGACGGACTGAAACTGGAAAAACCTAACCGGGATGAATTTTATGTTGATTTTATTTCGGATTGTCTGGACGCTTTATTGCATGATTTTGAGAATAGGATCTGGGCGGAAAGGGAAATTGACAAAAACGGAATCGAATTTAAAACCAGATGGGGGAAAGGATTAGGGCTTGAAACGATAAACGACAGTGTCGTTAAGCTTGCCCAGCTTAAAGGCTATATGGTGGTGGTAAGAAGGGATCCCAGGAAAGGTTACGTGAGGATCAAAGCTCGTCCCGACGATCCGGGCAAAAAAGGGGTAGACCTGACTTTGGCATATGAAAAACTTAGGAAAATCGATCCCGGCGCAACCTGGTTTTTGCACATTTCCAAAAAAATGCTTTTGAACGGCACGACGCATAATCCCAAGATGAAACCGACAAAATTGAGTCTGAATGCTATAATAGATGTATTAACAACGATTTAGAATACCGGGTTTGAAATATTGATTAATATGAAATCCTGTGTTTTTTGTAAAATTGCCAGTCACGAAATAGCAAAAGAATTCGATTACGAGGATAAAGATGTCATGGTTTTTCCGGATTTGAATCCTGCGAAAGATCTACATTTTTTAGTTGTTCCCAAAAAACATTTAAAGGATTTTATGGAACTTACCGATCCAAAGCTTATGGCTAAGGTTTTCGGCATCATCCAAAAAACAATCAAAAAGAAAGGTCTGGATAAAAAAGGTTTCAAGTTGTTATTGAATGGAGGGGGAGCTCAAATTATCGACCATCTTCATATTCATATCACGGGACCATGGGGAAAATACGAAAAGGTAAATTTATAAAGGAGGTGTTTTATTATGGTAGTAGTGAAAAAAATGCCCGGAGACAGTGATGAGGCATTGATCAGAAAATTTTCAAGAAAAGTTTTGTCAGAAGGTATCCTGCAGGAAGCCAAGAGGCGCGAGTTCTATCTTAAGCCTTCACTGGCGAGAAAGCAAAAGGCAGAGGACGCAAGAAGGGCCAAAAGGATACCGGCAGCATAGCTTATGAGTAAAGTAAAGGTACCAATCTTTGTTGAAAGCAGATATAAGATTAACAGGAAACGTATCAAACAGGTTGTGGAAAATGTCATCAGCAAGAATGATGTCGACGCGCCGGTTGAGGTCTCGATTGCGATTGTCGGCGACCGGAAAATGCGGTCTTTAAGCAAAAAATATAAAGGGGAAGACAAGACAAGGAATATACTCTCTTTTTCGCAAACCGAGGGTCAGGCTTTTGGCATTCCGAGTGAAGTTTTGCGTTTGGGTGACATCGTGCTCTCTTACCCTCAGGTGATAAACGATGCGGCGCGTGATGAAATGCTGGTTGACGATAAGGTCGACGAGCTCGTGGAACACGGGTTGATGCACTTACTCGGGATTCATCACGAATGAAAGTCAGGATTATCAATTTTCGGTGAATTTCCGTTTTTTCAATTTGTGAAATAAAACATCAATTGTAATTTGTAAATTTGAGATTGAAAATCGGAACGAAAGCGACGTGTATGGTTTATTACAGAAAGTACAGACCCCAAAAAATATCGGAACTCGATAACGAGGCGGTTAGGGAAAACCTCCTGTCTATTTTTTCCAAGAAGAGCTCGATACACGCATTCTTATTTACCGGTCCTAAGGGTTTGGGTAAAACTTCCGCTGCCAGAATCGTAGCCAAAGTCATAAATTGCGTAGGAAGGAAAGACAAAACTCAAGTTGAACCTTGCAACAAATGCGAACAGTGTGTATCAACCACCAACGGCAATAATCTCGATGTTCTGGAAATCGACGGTGCTTCAAACCGCGGCATCGACGAAATAAGAGATTTGAGGGAGAAAATAAAACTTGCGCCGTTTAAAGCAGGCAAGAAAATTTATATCATCGACGAGGTTCATATGCTTACCACCGAAGCATTCAATGCATTGTTAAAGACCCTGGAGGAGCCGCCCGGCCACGCAGTTTTTATTCTGTGTACGACAGAAGCGCAAAAAGTTCCGGCGACGATCGCCTCAAGATGTTTCAGGATCAACTTTACCAAAGCAACGAGTGAAGAACTGGTCAGGTCGATGCAACGAATTATTAAGGCCGAGGGTATCAAAATCGATAAGGACGCCTTAGTAGAAATTGCCGCATTGTCCGACGGAAGTTTTCGTGACGGAGCGAAAATTTTGGAAGAGGTTTACGGATATTCCGGTAAAAAAACCATAACCAAAGATCTGGTAAATGAAAAATATCATATATTGGGGATAGGTATGAGTGTCTCGAAGATGCTTATGGCCTTTGCCCAGAAAGACGTTAAAGCCGGTATCAGACTTTGCCAGGAGCTGGAAAAACAGGGGATGGATTTTAAATATTTTACCGAAGAGCTGATCGAACAACTGCATTTTATGCTGTTGGTGGAGGCAGGTGTGGAAAAAGGAGAAACGTTGTTTAATCTGGGTGAAATAAGAAAACTTTTCGAAATTTTATCCGATGCGAATTCGGAGATCAAATATGCAGTTTTACCACAGACCCCGCTTGAAATAGCTCTTGTCGAGTGGGGAGGCGAGGAGGAAAACAACACCGATTCCAAAGATGCTCAGGAGAATAATTCTACTCAAACTTATGATGCAGGTCGAGTTACCGGTCGGTCACAACACACCGATACTCGCAAAGAGAATTCTGCGGGCACAACGCAGTTGTCGAATAATGGTTTTTTTAGTAGATTGATTGAGGAGATCAAAAACCACAATAATCTATTTGCCGGGGTTTTGCGCGGTTGTACGGCAGAGGATATCAAAGACGGTAAACTTGTCATAATCGCATCTTCAAAATTTCACAAGGAAAGGATAGAAGAAGAAAAGAACCTTAATTTATTGGAAGAGGCAACAAAAAAAATTACAGGGAAGAACATAAGGATTGAGGTAATATTAAAGGGGGTGAACTGAAATATGAATAATCCATTCGCACAACTGGGGGAGCTTAAAAAAATGCGAGACCAGGCGATGAAAATTCAAAAAGAGCTGCAGGGGGAAGAAGTTAACGTCGATAGTCATGGCGTCCAGATCATTATCACCGGAGATCAAAAAATCAAGGACATTAAGACGAACGGAAGAGGTGATAACGATGTTAAAGACGCGGTCAATGAAGCAATCAAGAAATCGCAGGAAGTAGCTGCCAGAAAATTAGCGTCAATGCAAGGCGGACTGTCGGGACTTTTAGGCGGAAATCAGTAGTTTCCTTCTGTTCTTGCCACACAATCTTCAAAAATAGTAGAATAGATTGATGAAGATCTTTAGCGGTAATTCCAATAAAATATTGGCGGTTAAAGTTGCGGCCGGACTGAATATCGAATTGTCTCCGGTCGAGATTTTTATGTTCCCGGACGGAGAAAAAAGGATCAGAATCCAGGAAAAAGTATTAGATGAGGACTGCGTGGTGGTGCAGTCGGCAAGCATTCCGCCGGATGAAAACTACATGGAGCTTTTTATTATGATCGACGCACTGAGAAGATCCGGTGCAAAAACCGTTAAGGCATTGATTCCGTATCTTGGTTATCAAAGACAAGACCATATTTTTCGCGACGGTGAAGCGGTCTCTTTGGAAGTAATCGCCAATATCCTGAAAGTCGTCGGGATGACCGAAGCCTTTTCTTTCGACCTTCACTCGCCGAAGATCCCGGATGTTTTTCCGGTGCCTATGCACCACTTATCGGCATTACCTGTTTTTGCCGAAAAAATCAAAAAGGATTTTAAGTTGGACGAATTGGTTTTGGTTTCACCGGATATGGGTGGAATCAGGCGGATTGAGGAAATTTCTGATTTGTTGTCAAATATTCCTTTTGCGACCGTCACCAAAAACAGAGACCTGTCAAGCGGGGCAATAAATGATTCGGGGCTTGACGGTGATGTAAGGGGTAAAACCGCCGTTATCGTCGACGATATGATTTCTACCGGTCAGACTATGGTCGAGGCCGCCGATTTGCTTTTGCAAAACGGAGCCTTAAATGTATTTGCTTTTGCAACCCATGCGGTTTTAGCCAGGGATGCCGGTAAACTTTTACAACACTCAAGACTTGAGCGGGTGGTAGTATCGGATACCATCGATATTCCGAACTTCAAATCATTTCCCAAGCTTGAGGTTTTGTCTATTGCGGAAACGGCCGCCAAAGCCTTAAAATCCTGAATATGACAATACCTAAGGCGATCCAAAACCTAATCGAGTCGTTTGAAAAACTTCCGGGAATCGGTCCAAAAACCGCACAAAGATTGACTTTTTATCTGTTGCACGTTCCGCAAAGCGAACTGGATAATTTTGCCAAGAGCCTTTTAAACCTTAAGAAAGGTACCAGCATATGCTCGATTTGCTTTATGATTGACGACCGTGATCCATGCAGTATCTGTTCCGATAAAACACGTGACGAATCAAGAGTGTGTGTTGTCGAGCAACCGCTCGACGTTTTGGCACTCGAAAAAGGCCGGGGATACAAGGGGATATATCATGTATTACACGGCAAAATTGACCCGCTTGAAAACATAGGCCCGGACGAAATTTATATTCCACAACTTTTGGCAAGGGTTAGAAATCCGAATTCCAAGATAGAAGAGCTGATTCTGGCGACCAACCCAACGATGGAAGGCGAGGCTACCGCGATGTATATTTCCAAACAGATAAAAGTTATCAATTCCGAAATCAAGATTACCCGCATAGGCAGAGGTCTTCCCGTCGGGGCAGATTTGGAGTATGCTGATGATATAACCCTTCAGCGAGCTATGGAGGGAAGGAGTGAATACTGATGGACCCGATATCGGGGGCGTTGCCGCAGTTTGGTGAGATTCTTGAACAAGGTCAGCAGACCGCCTTAAATACGGTCAAATCCGCGGTTTCGGACACCACTAATGCGGTTTCAGGACAGATAGGGATCAAGAATGAGAATAATCACACAACGGTGACGAATCAGAATCAAAATCAACCGGCGGTCCAAGCTCAGGGACAGTTACCTAACGAAGCAGTAGCGGCGCAGAATTTACAAAATGAAGAAACAGCGGAAATGGTAAAGGACTATTATGCACCTTCGACTCAGGCTCCACAAACCCCTAAACCCCAAACCCAGGAGGAATACGAAACGCAGCAGAAACTTCTTAAAATAAGGCAAGAGTTACACGAACGGGTTTATTACGACCCGCTCTTTGCCTACGAACACAAAAAACAGGAACGCCCCGCAGATGTTCAAGCTCAAGAGGAAGAACAGAAGAAGATGGCTGAGCTTGAGCATAAGAAAGAGGAAAAAAAGCTGCCACTTGCCGTTCAAAGGGCGCAAACCAGCGTTGAGGTAAACAGGGGAGTGTCGGGATGAGAATTTATAACACCCTACATCGTCAACAAGAGGAAATTGTTCCAGCGCAAGATAAAAATGTCACAACTTACACTTGTGGACCGACGGTTTACGATTATATGCATATCGGTAATTTACGTACATTTGTATTCTCGGATGTTCTCATCAGAGCGTTAAGATATAACGGTTATCAGGTTAAATCGGCACAAAACGTCACTGACATAGACGATAAAATAATCAAAAGGGCAAATGAACAGAAAAAGACCATAAAAGAAATATCGGATAAATACACGAAATTTTTCCTCACCGATATTAATAAATTGAACGTTGAGCCTCCCACGGTCAGGCCTTTCGCAACAGAATACATCGCCAGGATGGTTGATTACATTAAAGCGCTGCTTGATAAGGGTTATGCGTACAAGGAAAAAGACGGGTCGGTATATTTTGATATATCAAAATTTAGAGATTATGGAAAGCTTTCGGGCGTTAAGAAACGGGAACTGAAAACCGGAACGAGAACCTTGTCCGATGAATATACGAAAAGCGATGTCCAGGATTTTGCACTCTGGAAATCGGTGCCCGAGAAAGCACCGGGTAGTTTTCAAACGGATTTAGGATGGGGGAGGCCGGGTTGGCATATTGAATGTTCGGTCATGTCGCAGTCAGTCCTTGGAGACGAAATCGATATTCATACAGGCGGGGTTGACTTAATTTTTCCCCACCATGAAAACGAAATAGCCCAAAGTGAAGCCAAAACCGGGAGAAAGCCGTTCGTGAAATATTGGGTTCACGGTGCCCATATGCTCGTTGAGGGAGAAAAAATGAGTAAAAGTCTTAATAACTTTTATACACTTTCCGATATTGAGAAAAAGGGATTCGACCCCCTTGCCTTACGTTATCTTTTTTTACAAACCCACTATAGACAGGAAATGAATTTTACCTGGGAAGCGTTGGAAGCCGCACAAAACGCATTAAATAAGTTAAGAAGGGAAATCTCAGGTTTTGATAATCCTAGGATCGGTTGCGCAGAACTTGAAAACGATTTCCAGACAGCCGTCAATGACGATTTGAATATGCCGCAAGCCTTAGCTGTTGTTTGGCAGGTCGTAAATTCCGATAATCCTACCTCGGCAAAGTCGGAATCTATTTTCAAATTCGATGAGATATTGGGATTATCGCTTAAAGATTCTGGTAAAATTTTAAAGTTCAGAGAAAAAGAAATGCCGGACGATATTAAAAAGCTTTTAATCAAACGTGATATCTTAAGGAAAGAAAAGAATTATGCCGAAGCGGATAAAATTAGGGAGAAAGTCATAAAAATGGGTTATAGGGTAGAGGATAATTAAGTTCCTCTATTTATGTCCTCGGTATCATCCTGGCAGCCAATTTATTCCTTTGTTGTCTTATGTCATCCGGTGTTGGAGAAACGGTAAGTGGCAAATCCCGAGATGTATTTTGTGGTAATTCGGCCTTCTTGACCGTCGACGGTTTTAAATTTAGGATATTCGCGATATTTTCTAACATATGATTTAAGCTACCTGTTCGATTGTTTCTTCCGGTTGTTCGGGCACCTGCGGAATTTCCTCGCCGGTTTGAGCCGAAGGAACATAACCTTCTTCACCTTTTTGCGGAAGTGTGAGCGGCAGGCTATCCTCGGCTGCTAACTTTTCGCCGGTTGGCAACGGGTTTTGTCCGGTGGCAATATAATCCTTTTTGGCAATTCCCGGTCCCTTATAATCGGGATATTTAAGTTGTTCGGTAATTGCCGTAATCCTATCGGTGTCGGACGGAACCGGTTGTGCCTGATTAAAACGGTTATCAGAAGTTTTACTCCTGCTGAGCGCTTTTCGAATAAATGATTTTGCCCTATCGATGAATCCCTCTTTGGATTGTTGTTCGGCAGAAGTAATATCAGGCTGGGCGACTTCTGTACCAATTTCGGACATATATTATAAGATTAAGTTAAATTATAGGTTATTGTCAAGGGGAATTTATTGTTCTGTTGTTCGAATAAGCGACTGAAGTCGGAGCAAATTTTATCGCCCGTTTAACTTACGCCTGCCCAAATATAATCTTATAGTTATATAATTTGCTTCAAAAAGTTAAATTCTTATTGACAACTGAGGTTTTCGTATGAGCATAATAAGTATGACAATATAAAAGGAGGTGTTAAAAATGGCCAAGAAAAGAACAAAAAGTTCTGCGCATAAACAAAGAAAAAATCTTTATCGGGCAGAAACCTATGGAATTAAATTTGATTCTTTGACATTTTTATTATTTTCGGTCTTTGTGCTTGTTGCAGCCTTATGGATCGTGTGGCAGATGTTCGGCGCAAAACCATATTAATAAATAATTCATAACTTTCTGCAATTTTACCTCCAACAATATGAAAAGTTTATTGGAATATCTTAAAGAAGCAGATCAAAAAAAGGTGGCAATAGGCCATTTTAATATCTCCGAGATCGCAGCCCTAAAGGCTGTTTTCGAATCCGCAAGAAAATTGGAACTGCCCGTTCTCATCGGTGTTTCCGAGGGCGAGAGGGAATTTATCGGAGTAGCCCAGGTAGCAGCTTGGGTTTCAAGCCTAAGAAATGAATATAATTATCCTATTTTTTTAAATGCGGATCACACTCATTCTCTGGAAAAAGTTAAAGAGGCGGCTGAGGCCGGATTTGACGAAATCATATTCGACAATTCGAACCTAACTTTAGACGAAAATATCAAGAATACCAAAGAAGCCGTCCGCTTGGCAAAATCGATTAATCCAAACGTGATTATGGAGGGGGAAACCGGGTTTATCGGCACCTCGTCGGAAGTTATGGAAAAAGCACCCGAAGGGCTACAGTTGACCGATCCCGAAGATGCAAAACGATTCGTACAGGAGACTGGAGTAGAAGTGCTTGCGCCGGCGGTAGGTAACATGCACGGACTTTTAAAATCGATGGTTACGGGCGATGCCAAAAAACATCTACAGATCGATTTGATCAGGAGGATTAAGGAAGAAACAGGAAGGTATATGACTTTGCACGGCGGATCGGGAACGGCTGATGAGGATTTTGTTGCAGCAATACAGGCAGGAATGACCATAGTTCATGTCAGTACGGAACTCCGTGTCGCCTGGCGAAAAGGTCTTGAAAAAGGGTTGCAGGAACACCCCGATGAAGTAGCGCCTTACAAAATTTTGCCGTCCGCGGTTTCCATGATAGGTACGGTAGTAGAAAACAGGTTGAAGTTATTCAATTCGATTTAACTCTCAAAGAATAGTGTGAGACTATCTTCCAATAACCTTTTTTGCGGCCTCACCTATAGCCTTTTCGTCCATGTTATATTTAACGATCAACTCTTTAGGTTCTCCGGATTCGGCAAAAGTGTCTTGAAGGCCGACGAATTCCATCGGCATCGGTGTATTTTTTGCCAGTACCTCCGCTATCAGCGACCCCAAGCCTCCTTTTACCTGGTGATCTTCGACCGAAACTACTTTCCCGGTTTTTTTAGACAAATCGACAATAGTAGTCGCGTCTTCGGGTTTAATGGTCGAGACGTTGGCAACCAGAACATTTATACCTTCGGCTTCCAAGTTTTTTGCCGCCAAAAGTGCATAGTAAAGCATATGTCCGGTGGCAAAAATTGTTACTTTCGGATCTTCACTTGACCAAAACAACTGGATTTTGTTTATATCAAAAGGCGTGTCGTCGGTTGTAATAACAGGCGTTTTCTCGCGGGAAAGTCTTAAGTAAACCGGGCCGTCGATGCTAGTCGATTCGATCGTCGCCTTTTTAGCTTCAACCGCATCACAGGGAGAAAATATCGTAAGACCAGGTAAGCATCTGGTTATACTTAAATCTTCTGTTGCCTGATGGGTTACACCGTCTGCTCCTGTAATTATTCCCGCATGATGCCCGGCGATTTTAACATTAGCCTTATTGTATACAATAGTAGTTCTTATAGTTTCCCAATTTTTTCCGGGAGAGAATACCGCATACGAAGCTATAAAGGGTATTTTGCCACTTACGCCAAGCCCGGCCGCGATAGCCGCCATATTCTGTTCGGCCACACCTACCTCGAAAAATCTTTCCGGAAATTTTTCGGCAAATTTTTCGGTTCGTGTGCTTTCTTTAAGGTCTGCGGTCAAAACTACCACGTCCGGATTTTTTTCGCCCAAATAAAGCAAAGCTTCCCCAAAACCGTCGCGGACCGGTTTTAGTTCGACATTTTGCTCAAACAGCTTCTCATTCAGCTTCAAATCTTTGTTCAGCATAAATCCATATTATTCGCGATCGCTAAGAATTTTTTCGCGAAAATTTCTAATTTCGTTCAGTGCTTTTTCGGCTTCATCCTTGTCCGGCGCTTTGCCGTGCCAGTTATAATCGTTTTCCATAAAAGTTACTCCTTTGCCGGGAATAGTATGGGCGATAATACAAGAGGGTTTGTCGTAAACCATACGTACCTTTCTTATAGTTTCGACAAAGGCGGCTATATCGTTTCCGTTTGCCTCGAAAACCTCCCAACCGAAACTTAAGTATTTTTCTTTTAACGGTTCAAGCGGCATGATGTTTTCGGTGAATCCGTCGATTTGAATGTTGTTCCTGTCTATAACTTCGGTCATATTGTTAAGCCTTATTTTTCCCGCGAACTGGACTGCCTCCCAAGTATTACCTTCTTGATGTTCGCCGTCGGACGTAAGTACATAGGTTTGATATGATTTATTGTCAAGTTTGGCTGCCAGCGCGATTCCGATGGCTTGCGACAATCCTTCGCCCAGAGGACCCGAAGTGGTCTCAAGTCCCGGCAGTGTAATACGGTGGGGGTGTCCCTGAAGTCTTGAGCCGATTTTTCGAAGAGTTTTAAGCTCATCTTCCGGAAAATATCCGGACATTGCCATCATCGCGTATCTTAGCGGGCAAATATGTCCGTTAGATAAGATCAGTCTGTCTCTGTCAGGCCAGTCGGGGTTTTTGGGGTCGTGCCGTAAAATGTGGAAATAAAACGCGGTAAAAATATCGGCCATACCTAAAGAACCGGCAGAATGACCGGAACCTGCCTCAAGCAAAGATTCAATGACCAGTTCCCTTGCTCTATTGGCTTTAAGTTTAAGATCGAACAGTTTATCGTTTTCTAGGGCAGGCGAGTCCATAGTTATTTTCTATATATTATTATTAAATCAGAAATATTGCTATCTAGTCTATCGGTAATAATCGCATCCTGGACATTTTTAAAGAAAACAAAACTGTTGTCTTTTTCCAGATATTCCTGCGGGTTGAGTCCTAAATGTTTTGCTTTCTCAAGAGTTTCCGAATCGCCGATTGCGCCCGCGACCGGACCGTTGTCCCATCCGTCTGAGTCAAAAGAAGCAACCACGGTTTTATCGTTTAGATAATAAAGTGATGACAGAACTACCACCTGGTTTCTTCCGCCTTTGCCGTTTGGATTTGTTATGTTAAGCGTCGTTTCGCCGCCTGCCAGAAGAATCGAATGGGGTTTGGTATTTTCGATCAGGGCTTTTCCCGCCAGTTCCGCGTCGGATTGAAACTTGTCGGAATAAATTTCGCAGTCGATATTTAATTTGCCGGCTTTTTTAAACATGGCCATAAGTGCGGTTTGATTGCTTAGCATCAAGATTTCGTCATTTCCAAAAAAAACATTCTCGTCTTTGGGGGTTTCAATAAAATCATTTTCCGTAATACCTAAGTTTTCAAGGCCGTATTTGTGATAAATGTCGAGTGCGTCATAAATTGAGGTATTGTCAAAAACGGTCGGACCGGATGCAACCATCGACAAATCGTTTCCCAAGACATCGGAAAAAACCAATGAAACGATCTTTGCCGGTTTTAATATCTTTGCCAAACCCCCGCCTTTGATTTTAGACAGATGTTTTCGGATGGTATTTATTTCGCGAATGTCTGCGCCGCAGAGTAAGAGCCGATTATTAACTTTTATCAGTTTGTCCAGATCGATGTTCGGTACATCGAAAAGTACGGAGCCACCGCCGCAGATTACCACCAAAACCAGTGTCCTTTCGTTTAAGTTACCTAAGCCTGCGATCGCCTTTTTGCTGAAGTCAATATTTAATTGCGAGGGGACAGGATGTGTCCCGTGGCAAAATTCGATTTTTTCAAAGCTCTCGGTTTTCACATCGATTACGAAACCCCCGTTCAAATAAATTCCCAGAGTGTCTTCCATCAGTCTGCAGATTTTGGCAGAACCTTTACCGAAGCCCAAAATAAAGGTTTTTTCGTACTCATTGAGGTTGAATTTATGGCCGCTGATTGTAAGAATGTTATCTTTGACCTTAAATTCTTTTTCGATGACGCTTCGCGGAGTAATTGAGGATAAAGCTTCTTCAATAAGATCGAGTACGACCTCACGTTTATCGTTGACCGCAAGGTCGGGATAGTTTTTTATAAATGCCATATTATCATTCTAACATACGTCAAAAAACGGGAGTCGTAGTAGTCCTATAGTTGACAAATGCAGAATTTGTTCTATAATTACGTCATGTCGTTACGAATCGAAGCTCAGGAATTAGATATAAGTCGGGTGGCAGAAGGAAAAGACCCTGTGGTCAGTTCGGTTGCCTACATCACTCCGACCCCGGATAGAAGAAAAATGGCAATTGTCAACAAACGGCAAGACGGCAGACAAATGGCGTATCTGTTTGTTTTTGATGCCAAAAATCCGGTTGCCGATATCTATGGCATAAGACCCGAATCGCTTATTGCCGTGTCGGATAGCGGGTGTTTGTTGATCGACGACAGCGATGACAGTGATGATTTCGCGATGAGAAGAATAGGAAAAGTCAGTCCGAGTTACCGTCCGGTGCCTTTGCAATTCCACGAAGGCAAAGAATTAAAAATTGTCAGATTTTCAATGAAGCTTTAATTTTATCTGGTTCTGATTCTCATCGATGCTTTTCTGGCGTCAAGCGCGTCCCTGACCGTTGTGAATATTGGAACGGAAGCTTCAACAAGCTCGGGGGAATAAAGTTGTCCGTCCGGCATAGTGAAGGTACGTTGGAAGTAGTTTAAGGCATCGGAACCTTTGCCCAAAAGTACGTCCTCTCTCGCTTTGTAAAAAAGTTGGTACATATCTTTATATTCCGAAAACATGGTCGTCATGTGTGCATCGTTTACGTATTGTGCTTTGATATCGTTTTCAAGCCTTTCCCAACTCGGATACCTTAGAATAAACTCCGTTCTAAAAGGTTTTAGTCTCCACGGAGGAGAACTGGGTAATTGTTCATGTCGTGCCGGCATAAATCTTGGGACAGAAGTAGAAAGTATTCTAACACTACCTCGGCTAAAATACAATATTTTCTTATAAAATCTGCTAAAATGAAAAACAAGATGGAAATTAGCGGTGATAATGTACATATTGAAAACGCGCAGGTAGCAGAAACTCAATCAGGCGGAGTATTGGCGAACTTAGGTTCAAATTGCGTAGAGCTTCAGAAGAATGTCGTAACTTGGTTTAATCACCGGTCCCAAGTTGAACTTGATAACTGTCTTTCACAAATCTCTGCGGATATGGAAAAGATAATTGAAGCAAATCCCAACCTATCCATGGAAAGGATTAGAAACAGACAAAAAGCAAAAAGAATAACCAATGGCGGTTTTACCAAGGGGATTATCCTGGTAAGCGATGAGGACGGACAGGAACATCCCGATCTTCCGAAGCTGGTCAGGGATAAAGTGACCGATGTTTTAAAAGTTAAAAATATACCTTTTTCTATTAGAACAATAACCTATCAGGAGCTGCCTTGGCATTTGGCTAAAAAAATAAAAGAAGAGTTTGTGGAATTCTCCGAGGCGACGGACGATATTGAGATGGTCGAAGAACTGGCAGACATGATGGAAGCGCGGGATCAACTGCAAATTGAAGAGAAAAAAAGCCCTATCGGTTACGGAAAAAGCAGTGGATTTGCGGGTTTTGTAAACTTCTGGCAAAGAGCGGGAAGGCGCTATAAATCGGGATAATTTTATGTCCGGCTTTTACAATTCTAGAAGAAAAGGAAATTTGTATACAAAAGACAGAGACTTTCGGTTAAGTCGATCCAAACTTGACCTTTTTTTAAATTGTCAAAGATGTTTTTATATGGACAGGAAATTAGGTGTTGCCCAACCTCCGGGTTTTCCGTTTTCATTGAATTCAGCGGTAGATAAATTACTGAAAAAAGAATTTGATATTTTGCGAGAGAAAGGCGAACAGCATCCCCTGATGAAAAAATTTGGAATCGATGCCATTCCGCTTCGACACGAGAAGTTGAACGAATGGAGGGATCCATTTAAAGGTATAACCTATAAAGACAAAAATACCAATTTTGTTATTACCGGCGGGGTTGACGACATTTGGATAAATCCGCGGCAAGAATTTATCATTGTTGATTATAAGTCTACTTCAAAAGAGGAGGAGGTAAACTTGGATGCGGATTGGCAAATCGGTTATAAGCGGCAGATGGAAGTATATCAATGGTTGTTCAGAAAAAATGATTTTGCGGTTTCCAAAACGGGATACTTCGTATATTGTAACGGAAGAACAGATATTGACAGATTTGATGCAAGACTGGAATTCGATATAAAGATAATTCCTTACTACGGTGATGATTCATGGGTAGAGAAAGAGATCCTAAATGCCTATAAATGTTTGAACAGCGCTCAGTTACCTCCAAGTTCACCGGACTGTGATTTTTGTAATTACAGATACGCGGCCAAAGAACTAGAAGGTTAATTCAATTTCTTCAGCTAACTTTAAGCCACTTCTTTTAAATTTAGAAAATATGAAAAAATATTTGCGGGGCGTGCTGATTTTGGGAGCATTTGTCATTTTGGTGCTGGTCAGACAAATGAAAAACACGGGTAGTTTATTGAATACCTTTTCAAGCTCTGCGAGCGGTACGGGGTCTTCCAACGTAGCTTCGGTAACAGCCGGTCCATATAAGGACGGGACCTATACGGGCAGCATCGCAGATGCATTTTACGGCAATATGCAGGTTCAGGCTGTAATAGCCGGTGGTAAATTAACCGACGTGATTTTTTTGCAATACCCGAACGATAACCGGACTTCGCAGTATATCAATTCTCAGGCCCTACCTTATCTAAAACAGGAGGCTATTCAGGCGCAAAATGCCAACATTGATGCTGTGTCCGGGGCGTCGGCTTCATCGCCGGCTTTTATTGCTTCGTTGACAGACGCTTTAAATCAAGCGAAATAATCGCTAAAATTTATACAAGATTATTTCAACCAATTTTAAGCTGATTTCGTAAATATAAGTTCATGAGAAAATATTTTCAGATTACATCGGTTTTGACAATTTTCGGTTTGCTTGTAGTATTTAGACAGTTGCACGGGGGAGATGAGAGGCCGGTGGTAGGAAAAAACCAAGCATTAAACACTCCCATACAATCAATCACCTCAACACCAACCCCATCCCGGACTTCACAACAGGCAACCGGCCCAAACGTTTCCCAGGTCACTGTTGCACCCACCCAGACACCTACTCCCAGTCCATCCGGAATGTATAAGGATGGAACTTTTACGGGTAGTGTTGCCGACGCTTTCTACGGCAATATTCAGGTACAGGCAGTAGTCTCGGGCGGAAGGTTAACCGATGTAGTCTTTCTGCAGTATCCAAACGACAACCCGACTTCCCAGTACGTGAACAGCCAGGCCTTACCCTATCTAAAGCAGGAAGCCCTTCAGGCGCAAAGTGCCAATGTCGACCTAATTTCGGGGGCGTCGGCTTCAAGCCAGGCCTTTCAACAGTCTTTGGCAGACGCGCTGGCTCAGGCGAAATAATTGAAAAAATATGAAAAGACAAAAATCGATAATGGGGATGCCGGTAATAATAGAGGTATGCGACAAGAAGGTAACGAATGAGGACCTGAACGAAGTCTTTGCGTATTTTCATTATATCGACAAAACTTTTAGTACATATAAAAATGACAGCGAAGTATCAAGATATAACAATCAAGAAACCTTGCAGTTAAGCCGTATCATGAAAAAAATATTGCGGTTATCCGAAGAGACGAAAACAGTTACCCATGGTTATTTTGATATACAGGTCGGGGAAAAAATCGATCCGTCCGGCATCGTCAAGGGTTATGCCATTTCACAAGGAGCAAAAATCTTACGCAAAAAGGGTTTGAAAAATTTTTATGTAGAAATAGCCGGAGATATCCAAACAAACGGTATGAACCAAAAGGGTAAGAAGTGGAGTGTCGGCATACAGAATCCGTTTAACCGCAAGGAGATAATTAAAGTAGTTTACCTTGCCGAAAAAGGTATAGCAACATCGGGAAACTACCAAAGGGGAGAGCATATTTATGATCCGATCGGTAAAAAGAAAGCAAATGAAATTGCTTCGGTAACGGTAATTGCCGACGATATTTATGACGCGGACAGATTCGCGACGGCGACATTCGCAATGGGCATCAAGGGGATAAGATTTTTGCAAGGATTGAAAAATATCGAAGGCTACCTGGTGACCAAAGACAAGCAGGCTATATTTACGGATGGTTTTGAAAAATATACCGTTTATTAAAAATATTATGAAAACAATCGATAATTTTTTAAACAGAATAACCATGTACAGGTTGACGTTGTACTATCTAATTTTTTTGATAGTAATGGCCATAATTCTTAGCTTTCTTAAAATCTTGAGCTATAATCCTTTGGATATCACGATTAGTGTCTTTGCAGCGGTAATTGCGGGATTTGTTTCCAATTATATTTTTGCGAAATTTTTTAATGCCGTACCCAATGTGGAATCGGTCTATATCACTGCGTTGATTCTTGCGTTGATTGTCCCGGTTAAATATCCTTTAAGTTTGCCATATATCATAGCCGCGTCGGTAGTCGCGATGGCTTCAAAATATCTTTTGACGATAGACAAACGACATATTTTTAATCCGGCTGCGGTTTCCGTTGCCGCGATAGCCTTACTTTCACCTGAGCACTCAGCAACATGGTGGGTGGGAACTCCGGTGATGCTCCCTTTCGTTTTCTTTGGAGGACTTTTGATTGTAAGGAAAATGCAAAGAGAAGATATGATATTCAATTTCTTGTCTTTGTACTTGGTGGTCATCGCCGCGGGCTCATTTATAAGGGGGGGGAATTTAACTTCCGTCATTTCGCTTTGGCGGTTAAACGTTTTGGATTCGGCGTTGTTTTTCTTTACGTTTGTAATGTTTACCGAACCGTTGACTTCACCTAACACCAGGCAAAAAAGAAACTATTTTGCCTATCTGGTCGCATTTTTATATGCGACCCCTTCATTAAGATTGACATATACCTTCACTCCGGAATTGGCATTGGTTTTGGGCAATGTTTTTTCTTATATTATTAGTCCGACGTCGAGGATGGTACTTTATTTAAGACAAAGGATACAATTAAGTCGTGATACCTTCGAATTTATATTTGATAAAGAACCGGGTTTTGCCTTCATCCCCGGACAGTATTTGGAATGGACCCTCGCTCACAAGAACGAAGATTCAAGGGGGAACAGAAGATATTTTAGTATCTCCTCTTCACCGACGGAAAACAAACTTTCGATGATTGTTAAATTTTACAGCCCACCGAGCAGTTATAAAAAAGAACTTATTTCATTAAATCAGGGAGGAAAGATCATTGCTTCACAGGTTTCTGGGGATTTTGTTCTTCCAAAAGATTTAAAGAAACCGTTAGTATTCATCGCCGGAGGAGTAGGAATAGCTCCGTTTAGGAGCATGATTCAATATATCGTCGATCGGAACATGCGGGTTGACATTGTTTTGATTTTTGCCAACCGGACCAGGGAAGATATCATCTATTCCGATTTATTCGAAAGGGCAAGGTTAAACGGTGTAAAAAGCATATTTGTTTTAACCGATACCAGTCGTATCCCGTCGGATTGGCAGGGGGTCGGAGGGCATATAACCGAACAAAACATCAAACAAATAGTGCCGGATTCTCCTAACAGGATTTTTTATATTTCGGGACCTCAGCTGATGGTTGAGAATTTTAAGTCGACTCTTAGAAATGCCGGAGTAGAGAACAATAGAATTATCACCGACTTCTTTCCCGGATATAGTGAGTCATAAAATCATAGTCTTTTAAGTTTTGTCAGGACCTGTTTGCCGATCATTCTAATTAATTCATCTTGATTTTCGTGGGTTGTGGTCTGAATAACCACGATGTCCGAATTCAGCTGGGTAATTAGCGGCGAATATGCATCGATATAATCCTCGGCCGAGGTCAAGACCGTATATTTACTTAGAATTTCATTTTTGTTGAGTAGATCTGCCTCCTCTTGCAATAGTTTGGGGTCATAAGCAGTGTCTCTTCCGGGCGAACGCAAACCACGCCAGGGTGCCAGGGCTTTTAGAGCCTGTTCTTCGTTTTTGGCAAAAACAGTCCATCGGTTTGTGACGATTGTCAATTTTGCTTTCCCCAGCAGTTTCCTTTTTTTATTAGCCGGTACGATAACTTTTTCATTTTGCTCCCTGGGGTCCTTTATGCTGACGATGATGCCGTCGGAATATTCGGCCGCAAGTTCGGCGGATTTTGGTCCTTGGGCCGCCATTAAAATCGGTATCGAGTGTAACGGTGGGCTGTACAACTTTACGTTCTCGGTTTTGTAATAGTTGCCGGCAAAACTTAACTTTTCCTTATCAAGTAATCTACGCATGATTTTCAGCGCCTCTATCATTCTTTCCGATCGTTCGGTGTATTTGGGGAATTCGATACCAAGCGGCGTTTCGTTAATCGACTCTCCGGTTCCAACGCCCAGGTAGAATCTACCCCCCGATATGCGATCCAGAGTAGCCGCGGCCTGTGCGATCACCGCCGGATGATATCTAAATAGAGGAGTGATCACACCCGTCATCAGTTCGATCCTTTGGGTTACCGCCGCGATCGCACCGAGGGTGGAAAACGCGAAACCCGAAGCACCTTTATCATCCACCCAGGGATTGAAGTGTTCGGATACAAAAAGACCGTCGAAGCCGGCAGTTTCCGCGGTCCTTGCAAATTCGACCAGCTTTTCGGGGTGAAATTGTTCATGTCCTAAAAAGTAATAAATTTTTGCCATAAATTTTTAACTATTTTCAAGTATTTTTCAGGATGTTTATGTATAATATCTGTGAATATTATTTTATCACCGACTCAATAAACATTCTATGCGAAAATTTATTGCTGTTAAAATATCGGTATGAAAATTGGCCTTCAAATCAATAAATTTACCTGGACCGGGGGGGATGCGAAGATCGGAGAACTGCTTAAGGACATCGCGGTTTCGGCAGACAAAAACGGTTTTTATAGCGTTTGGGTGATGGATCATTTCTTTCAAATCGGTTATGTCGGAGCTCCCGAAGAGCCGATGCTCGAAGCATATACGACTTTAGGTTATATCGCCGGTTTGACCAAAAAAGTTAAAATGGGGACTATGGTGACCGGTGTGATTTACCGTGATCCCGCTCTCTTGGTCAAAGCGGTAACGGCCCTGGATGTTTTGAGTGGGGGAAGAGCGGTTTTGGGTATCGGTGCGGCATGGAATGAACAGGAATCTAAAGCCCTTGGTTTTAATTTTCCTCCGCTTAAGGAACGCTTCGAAAGATTGGAGGAAACCCTGCAAATTTTTCAGCGCATGTGGTCGGGGGATAGTAAGCCTTTTAAAGGCAAACATTATCATTTGGAACATCCGTTGAATAGTCCGCAAGCCTTACAAAAACCTCATCCTCCCATTTTGGTAGGCGGCGGTGGTGAGAAAAAAACTCTTCGTTTGGTAGCGCAATATGCCGATGCCTGTAATCTGTTCGCAAGGGCAGGCATTGAAGAGTTAAATCACAAACTCGATGTTTTACAAAAGCATTGTGAAGAAGTAGGCAGAAATTATGAAGAGATAGAAAAAACCGTTATTTCCCACTTAGACGGTGAGGATATTAATCCGGATGAGGTAATCCACGAATGCATGCAGCTTGGGCAAGCGGGGATTGATCAGGTTATTTACAGCATTAGCGGAGTCGAAAAAATTAAACCACTTGATATTTTCGGAAAAAAGATTATTCCCCAAGTTGTCAGCCTTTAGGTTTTTCAAAAAACAAATTAAAACTTGTATAATAAAATCATGGAGGTAAATCCCGCTAAACCAGACCAGCATTTGACTTCGAAAAGAGTTATCATCACCTCGTTTACGGTTGATTTGCTGGACATACTTCTTAACCTTTCTGTTGCAGTTTTATCGGGAAGCGTAATAATGATTACCGAATTTTTGGAAGGAATTTCGGATTTAATCTCATCAAGTTTTTTAATGATCGGATTTTATCGGGCTTCGCAAAAAGCGGATGAAGTGCATCCGTTCGGTTACGGAAATGAGGTATATTTCTGGAACCTTTTGGCGGCTCTTATTATGTTCAGCTTAACTTCATCACTCGCGTTTTACTTCGGACTGAGCCGGTTTCTATATCCAAAACCGATCCATGATGTTAATATTGCCTTGGTAGTGCTGTTCATTACGGTTATTACCAACGGATATGCTTTTTTGCTTAGCCTTTTAAGACTTTTAAGAAGAAGACCGGCAAGACATATTGCAAGAATATTCTTTAGATCTTCTCTGGTTGAGACAAAAACCACGTTCACGCTGGATTTAATGGGAACAAGTTCGGCGATTTTGGGAACCTTAGCGCTGGGGATATATGTTTTAACCGGTGATCAGAGATTTGACGGGTTGGGATCGATGGTCATCGGGATAGTACTGGCGATAATGGCTTTTGGGTTAATTCTAGGAATCAGGGACCTTTTGATCGGCAAGAGCGCATCAAAAGAAACAGAAGATAAGATAATCAGTGCTGCGATGGAAATAGATGAAGTGGAAAATGTTCTGGGGATTAAGACGATGCATATCGGTACGGAAAAATTACTCGTGAACTTATATATTCACATGAACGCGAAGCTCGGCACGAGAGAACTTGAGCAGCTGGTAGATAAGATCGAGGATAGGGTTAAAAAAGAAGTGCCATCCGCAAAGTATGTGCAGGTGGAGCTTGAGTCTACGAGAAACAATAGTCTTCTTTGAGTCTCATTGACATCCGTTGAAAATTGATTACAATACCTTTATGAAAAAAGGCGGTAAAGTCAATCCTAATAAGGCAGTGGTAAATTTTTTGTTCGAAGTGGGTGCATTATCCAAAACACCCAGAAGCGCATTCTTTTTCTTGGGTAGCGGACAACAATCGGTTTCAGAACATTTAACCAGAACCGCATACGTCGGCTATGTTTTGGCAACCTTGGAGAAGGATGTTGATTCATCAAAAGTACTGCAAATGTGCCTGTTTCATGACCTTGCTGAAGCCAGGACTAGCGACCTCAATTATGTACATCAGAAATATACGGTTTCGGATGAATTTGCGGCAATCAAAGAGCTGATGGATACTTTGGAGTTTGGTGGTAAAATACTTGACGTTTTGAATGAATACAAAAAGAGAAAATCCAAAGAAGCAATTCTTGCCAAAGATGCTGACAATATCGAATGGCTTTTGACTTTAAAGGAACAGGTCGATATCGGTAATAAAAGGGCGGTGTCCTGGCTGCCTTCGGCCGTAAAAAGATTAAGAACCGATGTTGCCAAAAATTTAGCCAAGGTCATTTTAGGCACAAAGTCCGACGACTGGTGGTTTTTTGATAAAGAGAGCGACTGGTGGGTCCACAGAAACAAAAAGATGCTTAAGAACAGATACTAAGTGTTAAAACTTCTATTTACGCTATTTTTTTAAATGCAAAAAAAAGTCTTATCGCTCACTATTCTTTTGGCAGCCGTTTTTTTTCTTGCCATCGCTTTCAACATTAGTCCATATCTTAGGGGCCCGGGAGTTTATCCTCCCGATTGGCGATGGCCGTACCAGTTTTCCGCCTCATCTTTGCCAAAAGTCTGGGCCCCCTTTTTGCTTTTTATAGCGTTATTTTGGCTGATAAATAAATACGATTCCAAAGAAAAGGAGATCAAAAATCATGAGAAAGCGTTGATCTCGTTTGTGATTGTCTGGCTATACCTTTTTGTTTTTAGTATCCTTTTTTTTTCGAGAAGCGGAATATCCGTCTTGATCGAAAGAATTATCAGCCCCGGCGCAAACGGACAATTTACGGCTTCCTTGCAAATCCATAATTTAATTTCTTATTTATCCACTTTTGCCGACATAGTTCCGGCACTTACCATGCATGCCAAAAGCCACCCTCCGGGTGGAATAGTATTATTTTGGCTATTCGAGGTGATTTTTCAACATCTTCCAAATTCCGGTATTATCGCGCATTTAACTCCCTCAACTCCGTCGGTTGCCAAAATTTGGTTAGGATTGTTACAAAACCAGAAAGAAACCGCAGTTTTTTCGTCGCTTTTTATCCCTTTTCTGGTAGCACTGCCCGTGGCCCCGCTTTACTATTTGACAAAAATAATTTTTAACGTCAAAACCGCGTTTAGAAGTTCGGTGATTTATTCAACCGTTCCAAGCGTCATTTTTTTTGTTCCGCTCTTGGACGCGTTTTATACTATATTTCCTTTATTAGCGTTAATATTTATTATATTGGCGGTAGAGAAAAATAATTTAAAATTTGCGTATATGTCCGGATTGATTCTTGCATTCGGTTTATTTTTTTCTCTGAGCATTGCCCCCTTTTTACTATTTTATTTTGTATGTTTACTGTTGCTCTTAAATCAAAAATACAAATTCTCGCAACTTATTAATAAATTAATGGAAAGTTACCTGGCCTTAATCGCAGGACTACTGTCATTTTTATTGTTTTTATTAATATTTCTAAACACCAACTTTTTTACTATTACCGCCGCTGTTTTATCGAAAGGAATGGTCCAAAGATCATATTTTCCCTGGGTATTTTATAATTTTTATGATTTTTTCGTGTTTGCCGGTATTCCCGTGTCGGTCATTTTTATACTGCTTTTGAAAGATTTAATCGGCAATTTTATAAAATATAAACGGTCGAAAGAAATAGTAATGCTTATACCTTTTTTGACTACTTTATTTACGGTCGACGCGTTGGGGCTGGTGAGGGGGGAGGCGGGAAGGATTTGGTTAATTTTTATCCCTTTTTTAGTTGTCCCCATGGCCCGTTTTCTTACAGAAAATTTAAAATTCAATTCTAAATATTTCCTTATCTTTATTTTTATCCAGTTCATCCAGGTATTGATAATGCAAACTTTCTGGGTGATGCTCTGGTAACTTGTATGAGTTGTTCAGTTTTTATTCAGGTTACAGTGATAATAAATTAACTTATGAACGGAAAAAAAGTTATCGGTATAATTATCGTAGCGGTATTGGTAATGGTTTTTGCTTTTGCTCTTAAAGTTTCTGTCCAAAGGGAGAGATTGAATAGGATTTATTACGGATATGGATATATGCCGGGTATGCGGGGAAGATACGGTTTTTTAAGAGGAACGAATCGTTTCGTTTTCCCAAGAAGAATTTTCCAACGAGGAGTGTTGAATGGGATAATCACCGGTATTTCGGGAAATCAAATAACCGTCAAAATGCCTAACGGCACGATCAGGACGGTTTCGCTTTCAGCCTTAACACAATACCAGCAACTTAGTACGGTCGATCAAAACAGTCTTAAGCCGGGACAAAATGTGACGGTTTACGAACAGGGTATAAATGGCACAACCAGTGCCCAAACGGTTCGTATCAATCCTTAACAGGTGGTTATTTAGCCGTTTATTTTTTGAAAAATTCAAACATCGCCGGGCTTTTTTCCACATTGGTTGTCAAATAATCAAGGCCCCAATTTTGTTCGATTGTTTTAAGCAGGGAATAGTGGGTGTACGCGACTTGTGACCGGTAGCCGGGTTTAACGTTTTTGCCGATTAATATCGTTGCCACATTATTGTCGTTATCGTTACCTTCATCGAAAGTCAGAACTATAAGCGAATCGCTTTTTGAAAAAGCCTCGGAGTTTAATATCGAAGGAATTTGTTCGCTTAACCATTTATCTCCCGTTGAAACCGGACAGTCATGCATGTCATTACAAAGATTGGGCGTGATCCAGATAAAATCGGGAGCTGTTTGTCGGCTTTTTAAATCGTTAAGTAGCTGGGAGTAGTCGACGATCTTACTACATCGCTTTGGATTATTTCTGATGTCATCAAAATAAATGAACGGGTCGTGCTTTTGTGCATAAAGACCGCTACTGCCAATATAACATGGGCTTGGCATGGACTCCATATATGCTTTCCAAGTGAGGCCTCTTTGTTCCAGCCGATCGACCAGATTTTCATCCGGAATAAAACAGTTTTCGCAATCACCGGTCACATCGAAGGTGTCACCACCCAAAAGCGCCAGGTAATTGGGAAGACTGGGGTGGGTTACGGCGGAATATTTAGCCGCCAATCCGTATTTTTCTATTAACGAGTTGATGTAAGGCGCCTCTTTGTTTCCGGCAATTTCATCAAAGGTTTTATTTTCCATAACTATTACTGCGATATGGTTGAAACGAAAATTATCAATCGACTTTTGGATAGTCTTATTGATCTTAAGTTTTGGGTTGTTTGACGAAAAAGCGGCCAAGACCGTAACAAACACCGCAATAACTATCGATAATAAAATGAATGTCCTCATATTTTGGAATTATATCACTAGTTGTTTAAGGGGTTTAAGAAACTGAATTAAAATCTGAAAAATCCGTTATTGACGAAAGAAAAAAACTTTTCAAAATTATTGATGATGTTTTGCAGGTTGAACTGATTGCCAAAGTTGGTTTCGATACTTGCGCTCTGGGTGGATACGGGGGTCGGTGTAAGTGTTGGGCTTTCGGTGGCAATTGGGGTCGGAGTCGGCGTAAGCGTAACCGTAGGGATAACGGTGGGTGTGACGGTCGGAGTAACATTTTCGTTTTCTTCTCCCTGTTCATTTTCTGACGGTTCATTTTTGTCCCGTTGGTTTATTACTATTCTTTGAGCATAATAATCGGAGTTCTGAATGATTCCCGAGATGATCGCGTATGCATTAACCTGCGGATTTCCGACAACTTTAACATCTCCGGTGACGGATGGGTCTATGTAGATAACCTGTGAATTAATGGTAATTGACGTTGAGGACGCGGCCGAGATCTGTCCTTTTATCATGAAGTTGTTGCCGAAAACGCGTATTTGGTATTTGTTTTTTCCATTTTCAAAACCGTTAAATACGTTTTTGGCCACATCGATAGAGGTCTTATGAATATTCTGGTCTGCATAGGCTTGTAAATTATTTTTATTTTGCAAGAGGGCAAAGATTAAAATAATGGCTAAAAATGCAATAATCTTTTTCATATGCAATATATAACGAAAGTCCGAAAATATCGTTACAATATTAGGCTGTGATAGAATATGTCCGATGCAATTAAAAAAAGAATTCGAAAGAACATACTTGAAATTCTCGGATAAGATATATAAATACGTTTATTTAAACACCCGGGATCCGAATTTGGCGGAGGACATCACAAGCGAAGTGTTCCTAAAAGTTTGGAAAAACTGGGAGAAAATAAACACCGATTTTATTCAGGCGTACTTATACAAAGTTGCCAAAAGCGTCATGATCGATCATTTTAGAAAAGATTCCAGGACCAAGAAAACTTCTTTGGAGGATATGACGGAGCTGGGCATAGAACCTCATTACGACGAAAATTTGATCGAAAAGCTGGAGAAGGATGAAAATATCGGAAAGGTTACCCGGGCGCTTCAATATTTATCTAAGAATTTAAAGGAAGTGGTAATTCTAAGGTTCGTCAATGAATTATCCGCCAGGGAAACGGGACAAATTTTAGGGATAAGTGAAGTAAATGTCAGAGTATTGCAATTTCGTGCGTTGAAGAAATTAAAGGAGATCATAAGCAATGAATGATTTAGAAAACATTATAAAGGAATTAAAACAATCCGGAGCTTCCGCAAAGGAGGCAGAGGAATTGGGTTTGTTGTCTAAGAATATTTCTAACTTATACCGGTTTGAGAGATCGCAATTTACTAAGACCAGCTTTTTACTGCATTTTCCGGGACACGGGGAAGGCTTAAGGTATAGTAAATGGCTGATTCTTTCATTTATGGCAATAATTTTGATGTTGTCCGCGGGTTCTTATACGATAGTGGATGCTCAAAACAGTTTACCCGGCGATTTATTATATCCCGTAAAAAGACTGACTGAAAATATTGTATCTGCGGTTAACCCCTCTTTTAGCGGCCAGATGCTCAAAAGAAGGAGCGAAGAAATCAAAGCACTTTCGGCGCAGAACAATTCGTCTAATTTACAAGGAACGATCAACGATTACGAGCAAACTCTCAACAAAAACAACAAAATAAATCTGAGAAGTGTCGAACAAAGTGCGCAAAATTTGGAAGAAGCAAGTAAGAGCGCTTCGCTTAACAATAAACCTGAAATTGAAAAAGTGATTCTCCAAACCGACAATAAGCAAAAGCAACTGGAGCAACAATATGAAAACAAAACGATGGACCGCGAAGGACACAATGGAGATTTTTGGAACAACGGAAAGGACTAATTTGTTTTAGTTTTTGAAAAAAACATCAGGATATTCGATATGTCGACTTCCATTTGATCAATAAGTTTCTTAACCGAAGAGAATTTTTTATTTCTGCGGACTTTTTTAATTAGCTTAACCGTGATCCATTTACCGTAGATTTCGTTATCGAAATTTAAAATAAAACTTTCACATTTAAGTTCCGTTTCTCTGAATGTTTTGGAGGCGCCGATAAAAGTAGCCGCCAAATAATCCTGTTTATCGATCGTGACTTTAGAAGCATAAATTCCTTCGGGAATTTTTTTATGCAAGGTAATATTAGCGGTGGGAAATCCCAGACGTTTTCCTCTTTTTTTTCCTTCTTTTACTTTTCCTCGCAATAAGTACAATATCTTCATTTGTGTAGTATATCATTTCGGTCTTGACAGAAGTTATTGACAAGACTACATTTTTGTTGTGGATTATCCGTGCGAAAACTTTTTTTGTTACAAGGAAAAGTCATCAACGAAACCGAACAAAGGGTAGTGCAGGTTTAATAGCTTCGGATAAACCTTTATAACATTTGTTAATCAACATATCACCAAAAAATAAACGCTTCTGATTGGCGAAGCGTTTATTTTAAGGCGCTATGGTTATATGGGGTATGATTTGGGGTCACGGACAGTTTTTATTCCTGCCTGGCCGCGATCCTTTAAAATTTTTTACAAAATTTATATTATCTAGAATATAGACAAAATTTCTTAAAACCAGCTGAATATATAAAATTTGTGGTAAAAGAAGGAAGCCCGTGATCGAAATCACCGTATTTGCTGCCTGGGCACGGTAAACTTTTTCTAGGTTTTTATGAAAAAGAATTATTCTTTGGTTGCCGGAGTGATAGCGGTATTGGTACTGGTCGGGTTGGTATTTTTATGGGTCCATTACAGTAGGCGATCGGTAATTCTTCCTGCCACAGAAGGCGTTTCATCAACCAAATTAACTCCTGCACCTAAGCCTTTAACGAGCATTAAGGGTACAAAATTACAGGATAACCCGATGCTTAACCAGCATTCATATTTGATTTATCCGGTAAACGGTACTTCGCCGGCAGATGTAAAAGCGGCGTTAAACGGCTGGACAATGTCGACCGTAGCAAGTTCAGGCGGGTCTATGTTGGTTACACTTACCCCTAACAATACGGAACAGGAAGACCATAAACAGCAATTCACGGTCGAGACGGGAGATAAACTATACTTTGTAGAGTTAAACCTTTCGGACGACCAAAATGGTCAGGACAGAATGTGGTTTGACGACGTCGGGATTTTGACCGACAAAAACGGTGTCATTTTAAACGATTTACCCGCTCTTCCGCAAAGAAGCGGTCCCCAACGACAATAAAATTTTACATCCGATATCGAAAATAGTATGTCACGGCCGGGTATGGCGCGCGAAGACTGATAAAAAAGCAGAAAATGATACTGGAATAGACATAATTTCGTTGGATAGTTTTTTATTCAAACTTATAAAAACCAATTAGCTTTAGGATCTTTCCGAACTTTTCCTTTAAATCCATAAACGTGCTTCATGATTTCATTATGTAAATGCTGTTTGACAAGTAGTTTCGGGTAGAGTAAGTTTGATTTGGGGAGGTGAGACGTTATGAAGAAATGCGCCGGGGGAGGAGAAGCTCTTTACGGTATCGGGGTATTCGGGGCTTTGGTTTATTTTTTACAACATGCACACACGCTGATGCAGGGTGTTGTCGGCATTATTGAGGCTATCTTATGGCCGGCTGTATTTGTCTATAAGGCACTGGAGCTTTTGAAATTTTAACCTTATCGTTATCTATAAAATCCTTAAGACTAAGGTAATTTAAGTTACTGACTTTCGACGTCTTATTTTGATAATTTTATTTGTATGCAAAAGATCACAACCTTCTTATGGTTTAATAATGAAGCTGAGGAAGCGGCTAAATATTACGTTTCTATTTTCAAAAATTCTAAAATAATTTCTAAAAATTATTACACGGTTGAAACTCCTTCCAAACAACCTGTCGGCTCCGTGATGACGGTTGACTTTATCCTTGACGGAGAGGAATTCACCGCTTTAAACGGCGGGCCTTTTGTAAAGTTCAATGAATCGGTATCCTTGGTCGTTCAGTGTAAGGGTCAGAAGGAAATAGATTATTACTGGAATAAATTGACAAAAGGCGGCGATAAAAAAGCTCAGCAATGCGGATGGCTTAAGGATAAGTACGGACTTTCCTGGCAGATAGTTCCGCAAAATATAGGTGAACTTATTAGAGATAAAAAATCCACAATGGCGCTGCTCGGAATGAAAAAAATCATCATCAAGATTCTTCAAGACGCAGTCTAGAATTTGTTCCCTACGATTACTTTGTCCCTAGGATGCATATAGTCGAAATTATGATTGTTTATCCCACCGCTTGTTTCACCAGCGCGGCGATTTTTGTTTCTTCGTTTGGGGTCAACTTGGTTAGAGCGAAAGTTACCGGCCAAATGTTGCCTTCATCCAATTTTGCAGCATCACTGAAGCCTAAAGTTAAATACCTTGTTTTGAACCTGCTCGCGTTTTGGAAAAAGCAGACGACCTTACCATCCTTGTTGGCATAGGCGGGCATACCGTACCAGGTTTTGGGTACTAAGGTCGGCGCGTTTTTCTTGATGAGGTCGTGTAGTTTTTCGCCCAAAATATGATCCAAACCTTTCATCTCGGCGATTTTCTTAAGCACTGCGGCCTCTCCGTTCCCTTTGTCCGACATCAGTTCCCGGGCGCGTTCCTGCATCGCTTCGCGTTCTTCATCCGAGAAACCCTTAACCTTCTTGGCTGTCTTTCGGGTAGCATTCACCATGAACAATTCACCTCGCTTTCGATTTTTATATTATAACATGCTTTCCGGTAATGGCGTGATTTAAGTTACCGATCAATAAGATGTGAGTAAAATAAGACTCAAAGCCTTAAAGGTGAGAGTTAAAGCTCTCGGAATATAAAGCAGAAACATTGAATACCGCGGTTGTTGTTAATATGGCGTTATACGATTAAGCTTTAAGTATTAAAATAAATTAAGAAGGGCGAAAAAAGATTTTTTTACGGAGATTTTCGTATATCGAGTTAGCAAAGAGGATGACGCTGACTGTAATTATGGTATAAATTGCGGGAATAAGCGTTTTAACGGCTGTGATTAGGTTTAAAATATAATCGTTGAGGTATTTAAACACGAACGGATGCCAGGCGAACAAAACAAGCGAATATCTTCCGAAAGCTTCAAGCAGAACATTTTTATTAAGGATTAGGGCAAACGACAGCCAGGAAAAGATACCCAAGAATGCATCAACATAAAAGAAGAAATAATTGTTCAAGTTGTTAAGCCTCATATCGATTTGTCGTCCGAAATTGTGGAAATCTATAGTTGCGAGTAGGATCATAATCAATAAAAATGCCGGGAAGATCAGGCGTTTATGGCCGAGTATCATTTTTTTCGCACTCTGACCCCGATACCATAAAAATCCAGCTCCGTAAAAAACTATCCCTGATAAAGCGGTTTCAAAACCGAACGGAAGTTTGACATCGGGCCCAAAAACAGATAGCGCATATCCAAAGATTGAAAATAATAACAGCGTTAAGGCCAGTAGACCGGTTTTTAATGAAATTTTTGTTAATGCCGCAAACATCACTCTGGTCACAAACAGCGTGGGCAAAAACCACAAAACGTCATTAAAAGCCAACATTCCGTTGTTGCTGTTGCCGTAAAAAATGCCCCAGAACTGGGTGATGATCGCCGGATTAAAAAAACTGCTTCCGTTCGATAAGACCCACCAGACGTAAAAAAACCAAGCCAGGATAAAGTAGGGAATAATTAAGGATTTCGCGGATTTTTTAACGACCGTAAGAAAACCGTCGTCTTTTCTAAAAAGAACGCCGGAAATAAAGAAGAATAAAGGCATGTGGAAGGCATAAAAAAGATATCGGATGCCCTGGTTTCCCAGCACATGGGCATAGATGACAAAAATGATGGCGATTCCTCGGGTGATGTCTATCCAGTGGATACGCTCCGTCTGCATTTTTTAAAGTATCGCATTTAAGGTACAAACTGTCAACAATCGTTATTTTTTTATAAGTTATGGAGTAGGAGAAAGTGTGTTTGTCGGCGTAGGGGTCGGAGTAGAAGTAAGAGCCTGGGTCGGGGTGGGCGTCGGTGTCGGCGTGGCCGTTGAGGCGGGAGCTTGGGTCGGGGTGGGCGTCGGTGTCGGCGTGGCAGATGAACCGCTAAAGACGATGCTTGGACTATGGTTGTTGGTATCGGTAATGGAAAAATTACTGGTAGTATCCTGTACTGTGAAAGTATCGGTTCCGGTATTTTGGGAAGTGATGTTAAAAGTCGCCACGCCGTTTTGGGCCTGGGCGCTGACTGGTGAACTCGATCCGTTTATCTTAACGCTTGAATCGCTTGAGGTCTGGGTAACGGTGATGTTATCGTTTGATACGTCATTTTGACTGCAATCGCGGATATTGACGGTAAGTGTGACCGTCGAGCCGGTATTGGCCGAGATGGGCGAGGCCGGATAGACATCGGAATACCAGAAATTCGGAACGCCGCTTGCGGTGGTGCAATTAGAGTTTCCCGAACTATTGCCCGAAAAAGTTATCACCGGATTATGGTTGTTGATGTCGGTCACGGTAAAGTTGCTGGTCGTATCCTGGACGATAAGCGTCACCGAACCATTGATCTGCGAGCTGACATTGAATTTGACTTCACCGTTTTGAGTGTTGACGTTTACTGGCAGTTTGTTGCCGTTAATCAGGGTATTCGGATCGCCGGAGCTCAATGAAATTTTCAAATTATCGCTTACCGGTGCTAAATTTTCGTTGCAGTCACGGATATCGACGATGATGGTTACCGAGCCGGTACCGGTGGTTATGGGCGGGTTAGGGTAAACATCCGAATACCATGAGTTTGGGGTTCCTCCGCCTGTGGTGCAATTCGGATTGCTGCTGTTATTGGACGAGGAACTTGAAGTAGTGGTCGTTGGAATAGGAGTAGCTGTAGGAAGTGGAGCCAGTGTCGGCAGAGGAGGAAAGGTCGGAAAAGGCGTCGGTGTCTGGTATATGGCACTATTATATATGTCGGAATTGTTATTGTTATTAATTATCGTTGGCGTCGGGATAATTATCGTCGGTACGGCATTCTTGCCCGTAGAGGAGTAAAAATCTTCATTGCCGTTGACCTGGGGTGCGGGTTTCATTTTGGAAAGAAGATATCCGCGGTACCACATTGCAAAAGTTACGAACAATATCAGCAAAATCAATGACGAAAGCGAAATTTTATGTTTCAAAATAAACCGGGGTATGCTCTTAAAAGATTCAACGTTAAAACTGATTTTTCGCAAATGGGGAAATTCCGGCATTTTCAAAAGTCGGGGAAGCTTCGGAGCGTCGGGAAGTTTGGGTAGTTTCGGCAGATGGATGGTCATGGAGAAATTATACCACCAATATATTCATTTAAAATATGATCTGGGGTAACACGTACAATATTTAATAAGCGTAAACGACAAAATGTACAGTCTTTGATAGTGGCAGTATCTAATTCATTTGACAAAAAGGCAAAAAAGGAGTTTATTATCAGTTGAATGCCTAACTTTAATATTTTATTAACGGATTTTAAGGCTTGGGCAGCGATGCAAGATAACATTATCGGAGTTTTTTTGGTAGGTTCTTATGCCAGAAACGCCGCCCAAGCGTCATCAGATTTGGACCTGGTGATACTAACGGATAATGTCGAAATTTATCTAAAAGACAGCACCTGGGCGGAAAAGTTCGGAATAATAACCAACGTGCTTGATGAGGATTGGGGTCTTTTAAAGACAAAAAGGGTCTACTATAACACTGGTTTGGAAGTGGAATTTAATTTTACCACTTCAGAGTGGCTGAAGTCACCGACAGATGAACAAACAAAGAAAGTTTTGGCAGACGGTTATGTAATACTTGTGGACAAAACGGGCGCTCTCAAGGCTTTTGTTTCACAGCTTGGATTATAGGTAAAACTAAATCTGTTGACTAAGCAGCTTGGATGAAGCGTTCGCAAATTCTGGTAAAAGTTTGGGCAACCAGCGGGAATTTGCCTCCGTTTTCCGCAGTCTTAAACTCCAAAATAAGTTGCTTTGGTGACTGCCAGCCGGTATTCCTGATGGCAGTCGTCACGTTACCGTTTTTGCCAACTATAATATCTAAAAAACTTCCTCCGAATACGTCAAGATCTTCCTCCTCGACCGGGTTGTCCATGCTTTCGATCCCACTCACCTTGATTCTAAAATCATCGTCCGGTCCGCCGGTTAAAACCAGCGGATTGACTATCGAAGAAAATAATTCCTCTTTCTTTTCTTCGGGGTGGCGAATATGGTCCGGTTCCTTTGAGCTTGCAAAATTTCTGATTAGATTTACCAATTCGTCAGTGACTAAGGTATAAGGTCCGCCCTCGAAGTTCCCGTTTATTCTCACAGCCTTAATAATGGTATGAGATTTTAAATCGTTAAATCTTATAAAAACGTCGTCGTTGGGTGCTTGTGATATATCCATTGTGTAAAAAGGGTTGATGTCACTGGGAACTGCCTCTATGGAAACCGGAGTAACAGTAACACCCTCAATAACCGAGACTAAGTTTCGACTTGTTCCTTCAACCATGCGGCGATTATATCATAAGCTTAAGTAAACAACGGCTGATATCCGGTTTGTAGACGACGATATTAACGAGTAAATTCAAAACGCCTTGAGTACATACTCCCCAAGCTCCGGAATTATTTTACTTCTTAATATTTTATCTCTTTACCGTAAAAAATAATTAACTTCAGCGGTTTGGTTGAAGCATGCCTACAATATTTCCTTCGGTATCTTTGAAAGAAACATACATTCCAATTCCCGGAATATTCATTTTTTCACCAAGAATTTTTCCCCCGGTGGCTTTTACATCTCTTATGGTCTTATCCAAGTTTTCAACAGATATAACTAAATGGGGTATATTAAATCCTTCCTCGTCTTTATAATCAAAAAATCCGCCATTTATCGTGCCGGGAGTTTTATTCATCATGTTTTTTTCGTCGGTTTCCGCGGTTTGGGCAATAAGATAATTCCCCATATCATCACCCAGTTGTCGCATGTTCCATCCGAAAACCTTTGAATAAAATTCGGCAGTTCTTTTTTTGTCTTTTGCCGGCATTTCAAAATGTACAACGCTGTTTGCCATGTAAAACTTATACATGGGTTAAATGATAAAATCTGTGAAACAAATTACAAAGTTACAAGTTGGGACAAGGTATTAGAAAATAATCTGTAAAAAATCCACAAAATAATTCCTATGTCCTTGCTAGCTCCGTAACCCTTACGATGCGGAACCCGTGCTTGTCGGGGAAGTAGGTCCGGGTGTTACTTTATTAATGATCAATTGGCTGAATAACGGCCTCATCTGGGCAAAGTCTGAGCGAATTTTGGCAAAGCCCGACCTTACGATTTGGGCAACATCTTGTCTTACTTGGGCAAAAGCCTGTTCCGCAACCGAAATTCCGGAGCTTGCCGTGATATTTTCTACGCTTGTAACGTCTTTGGTAAGGGTGGTACTTATTGTCTGTAGCTGAGAATTAACATCGCTTAATAAGGTTTGCAGTTGCGACACGTCTTTTCCTTGTGACTGTAATGTATTGATTATGGTCTGGATTTGCGGAATCAAGTTTTGGATATTTGTAGTAACGGTTTGCAGATTATTCAAAATAATAAGCAATCGCATTTTGGGTTCAAATATAGCATAGATGTAATAATTGGTAATAATCGTTTTTGCGTCGGTCCTTGCAGTAGTAATATCCGTGTCCGCATCTATTTTGGTCTTAAGAGCCGTGAGTCCGGTGATATCGTTCTGGATGTCGGAGGTAAGACTGGTTTTTTCGCTTGCGGTAAGCCTGCTGTCATTCTGAATTCGGGTTAAGAGGGTGTTAAGTGTACTTATCCTGTTTGTGATTAAGTTATCGGCGCGTTTAATCAGATTCTGTAGTTGGTTCTGCTGGACAGTAGCATCTTTGCTTGCTATATTTTGCAGCCTATTCGTTTCGTTTAAAAGTCTTTGTCCGCCGTAGGTTTGGGCAAATGCCGGTAGCGCTACAAGCAGCAAGAGTGAACCCGTTAATAAAGATAGTTTTATGAATTTATTCATATTTATAATCCGCTGGTACTGTCTTGTGATGTATTGATTTTACTTATGTCGTTTAAATCAGAATTTGCCTGATCGATCGCCTGTTGCATGGTCGTATCTGTATTTTGAAGGGTTTGGCCAACGTTCGATGGCGTGACTTTGGTTTGGGTCGTTTGTGTCCCTTGATTAGGTTGTGCCGTCTGTCGTGCAGGCGTGGTCGGAGCCACCGATGTTTTAGGAAGCATCAAATAAACCGCGCCGACAATTACGACCACAAGCACGAATGCCGCTATGGCATAAACCATTTTATTGTTTTTTGCGGTCGGGGTAGAATTTACGACAGGCTGGGGGGGTTGTTGGGCTTGGGTATTTGTATTTAATTCTTCATTCATAAAATTTTGATGAGTAATTTATATTATCAATATGTTTTTTAAAAAGTCAAGTGCGTTTTCCGTATAGGAGCTAATGCCGGATTAAGGTATACTCATTTGAATAATAAGTAAAATATCTGAGAATTCGCTGAATTAAATGAATTCGCATCAAAAAGTTTGATATCTTAAAATTCAATCTTTTATGTGGTACAAAGTATTAGGTTAATAGAAACGGTTAACATTTACTTTGCTTTAAGCGGATTTTAAGTTTAGAATTTTAAGTTAAGGAAAGCATTTATATGCAATCATATAAAAACAGGGCCTCGATGTTCAAGATTATCTTGTTGATCTTGGGAGGTTTTTTGTTTTCTACTACTCCGGTTTTGGCAAATTCCGCGTCGGTAAGTTCCAATAACTCAACTCCCAATGCCGACGGACAGACTGTTGCGGTGATAACAATTGACGTTAAAGATGGTTCGGGTAATCCGGTCGGATCGGGAGATATGATTACTATCACCAATACCAACTCGGATTCCGGACTTAATATCATTGCCAATAATAGCGGCGCATGTGGTGGTACCAGCCGTACGACCAGTGCCCAGGCTGCCACCGGCTCGGACGGTTCGGGTTCGCCCGGTAACGAGGTTCAGTTCGGGGTTTGCTCGACCAGCGCCGGAACGGACAATTTTACCGTCTCCGATTCTACCGGTAACATCGGTAGCATCAGTATCGTTTTCCAGCCCGTTTCCGTTACGGCGACCCCGACGCCTACTCCCACAGGCTCTGCTTGTAATGATCCGGCTCCGGGCAGTACTCCCGTTCTGACCTCCGCTGTTTCAAGCGGTGATAATCAAGTAACATTGACCTGGACCGATGCTTCGGATCCGGTGACCAATTACCTGGTCGCCTATGGCATAGAATCGGGAAAATATATTTATGGCAATCCGAATATCGGTGACCAAGGCGTCACCACTTATACCGTTGGATCGCTTGCCACCGGTACAACCTACTATTTTGTAATAGCTGCCAATAACGGTTGTACCTCAGGAGATTTTTCCAATGAATTGTCCGCCGTTCCCGGAGGTTTGGCAGCGTCTTCGGTACTTTCCTCAAATTCCGATAGCGCCCAAGCCAGTCAAACGCCGTCACCTACCGACACTCCCGTTCCGACAGAAACTGTGACGCCGACGCCTAGTCCGGTTCCGATTAACACTTCGTTTTTAAGCGGTCTGAATACTAAAAGTCTGATTGCAGGACTGGCGGTGGTTGTCGGAATTATAGTTTTGGGTTTGGGATTTGTATTAATTTTCAAAAAAGACTTAGAACTTAAATTTAAAAGAAGACGAAGAGTCCCGGCCTCAAAGAACGATCTGGATGAGATTTTGCCAGACGAGCTGAACAAGACGGACGATCAATCACCGCCTCAATTCTAAAAAAATGATTGCGCCCGTAGCTTGGTTTCGGCGGTTTTTACTTGAGCTGGCGTAATGTATCCTTCCGATTGCATTTGTTCTAACACTATATCGGCTTCTTGAATAGCTTGTTCGGTATGGGAGGAAAAATAACTAGGAACGTTAATCAGACCCATCAAATAAGCCGACTGAGAAAGACTCAGATCTTTTGGAGATGTTTTAAAGAATGTCATACTTGCGTTATATATTCCATAAGCCTGCTTGCCGAAATATATATCGTTTAAATACATTTCCAGAATGTACTGTTTCGAATAAAGCAGAGTGATAAACGGAGCAAGGAGTTTGGTCTGTATGTCTGTCTCGGGTGTGTCCTTGTCATGGTAATAAACGTTTTTTGCCAACTGTTCGGTGATGGTGCTTGCACCTTGTCTTTGTCCGCTGACGGCGGTGTAGTAAAGCGCGCGAACGGTTCCGACCAGGTCAACTCCCAGGTTATTGTAAAAACGACGATCTTGTGAGGCGATCGCGGCATCGATGACATAAGGATTTATCATTGTAAATTTGACATAGGTTATATGATAGATTTTTTCCTGTTTTGATATTTGATCGGGAAGTTGGACAGCCAGTTTCTGTTCGGTCGGGAAAACAATCACGAAAAACAAGATAACGCATAAAGAAAAGGCGCCGGATATAAAGATAAAGATTTTTTTGACATTTGGTAACTGCACGGTCTTATTATAGCAATATTATGCTAATCGAATTTGAGCAAGGGTTTGTTAATGTGATTTAAAAAATAATGACGGAAAATATATTTATGTTGTTATATAATATTATATGAATGTGAATAAGATTTTAAAAATTAAACCCGAAGAGACGGCTTTGGTATTGATTGATCTTCAGATTGGTATTACTTCAATGATGTCCGAACCATCAACGCCGGCTGAAGTGATTGCTAACGCGCAAAAACTCACCAAGGCTTTTCATGAGGCCAAAATGCAGGTATGTTTGGTTCACGTAAACGGGTCAGCTGACGGAAAAGATATGCTTCATCCGGAGACTGATGAAAAAATGCAGTGGGGTGGGGAAAGGCCGAAGAATTGGTCGGAAATTGTTCCGGAGCTTTCCCTAAAAGAGAATGACCTTTTAATTACCAAACGCCAATGGGGAGCATTTTATGGAACTGAACTTGACCTGGAATTAAGAAGAAGAGAAATTAAAACGATAGTTTTGGGTGGGATCTCAACCAACTATGGAGTCGAGTCGACGGCGAGAGATGCTTATGAAAGAGGGTATAGTTTAATTTTTGCCGAGGATGCAATGGCCGCGCGGGCAAAGTCCGATCACGAATTTGCAATCGCCCGTATTTTTCCCCGGATTGGTCGTGTCAGAAAAACAGCTGAAATTATTTCCGCATTACAAAAATAATGGATTGTTTTAGAATATGGTCTTTTTAATTAGTTTTAGCCGTCAATACATTCTTAATGTTTTATTAATATTATAATTAGTGTAATTATGAACTTAAGTATCGGAATAATCGGTTTGCCTAATGTCGGGAAATCGACACTTTTCAACGCGCTTTTAAAGAAACAACAGGCGTTTGTCGCAAATTATCCGTTCGCAACCATAGAACCGAACATAGGAATTGTTCCTGTGCCCGACGAAAGGCTTATAAAACTTAGCCAAATAACTCAAAATGAACACAAAATGACGGTTGCTCCGCCGATTATTTACGCGACGGTTTCTTTTGTGGATATCGCCGGTTTGGTCAAAGGAGCGGCACAGGGGCAGGGTTTGGGTAATAAATTCCTGTCACACATTCGTGAATGCGATGCGATAGCCCAGGTTGTCAGATACTTTAAAGACGAAAATGTGTTGCGGCACGAAAGCTCCCAAGATCCTAAATCAGACTTTGAGGTTGTAAATACCGAACTAATCCTTGCAGATCTTGAAACACTTAATAGACAGCAGGAGCCCAAACGTAATGCGAGCAAAGAAGATTTATCCAGGTGGTCGGCGGTCCGAAAATTAACCGCAGCATTGAATCAGGGAAAGCTGGTAAGGGAAGTAGGGTTGTCAAACGAGGAAAAAGAAGCGGCAAAACAACTTCAACTATTAACCGCAAAACCGATGTTTACCATCGCTAATGTCGACGAGACGGATCTTGATAAAGATCTCGGTCCCGAAACGATACCCGTATGTGCCAAAATCGAGTCGGAACTTTCCGAGCTTTCGCAAGAGGAGCAAAAAGAATATCTCAAAGAATTGGGTGTCGATGAATCCGGTCTTGAGAAAGTTATCAAAGAAGGTTATAAAATTTTGGATCTGATATCTTTTCTTACGGCGGGGGAAAAGGAGGTGCGTGCCTGGACCATCAGGAAGGGAACTTCGGCTGCGGATGCGGCCGGGACCATTCATACCGACTTTATCAAAAAATTCATCAAGGCGGAGGTTGTTTCTTATCGGGATTTTGTAGAAAACGGGGGTTGGAAAGTTTCACGCGAAAACGGAAGGACAAGGTTTGAAGGAAGGGATTATGTCATGAGGGACGGTGATGTGGTCGAATTTAAAATCGGAGCATAAAATAAACTTTTAGCTTTCGCCTTATTTTCCGCTCATGCCCATATATTCCAGCGGTCCGGTTTTGATTGACGGCAGATGTGGTTGCTGCTTTTCGGCGTCACGGATCACCTGCGCACGGGCGATTTCCGCGGAATCTTGAATTAGCAACCTTCTGTTTGTATTACGGAATTCCGTGGCAGCCTCGCTGTCCGTTCCTTTTTTGACCTGAATGGATACTCGGCTTGAGTCGTCGTTACTTCTTCCTAAAATCGCCCCGTCGGGGTCAAGGCTTACTCTGATATCGATTTCGGACAGGACGTTGCGCGGGTTGACCGACGGATTGTCCAAAGCGCCGAGCAATTTCCTCACGCCCGAACCAAGATCCGGTTGATCCTCCCGACCCATCCAAATCGAATAAACGCCATCTGAGACAAGGTGCAATTTAAGTCCCCGGTCATTAGGGATAGGAACGGTGTCTGTGTAAATTAGTCCGTTTCCAACCAATTCGGGTTGACCGTTTAAGATTCCCGTGCCGAACGGATGGGAATTGATCTTGGCACGGTAACTTTGTTCCAAAAGACCTTTGATCCTGGGATCATCCTTTACGGTTACCCTGGTAGCATAACGGCCGTTAGCAAGCTCTTCGTTAACGATTGAATCTTCAAGCCTTCGCTTCATCTCGTCCCACTGGAAATTTTTATCGTCGGTTAAGACCGAAAAGCTACTGTCATATTCGGCTACGGCCAGGGTATCGGCGACATGGGCGAGGCTGATTTCGTCTTTTTGGTAATCGATTAAAACCATGGTTGCAGCCATTCCGGGAATATAAATCACGTCATCATAAGAGACTCCTTCCACTCCCCGAAGCCGCTCTTTAAGCCAGGTATTTAACGTTTTCATTACTTCTTCGGCAGACGTGTTGGGGTTTGCTTTTAAATCCAGATATTCTTTAGTATTGGGGAATCCAAGCGAAGCGAGATGGGCGATGTACCAGGCGCCAGAAACTCCGTATTCGTAAAGACCCGGAATAGGTCTTCGGCTGCTCGCGCCGTCGAAAACGGCTGCCAAAAGCCTTCCTTCCCCAAACGGCGCTATAAAAGGTGAGTCTTCGTTCAATATCCCTTTGTGAGGATTTACCGACCGTTCTTTGGCCGCCCAGGTGTTAACTTGAACGAGGACATAATCCCTACCTTCGCCCGAGGAAGATCCCGGAACCGATAGGTAGAAGGCCCCGTCGTTATTCGATTGTACTTTAGCCAACCGGTCCGTATATCCGTTTCCGGCACCATACACGGCTTCTACAGCCGGATCTTCGCTTGTTTCAAGGTCATTTAAAAAACCGAATAATTTAGTATCTTCAGTATCCGTCAATTGGTGAAGTTTCCGAATAGCGGGATCGGGTGATGGGGGCAGCATTTCTCTTCGGGTAGAAATACCCGGTTGAACCGGTGAATGTCTTGCCTCAACCTGTGTCATAGGTTTTTGGTTATTAGGATAGATTCTACCACTATTTACGGAATTTTCAAAATCCCTAAGGTTAGCCAAATCGGGTTAAAAAGCTTTTATTAGTAATATTTTACCCTTAAAATCTACTGTGCTATAATTCCGATTGCTGTGAGTGATATCGAAAGAAGCAAAATAACCGGTCCGGACAAAGTGACCCCTTACGAATTGGCAAGTTTTTTAAGCCGGGGAGAAATAAAGATATCCGGAGGTATAATAACGCAGATAAATCCTTTGGGCGAGCAGGTGGCGGCGATGAGATTGGTAAGGACGGGCGGAGGGTTTTTGGATATTACCTGCAATGCGTATCTTACTGCGACTCTGGCATTTGAGGAATTGGTGAGCAGCGGTAGTGCGATTAAAGGAATTACCGATTGGGAAACGTTCAGAAGAAACGCCGGCGGAGTGCATCTTCAGTATGATAATCTAGTTCGGGACAGTCTTGCTTCCATCGCCGAGTAGTGGTCGATTTCCATTTTTCCAGATTTTTCTTTAAGACGGCAAAAAAGTAAGCCAACTTAATTCTTGCTTTAAAGAAAGTCATATTGTAAAATGAAGACGAGATTAAATGAAGAATTATCAATTGGTATTGGTTTTGAAAAATTCGCTTTCCGAAGCAAGCAGAAAAAAGATTTTGGAGTCCGTAAAATCGTGGCTTAAGGGAGCCAAATTTACCAAAGAAGAGGAATGGGGAGAAAAGCAGTTGGCTTATGCGATCAAAAGACAGGAAAGCGGTTTTTTTGTCAATTACGTTTTTGAACTCAAGGATGTCCTAACCAAGGATTTTGAAAAAAAATTACTTACGCAGGATGAAGTATTAAGACATCTTTTGTTAAGACAAAAATAATATGGCAAGAAGTTTAAACAGAGTTCAGCTTATCGGAAATTTAACCAGAGACCCTGAGTTAAGATATACGCCATCGGGAACGGCGGTCTGCAGTTTCTCGATTGCGACCAACCGAAACTGGACCACGGATTCCGGTGAAAAAAAAGAGGAAGTGGAATTCCACAGGATCGTTGCTTGGAACAAATTGGCAGAACTTTGTTCGCAGTTTTTGACCAAAGGAAGAAAGGTATACGTTGAAGGAAGATTGACTACCAGAAACTGGACCGCTCAGGACGGAACTCAAAAACAAACCACGGAAATCATCATCTCCGACATGATACTTTTGGATTCCAGACGAAACGGAGAAGAGGCCCGAACAGAAGAAGAGGAAGAAATTGAAGAACCGCAGGGAGAACAACCGGAAGAAAAAACCGAGAAAAAGACACCGGCAAAATCTAAAAAACAAGAGGAACCGGAAACCCAGAAAGAGGATGAAATAGTCCCCGACGATATCCCGTTCTAAGATTATGCCGAAGAAAAAACGAATCATCAGAAAAACCGGAAAAACGAACGCTCCCAAGAAATGCTTTTTCTGCAGTGAAAAAAAGGAGCCGACCTTCGAGGACGCAGCTACCTTATCGCGATTTATGACGGATAGGGCAAAAATCATCTCAAGGCTTCGAAGCGGGCTTTGTTCTAAACACCAAAAAGAAGTTACGCTTAAGATCAAACACGCCAGACATTTGGGACTGCTTCCGTTCACCGCTAAGGTATAATGTATTCTCAGCAAAAACTTAGGATTTATTAATATATTAACTGTTGCCTGGGAAAAATATTTCTGGCATAATTAGAAAATTATTATGAAAAGAAGTCGGGTGATTCAGGTTTTGCTATTGGTTGCCATTACTTTTTTCGCAGGTTATTATTTCGGGGTAAACAAAGTCAACTTAGACTGGAAAAATTATCAGCCTACCCTAAATGTTGCCAGTCAGGAACCGCCTCCGGGCTTGATCAATATCGATTTTTCTCAGTTTTGGGCGGTTTGGCAGAGACTGGAAGAGAATTATTACGATAAATCGAAACTCGACGAACAGAACATGTTAAACGGCGCGATCGAAGGAATGGTAAATTCTTTGGGAGATCCGTTTACAATGTATCTTCCGCCCGTACAAAATACCAACTTCAAGCAGGGTCTGGCGGGTCAGTTTTCCGGTATCGGAGCCGAGTTGGGTAGTCAGGGTAAAGATATCGTTATTATCGCCCCTTTGGATGGTAGTCCGGCGGAAAAAGCCGGTATCAAAACGGGTGATATCATCACTGCGGTGGACGGTCAATCGATTGCAGGATGGACCCTGGCTCAGGCTACAGATAAGATCAGGGGCCCGAAGGGAACGGTCGTTACGTTGACGGTAATCCATAAAATGGATAATAAAACTGTCAGCATAAAGATTACCAGGGATGTTATTACCGTTTCAAGCGTAGCAATGGCTATTTTAAGCGCGGAATGTACGCCTACCGGCGGTTGCACGAATTTGATTCCCAAAGGCGACTCGTGTACCAAGTCAGATTGCGTAAAGTATGCATACTTAAGGCTTTCGGAATTCGGCGATAATACCAATAAGGACTGGGAAAAATTGATTCCGGGTATCGTCAAACAAATAAAATCCGATAAAAGTATCAAAGGTATCGTTTTGGATTTGAGAAATAACCCAGGAGGCTATCTGACCGACGCACAGTTTATCGCTTCGGAATTTCTGCCGCAAGGAACAACGGTAGTCAGCGAAGCGCCTTGTCCGGCCGGACAGGATTGTACCCTGACGGTTCAAAGGCAGGGTTTATTGACCGATCCGAATATTAAATTGGTTGTGTTAATTAACGGTGGAAGCGCCTCGGCTTCGGAAATCGTTTCAGGAGCGTTAAGGGATAATCATCGTGTACTTGCGTTGGTGGGGGAAAAATCGTTCGGTAAAGGAACGGTCCAGGAAGCACTGGATATGGGGGACGGGGCAGGATTACATGTAACCATTGCCAAATGGCTTACACCTAACGGTACCTGGGTTAATAAAGTAGGGCTGACGCCGGACTACACGGTTTCTTTGGATCCAAAGCAGCCGGCGGTGGACACTCAGCTTGAAAAAGCAGTTTGGGTATTGATAAAATAGGAGGAATTTTATGAGAAGATTGATAGTGGCTCTAATAGTATTGATAGTTTTGCTCGCAATCGGGTCGGAGCTGTCCAAATACGCATCCAATTTCACATTATTTAATCCGCTGGTACAACCGGAAAAAGTTGAGGTGGTAAGTGAGGAGTCGGTAACAATAGCGGACGTTAAAAAGATCGGCCCATCGGTTGTTACCGTTGAAGAATTGCAGACTCCTCAACAATCCAATACGTTCAACTTCGGTCCTTTTCAAATTTTCGGATTCGGGCAGGAACAGCCACAGCAAAGTCAGACACCGCAGGTGACGGGAGTGGGATCTGGATTTATAGTATCATCTGACGGACTGGTGGTTACCAATAAACACGTCGTTGCCGATGTTGGTGTGCAATATGACGTTGTGCTAAGTACGGGTCAAAAATATACAGTCCAAAAAGTTTACAGGGATCCTTTAAACGATATCGCGCTACTGAAGATTAGTACAAGCGATAATCCCGGGGTGACGCTGAAGCCTGCGTCTTTAGGCGACTCGTCTAAACTTCAAGTCGGACAGTATGTGGTAGCGATAGGAACGGCTTTGGGGGAATTTAGAAATACCGTTACTACCGGCGTGATCTCCGGTATCGGAAGAGCGGTAACGGCCGGAGATCAATTCCAAGGGTATGTAGAAAATCTTAATAACGTAATTCAGACAGACGCCGCTTTGAATCCGGGGAATTCGGGCGGACCGCTGGTAGATTCTGCAGGAAACGTCATCGGCATCAATACCGCTATAGCACAAAACGGTCAGAACATCGGGTTTACGCTGCCGATAAACATTGTTAAGGATTCTATCGCTAACTTCAATCAAACAGGACAGTTTAACAGGCCGTTTCTGGGGGTAACCTATACGATGCTCACCAAACAGGTTGCGCTTTTAAACGGAGTAGTGCAAGGTGCGTATGTTACCAACGTATCTTCGGGTTCTCCGGCAGAGAGCGCGGGTATCCAAACAGGAGATATTATTATTAAAATCGACAATCAGCAAGTTGACGTTTCCAACGAATTGTCAACGATTATCGCTAAGAAAAAACCTGGTGACCGCATTTCGATAACAGTTTGGAGAAACGGAAAAACCGTCGATTTTTCGGCAACCTTAGGAACAGCACCCAACCAATAATTTTCTTCGGATAATTTCCAATTTGCAACCGTCAATGCTAAAATCAGAGTTATGATACAAACCAATGTGCCGCTGAAGGATTACAGCAATTATCAAATTGGAGGACCGGCCAAATATTTTTTGGCAGTAAATTCATTAAAAGAATTAACCGACGGTTTGGTTGAATTTGGTCAAAAAGGGCCGATTTTCATTTTAGGGAGGGCTACCAATGTATTGATAGGCGAGAAAGGTTTTGACGGTTTGGTTATATATGACCACATCAAAGGGATTGAGAACAAAAACGGCAGGGTGATCGTCGGCGCTGGGGTATTGATCTCGGATCTACTTAAATATTGCATCCAAAACGGCCTATCGGGATTGGAGTGGGCAGGCGGACTTCCCGGTACGGTCGGAGGAGCGGTCAGAGGAAACGCCGGAGCTTTTTCCGGCGAAACAAAAGACTCGGTGCTGGAAGTAAAATGCGTTAACTTAAAGACTTTAAAAACAATTAAACGAAGCAACCAGGGTTGCAACTTTTCCTATCGTAGCAGTATTTTTAAGACCAGAGCTTATGATGAGATGATCGTTCAGGTTGCATTCGGCCTAAAGCCGGGGGATAAAATCTCGATTGAAAATTCGATTCGGGAAAAGATAGATTACAGGAATTTAAAACACCCGATGGACTTACCAAGCTTAGGCAGCACTTTTAAAAACATTCCGGTAGTTCAGTTATCAAATATACAAAGAGAAAAACTCATGCAATACGTTAAGGACGATCCTTTTCCGGTAATCCCGGTCGCAAAGCTTTTATACCTTTGCGAATTGAAAGGTCTTAGGGTCGGTAATGCGCAAGTCTCACCAAAACATCCGAATTTTATCGTAAATTTGGGGAATGCCAAATCATCGGATGTTGGTAGGTTGATTGGGATTGCCAAGGAACGAGTCAGACAAAAATTCGGGGTCAACTTGGAGGAAGAAATAAGTTATCTTTAGCCTATTTTGGTTTAAAAAGCAGAGGAGGTGATCAATATGGCAGACAACAAGCCGCAGGAAATGGCGGTCGATATCAATCCCGAGAATACGCCGATATATTACACGGACAGCATTTCAATGATGGCGAACGAAGACGGATTGATTTTTGACGTGATGCAACGGATCGGCAATACAAACCGTGCACGAGTGGTATCAAGGATCGGAATGAGCAGGGAACACGCCAAAAAATTCGCGTCCGAACTGTCCAAGCTTTTGGCGATTACCCAGGGACAAAGTTTGACCCGCAACAAAAATTAACCGATAGTTTTTAATTTTTCGATTGACTATTTCGTATTAAGTTTGTATAAAATTAGTAATGGGCAATATTTTCCTGGGTTTGACCGTAATCATTGTCATCGCTTCATTTTTTTCTTTGATCTTCAGGTTCTTTCGTCAACCCGAAATCTTAGCATATATTTTAACAGGAATAGTGATCGCGGCCTTTCCTATCTTTGGTATTCCAAATAAAGATTTTTTACAAAGCTTTTCCGAACTTGGAGTAACGCTGCTTTTATTCATGGTCGGACTGGAGATAAGGATTTCGGAGCTTGTTTCGATCGGAAAGACACTATTTTTTTCATCAATTGCGCAAATAGTCGGAACGTTTATGCTCGGTTTTTTCCTGACCGCCATTTTTGGGTACAATTTGATCACCTGTTTTTATATCGCTACCGCGCTGACCTTTTCCTCCACCATCATCGTAGTTAAGCTTCTCTCCGACCAACGCGAAATGCATAGCTTGCATGCCAAGTTTTCGTTGGGAATTCTATTATTTCAGGACATTGCGGCGATATTTTTGCTGATGTTTTTGTCGGGATTCAGTCTCCAAACCGGAGGATTCATATCGCTTATAAATTTTGGCTTGATCGCTGTTAAGGCTGCTTTACTTTTTGCCGGAATAATTTTTCTAAGCCGGAAAGTTTTCCCAAGGGTTATAGAGTTTGTGGCCCGTTCGCCCGAAGCCTTATTTTTGACAAGCCTTGCATGGGTGTTTGGTCTCGCTGCCCTGGTCAGTTCGAAGTACGTCGGGTTTTCGATTGAAATCGGTGGTTTTTTGGCAGGCTTGGCTCTTGCAAACACGATTGTGAGTTATCAGATTATCGCCAAAGCGAAAGTTTTGCGTGATTTCTTCATTGTCATTTTCTTTGTGCTCTTAGGTTTACAGATGTCCTTTGCAAATATTTTTGAAGTGATAATTCCGGCGATCATTCTTTCATTGTTCGTTCTTCTTATCAAGCCGATCGTAGTGATGTTGACTTTCGGATTATTGGGCTATCGGAAAAGAACGTCGTTTTTAACCGGCGTATCGCTGTCTCAGATCTCCGAGTTCTCGCTTATCATGATCTTTTTGGGATATCGTTTGGGCCACATCGATCAGAATACTGTTTCGTTGGTGACTATGGTAGGGTTGATCACTTTTGCCGTCTCGACCTATTTTATTACACACTGGAAGACGTTATATAGAGAGATCGCTCCGAGCATCGGATTTTTGGAGAGAACAAATGTTAAGCAGGAGGTAAATTTTGAAAACGACGGAAATCTGGATGACATTAAAGGGCACGTTGTTGTGATCGGCGGGGACCAGATGGGGGAGAGCATCGTCGAGGCTTTGGAGGATAAAGATAAGCAGGTGATAATCGTAGATTTCGATCCTAATATGATCAAAAAATATGAAAGTCGTAAAGTTTATCGTTTATTTGGGGATATCGCCGATTTGGACATTCAGCAGCGGGCAAAAATAGATGATGCCAAGCTGGTGATTTCAACCATTCCCGATCTTCAGGATAATCTGATACTGCTTAAAGAATTGAAACACGAGAATCGGCGCGCAAAAATCGTGGTGATGGCGCTTGACGCAAAAGACGCAAGGCAACTTTATAAGGAAGGAGCCGATTACGTGGTGTTGCCGCATTTGGCCGGAGGGAGACAGATCGCAAAAATCATCATCGATGACGAGCTGGATAAAATAGAGGAATTGCGAAGTAAAGACCAGAACTACCTTAACTAGTTTCAAGTCCCTGCATTTTAAGCATAATATCATCCAAATTTCCGTCCATCACGCTTTGCAGGTCGTGCCAGGATTTGTTCATCCGATGGTCGGTCAGCCTGTCCTGAGGAAAATTGTAGGTTCTGATTTTCTCCGCCCGCATGCCTCTTCCGACCTGCGTAGCCTTAAGGCTGGATATTTCGCCGTGCTGTTTTTCTACCTCCTGCTCCCAGAGTTTTGCTCTAAGCATTTCCAAGGCAAGTTCGCGGTTTTGCGCCTGAAACCTTTGCGTCTGGCAGGTAACCACGATCCCTGTCGGCATGTGCTTTAGCCTTACCGCGGTTGAAACCTTGTTGACGTTTTGCCCGCCGTGTCCTCCGCTTCTAAACGCTTCGAAATCGATGTCCTCGGGATTGATATGCAAATCGATATCTTCAAGTTCAGGCAGCACTGAGACCGTTGCGGTTGAAGTATGGACCCTGCCCCTTTTTTCCGTTACAGGGATCCGCTGTACGCGGTGAACACCGGCTTCGTACTTAAACATCTCAAAAGCCCCTTTGCCGTCCACTTTGATGACATTTTCATCCAGCTGTTCGACTTTGAATCTTTTATTCTCGGCAAACCTTGAGTACATTCTTAGAAGTTCTTTTGCCCAGATGCTCGCTTCGTCTCCTCCCGCGGCGCCCGAAACCTCAATGATAACATTTCTAATGTTCAAGTCGCCGTTATTTTCGGAGTTTTCGCTTACCGTCTGATAGGTTGCCAGAATTTCTTGTCTTTGCTTCTCAAAAGTTTCGATTTCCTCCTTGGCCATCTCACTCATTTGAGGGTCGGAGAGAAGTGTTTTGGTTTCTTCAATCTTTTTGTTAAGATCCGCGAGTTGTACTTGTCGATAATCGTCCATAAATGGGGAAGTCGGCTATTGGATTTCGAGCAACATCTCTCGAAGAGTCTTAGGGGTTTGCGGTTTCTTTTCTTCCGCTACCTTTTTCTTGGTTATATGCAGTTTTGCGGCCTGCTGCTTTTTCTGGAATTTTTCTATCCTCGAGCCGGTGTCAACAAATCTTTGCTCGCCGGTATAAAACGGATGACATTTAGAGCAAAGCTCTACGTGAATAACTTGTTGCGTTGAGCCTGTTTTAAAGGTATTGCCGCAGGCGCAAATGACCGTTGCATCTTCAAAATATTGCGGATGGATCGTCGTTTTCATACGTAATATTATACCTAAAGTTTGAGCCTAAAACAATAGCCCCATGTTATAATAAATTTTATGGATGAGGTTTCAATTATTAAGCAAACGGCCGATTACGCCAAAAAAACCCTTCAGGGCGAGGGAAGCGGACATGACTGGTGGCATGTCCATAGAGTCTGGCAACTGGCAAAACGAATAGGTAGGAAAGAAAAAGCGGATATGTTCGTGGTGCAGTTGGCAGCACTTTTACATGATATCGCCGACTATAAACTGCATGGAGGAGACGAAAATATCGGTCCGAAAACAGCAGAAAAATGGCTCAAGGGTTTGGACGTGGATGAAAAAACGATAGCAAAAGTGGTTGAAATTGTCGGCGGAATAAATTTTAAAGGGGCAAAAGTAAAACATGACCTTAAAACTTTGGAGGGTAAAATAGTTTTTGACGCCGATAAGCTTGATGCGATCGGAGCAATAGGGATCGCCAGGACTTTTGCCTTCGGCGGATTCATGGGAAGACCGATTTACGAACCTTCTCAAAAACCGCATTTTCATACCACATTTGAAGAATATAAGTCCGGAAAGAGTCATACAATCAACCATTTTTATGAAAAACTTTTACTTTTAAAAGATCTAATGCATACAAAAACCGCTAAAAAAATTGCCATCGGAAGAACCAAATATATGGAAGATTTTTTGCAAAAATTTTACGCCGAATGGAAGGGAAGCGAATAAAATTTGTGAAACCTAAGCTAGGCAGATGTCCTCACTCCAAAACAGTAATTTATTGTATTAACTTTTTTCAAGTTGACAATCCGAATTAATGGTTTAAAATATCCACAATATGGGAAATCGTGAAAGGACTCCCGGAAACGGTTCCACACCTAAAGAAAGCAAGGACTTAAGAAGAAGGACCAAGATGGTAGATTCTTATCTTAAAAGGGTTGATGACTTGGTGACCAGATACCACAAGGGTGAGGATAAGAAGGACGGTAGTTTTGAAACACCGGTGAGGCAGGTCAGGCTTGGAGACGACCCTTGCCAGGTCATAGTGGCTGCGGATTATGATTCTGAAGGGCTTATCACATCCGGCACGATTCACCTAACCGGGACAATAGGCGGTAAACCGATTGATGCGTTGCGCGCCGTTTCTTTAAATAATATCCCGGATGAACGAACTTTACATTTAAGGTTAAAGCTGGTAAACGCAGTTGCAAAAATATTTTTAAACGATTCCAGCCATAGGCTCTCAAGAAAGACAATCACGTCTTAATTTAATAACGCATATATTTAGCCTCAGGTTGTAAAACGAATCACAGCATATAGATACAGGTTAAGCTAAACTCATTGAGAAAGGAAAAAATGCTTAATTTCAATTCAATACTCATTTTTTCGGAAAATCCAAAGAAATTGGCAGACTTTTATCAGAAGGTCTTCGGCAAGGAATTGGATATGGAAGGCGATGGTTATTACGGATTGTCCGTTGGAAAAGGATTTATTACCATAGGTCCGCATGGTAAAGTCAAGGGCATTAGTAAAAACCCGGAAAGAATAATGCTCAATTTCGAGACCGAGGATGTAGAAAAAGAGTTCGAGAGGATTAAGCGTCTGGGAGCAAAAGTTATCGCGAAGTCGTATTCAATGGGAAATAAAGATACGGATGAAATGATGATCGCTACTTTTGCCGATCTGGACGGTAATTATTTTCAATTGGTGACGCCTTGGGACGAAACTGATGAAAATTACATGGAGCAACTCAATTAACGCAATTTATTCTTGGAATTAGTGGGAATACTATGCTTAAAATAAAATCGGGTAACAGTAGTTTTTCGGTAGACGATGCAAAAAAGGCCAGGGAGTTTTATGGAAATATTCTGGGTCTTCGGGTTGATGAGAATGAAATGGGCATAAGGGTCCATTTCCCGGGAAGTGGTGAAGCGTATGTATATCAAAAAGACGATCATAAGCCCGCCTCCTTCACGATCCTTAATTTTGTAGTCGACGATATTGATTCCGCGGTTTCCGAACTTGTCGGTAAGGGCGTAAGGCTTGAAATATACGAAGGTTTTAGCCAAGATGAAAAAGGTATAGTCCGTGGAATCATGGACGGAATGGGGCCGGACATTGCCTGGTTTAAGGATCCCGCCGGGAATATATTGGCTTTAGTTCAAGTACCCTAGGAGGGTAGATTTGGACCTCGTATCAGGTATATCTTGATAACATAGAGTCGAAAGTTGGAAGGTATGGGTAAAAGGAAAGCGAGTGAAAATGACAAATAAGAAAGATTTAATGCTTACTAGGATTTTTGATGCGCCCAGGAAAGACGTTTTTCAATACTGGATCGATCCAAATCTAATGGCGAAATGGTGGGGACCGAAAGGTTTTATAACACCTGTCAGTCAGTTGGACGTAAGGCCGGGTGGGCAGATTTATCTGGTTATGGAGGACCTTGAAGGACTAATTAAAAAAGGAAGCCGGTATCCGATGCGGGGGACGTTCGTAGAGATTGACGAGCCATCAAAAATCGTATATGAGTCGCAAGCTCTTATGGATGATAAACCGATCATCGATAATACGACGACCATCACTTTTAAAGAAACAGTTGACAAAATGACCAAAATGATTCTTCGTATCGCTGTGACCAGAGCAACTCCGGAAGCAGAAATGCCGTTAAGGGGAATGGAGGTCGGGTGGAGCCAGAGTTTTGAAAAGTTAAGCGAACTTCTACAAAAGAATGTTTGATAAGTTTGAGAAACTCCTCCAATATGCCGGCAGTTAATTTATCAAAGTAGCGATATCTGTATTTTCATGAGCATGTATGAGTGATTCGGTAAGGGATATCAGCGAATCGGATTCGTCAATAACACTTTCTGCTTCTTCAAGCTCCGCATCGGTTAATAAGCCTCGGAAATGGGGCAGCAATCTTTTCTCCAAGGATATCATCGTTTTGTATACACGAAGGGGTGATCTTAAAGAAAACGGAGAATCGTTACTGCCTAATTTGCCTTCTTCAAATAAGCCCTCGACCTTTTGGAAATAATTTATAAATTGCCATATACCGTTTATCATTTCTCTGGCAACCACCCGTTTAAAATAAGTTTTGCGCATGTCCTCTTCCTGAATTTGGCTAAACAGTCCAAGCACAGACTGGTTATTTCTTTGTCTCTCTATTTCCCCAGAGACCATTTTGTGAAATTCCGGTACCGTCACGCGGCTGACGATTGCCTTAACGGTCCAGAAATCAAGTCCGGCTTCGTCCAAATTAAGATTTTCTCTGGCTCTTTCCAGTTCAACCGCTATTCCGTAGCTTAGGGTTTCGTTTCTGACAAAGTCTTGAATTTCCTGGGGAAGTCTGCAGAAGCGAACCGCAGCGGTGATAGTGTCGGGACTTCTGCCGACGTCCCGGGCGAAATGAGCCACAGAATAATTCGGATCCAATTTTCTTTTTACCCGGTAGAACTTATCATAGAATAATGCTTCTTCTTCCGGCGGAACTCTCATATGCGTGTTTTCCGAAGCCTGGGTGGAAATTGCTTCCAAAGCGTCGAAATTGCGCATCAATCTTACTTCGACGTTCCTGTTACCAAAATGACGCTGGTAGCACGGACCCGCGCCGTAGTGTTCCTGACAATCGAAACAGCCTCGGGAATCCAAATGTTTACAGGCCCTAAATCGTCTTTCTCCGGCGATGAGGATGTAATATGTGCCTTTCCCGTCGGTTGGCCTTAATTCTTCAAGCGTGTGTTGTGCCTGCCAGATTTCATTGATGGTATCAAGGTAATCTTGCGCCTGGCCGGCGTCAAGCTCTGCAACCGTAAGAGGGTTAAGGATGTTTTTTCTGGCTATATCCTGAGCCAATAATTCGATATTCTCGAACTTATGTCGCGGCTGGTTGAGGACATTGATGTTGTCTATAGGGATGAAGGCTCCTTCGTAACGTGGCATCTCCTTTGTTTTTGGTTGTGGACCTTTATCAAGTTCCCTAAGCATCGAGATGGATTATACATACAGTGAAACGTAATTTAAAGTCCCATGTTTTTGATGGTATAATCGTCAAATGATCGAAGTTGAGAAAAAATTTGCTCCAACGAAGAAACAATTGAACAAGCTATTAACAGGCGCAAAGCTATTGGAAGAGATTATTTTTTCCGATTGCTATTTTGACATGTCTGATTATTCGTTAATTCTAAGTGACAGATGGTTAAGGTTACGTGAAGGAAAGCCAGAACTAAAACTTCCGCTCGGTCCCATCGGGCACACCGACATTTCGGTGGACTTATATGATGAAGTAACGGATGGGGTAAGAATTGGAAAGATTTTAAAACTGCCGGAGGAAAAAGACTTCAAAAAAGCACTTGCAAAGGCCGGTTATAAACAGGTGGCGTCTTTTGTTACAAAAAGAAAAAAATATAAAAAGAAAGGTTTTAATATCGATGTGGACGAAATCGATTTCGGGTATCGTCTAATAGAAATTGAAACACTGATTAAAGATAGGATGGGAATGGATAAAGCAAGCGAAAAAATTCTGAATTTCGCCAAAAGTAGCGGTTTGACGGTCAGTTATGTCCGGGGAAAATTTGTCGAATACATTTTTAGGTACAATAAAAATTTGTACCGGGAAATGAAGAAAGCGGGCTTTTTCCCTCAAAGTTGAAATATCCTATAATATTTGATATAATCAGGATTATGATCGAGCGAACGGCTAACATAAAAATTGGATATTTGGGAGATTCGCCAAAAAAAGGCTATTACAGTTTGCTTCCAAGGGATGTAGGGCAGGCAACGATAATAGGTGCTATGCGCTTGGCAGATGAAAAACTAAAATCGGAAACACTGAGTAAAGAGGATAGACGACAGTATGAATATCAACACGCACTGTTATGGAATTCGTTGTCCGATAACATTAAAACCATGCTTTGCGATTTGTCCGAATTATCTTAAATATAATCTGCTATACTTTTTTTATGCCAGATCCAACCGCGGCCGAAACTTTTGTTACAGGTGACGAATACCTTGGATTCGTACCCAGAATAATAAAACATCGAAGGAGGCCGTTAGCGGAAAATGACCGGTCGTCCGGGTCTGATACTTCCGGTACGGAACCATTTATGAGTAACGATTTATTCAGGCAAAGAATCTTCCCGGATTCATATTCAGGACTTTGGCAACGATATATTAATGAAGGCGTACAGGTTAAAGGCATAATGGCAGATAATGTTCTTTATTGGACAGCGATGGAACATGGTTCTACGTCACACGGAGATATTTCTAAAAGCGCCGGTCTTAACGGATTGTTGACCGATACGGTAAGTTTTTCGTTATGGTCCGACAGGGAAGGAAACAGTAACTTGCCGCGTTTTCAAATAGATTCTGTATCAAGGCATGGCAAGAAACTCTCAGGCTTACTGCTTCGTTATTTTAAAAATAGTCTTTTACATAGCGACGACTATATTCTGGATTTAAGAATTCCCGATGAGACAAAGACAGATACGATTGAGTATTACGGTCCGATCGGGGGTTATTCACCTCATTGAATCAGAGTTCATTTTCTAAAAGTTTACGGATAGGATGATAATGTATCCTTTCCTCGGCGATAAAAATTCCCAAGAATACAAGGAAAGATCCCAAAAGATATAACCCGGTTATTTTTTCGGATAAAAGAGGAACGGCGATTATAATCGTTGCGAGAGGGTCTACATAGGAAAAAATGCCGATTTCCGAGGCTTTGATGTATTTTATCCCGTAATATAAAAAGCAGTATCCAACTACCGAAGAGAAGATCGTCGCGTACAAGAGTCCCAAAACCGCCTGCAAATTCATGTTGGTCAACATTTGTAGACCGGTCGGATTGAAAAATAAGATTGGTACAATAAGCGGTAGAGAGCCGATTATAAAGCTCCAGAAAACAATTGTTAAAGGTCGGTTGTCATACATGATCTTCTTAAGCATCATATATTGGGCAACCCCACAGAGCATGGATAAAAACAATAAAACGTTTCCAAGTATCAGATTTATATGATTCATATTATTTATAACAGGCCTGAACATAACGATCAAAACTCCGATCAGACTCACTAAGGTACCCGTCAGCATTTTCGGTTTGACTATATCTTTAAGAAAAAATGCAGAGGCGATTATTAAGATGATCGGCCCCGACGAAAGTATGATCGGAGCGTTGATGCTTGGCGAATACTTCAATCCGAAAAAAAGGAACATAATCTGGAGTGTAATAGACACGACCGAAACCAGAATCAGGGCCGGAATATCCTTCTTGGCGATCTTTAAATTATTATAGGTAAAAGGTAATACTATCAAAGCCGCAAGAAAAAACCTTAAGAAAGCAAAAACAAACGGATTTAACGCCTCCAAGGTCCATTTATAAATCGGAAAGCCGGCCCCCCAAATAATATTGGAAATAATCAAAAATAAAATCGATTTTTTGGTAACGCTCATAAAAGAAATTATTTCAATTTCTTTATAATTTCCTCAAGAGGAAGTTCTTCCTGAGATTGTTTAATCATGTCTTTGAGGATAAATGAATCGCCATTTAAAAACATCACGTAAGGCACGTTCTTTTTATCGGCATATTTTAATTGTTTTTCCAGATCCTTTTCATCCGGATAAACTTCTGCGTTGATATCATTTTCCCTTAATGTCTGCCCGATTTCGGGAGCATATTTATTGTATGTTACCAAGACTTTTGTAACGGAAAATTTATTCGGGAAAAGAGATAAAGCTTCCATGGCTTCCATTAGTCTGTCAAAGCCGAAAGAAAAACCGACGGCCGGAATATCCCTGCCGGCGAATATGCCTATTAGATTATCATACCTTCCTCCTCCGGCGACCGATCCAGCATTAAAACCTTCGACCTCTATCTCAAATATCATGCCCGTATAGTAATCCAATCCGCGAGCCAAGGTGGGTAGGAATTGTATATCATTTTTCTTCACACCCAAATTTTCAGCTGCAGAAAATACCTCCGATAAACCGGTCGGTGTTTTCTGGTTTTGAACCACTTGCAAAATAGTTTTCGCCCTTTCTTTTTCAAATCCGCTTTGAATCAATTCTTCCAATACCTTTTCTTCACCAATTTTTTTCAACTTGTCTAAACTTCTTATGAAGGGTCCAAGTTCGGGTTCCGTAAGGGATTCGAATTCGGGTAAGGACAAGTTGTTGAAAATAAATCTGTCGTTAACCAGTATTTTAAAATTTCTGAATCCTAATTCTTCCAAACATTTTTTCGCCGTTGCGATAATTTCCGCATCCGCCAGGGAAGAGTAGGTGCCGACAATATCCGCGTCGACCTGCAAGAACTCTCTATATCTTCCCCTTTGCGTATTCTCCGCGCGCCAGACGTTTTGGATTTGATATCTCTTAAAAGGTAACTGTACCTCGTTTTGGTATTGAGCGACGACTCTTGCCAGAGGAACGGTCTGATCGTAGCGCATGGCAACCTTACGTCGGCCGTTATCTTCGAAACGGTACATCAACTTTTCACCCTCGTCTCCGTATTTACCCGTCAGAATTTCATCATATTCCAAAGCTGGGGTTTCCAACGGCTCAAAACCATAGGACTCGAATACCTTTTTAAGGATTTCCAAAACGTACTGTCTTTTTTTAACTTCGCGAGGCAGAAAATCGCGGAAACCTTTTAAAGTCCGTGGTTCAACTTTCATAAATTCATTGTATCATGAACAATATTTGGTCTCAACAAAACCGAAGTATCATCAGATAATCCTAAAACTATTCGGGAATTTATTTCTTAAGAAGATTCATCCGGGTTAATGAAATGATAGCCCAGTTCTTTAAGTACGATTACGACAATTCCCAATACCGGTACGACCAGAATTGCGCCCAACACCCCGGCGATCCTAAAACCTATCACGATTGACAGTAAAACAATGATAGGATGAAGCTTGAATGCTTTGCCCATCAGCTCGGGACCCACATAATTGTAAATTATTTGCTGGATAATCAGTAAAATTACCAAAATGGCTAAAGGAATTATCGGATTCTGGGGATTGGTTACTAAAGCGATAAATATGGGAGGAATAAGAGCCAGTGCTGGTCCGATAAGTGGAATGATTGTTAAAATACCGGCTAATACCGCTATGGCTATGGCATATGGTATACCAAAGACCACCAAAACCAGCAAAGTTGAAATACCGCCTATCACTCCGAAAATGAACTGGATTCGTAAAAACGAGGCAAAACTTTCATCGATTACCTTTTGTACAAATCCCATATTTTTGTGCCATTGTTTTGGGGTAAGTCTATAAATCTCATTGTTTATTCGGTCTTTATCAACAATTAGATAAAAAGATAAAAATACCAATAATATTAAATCGATAAGCATTCCGGCAACCGAAGGAATAAATGTGATCACGGTTCCTGCCGAATTCCCGATATAATTATCCCAAGTTTTAACGAACTGCGGGAAAGCGGAAAAATATTGAGGCACGAGTGTCGCCAGTGTCTGCAACTGCGAAGAGACAAGCGGGATGAAGATAAGGAACAAGATTACAATCAGCGCTCCGAGTAGAAGATAGACCAAAAGAGCGGCAAAAATTCTTTCTAACTTAAGTAATCCGGAAGTTAGGTTAACAACCGGTTCGAGGATAAAACTTAAAAGCCAGGCGATTATGATGGTAAAGATAACATCGGAAAAGTTGGCGATTACATTTGAAAAAATCTGTAGCAGATAAATTAAAACCGCGATTATTAAAAGATATACCAAAAACTTGAACGGCGTAAACTCTTTTCTTAATTCTTCGATCATGAGTAAATTATAACTTTAAGGTGGCTTGAATGTAAAGTTATTTTCCGGGAAGATTAAATTCCAAACCCGAACCGCTGGCTGAGGCGGAAGCCGGAATATTTCCTGATTTTAAAAAGGACGACATATCGATATTCGGTAAAATGATCACTCTGTCGGCCAGGAATTTTCCATGGGATTGTGGATCGGGCGTCCCGGTTATAACCGCAGTTTGTTCTGTCTGGGTTTTGGAAAAACCGGATCTTGCCAGTGATTTTTGGGAATATACGCTTGTTTTAGTTGTATCCTGAATTTCAAATATGACCTTATTCCCGTTTTCTTCAGTCAGCGTGATCTCATAATTAACCCTGTCTATATCGGAAATTATTCCTATTACAATGTTTGAAGGCGTGGACATCGCGTATATTTCACGTGCCAGAAGTCTTCTTGAGTCTTTATTATAAAGTCCCAATATTCCCAGCGTTTGACCATTTTTTATATCGGATATTCCGAAAGAGCTGGTGGACGAATAAAATTTAGTTAATTCATCAACGTCGATATTTTGGATATTTCCGTTAACGTCATTTAATGTAAGAGTAGTGTCGGATGAGTCGGTTACTGTTCCGATTATTCCGCGTTTTTCTACCAGTTTGAGTTCGGCAACTTTGGATGCGATTTTGGTTTGTAATTCGTTAATTTGTTGCTGGGTAACGGTACTGGTAGGTGTCGTGTCACTCTGGGCAAATGTCGTCGCTGATAAAGTTAACGCAAAAAATATTATTAAAATTATTGTCAATAAATATCTCATAATTTAAAAATTACTGGTTGAATAGGTAACCGTTTCTTTAAGCTCTCTGCTGTCGCCGTTAGGTAATATGGAAATTATTGTGATCAAATTCTGATTGTTATCCAAAATCGTCGTGGTCGTAAAATCTCCGTTTGCGTTGGGTTGAAAGACTTGCTGGTCGGAATCGGTGAGTAGCACTATCGTTGCTTGCGGATTGGTTTTGCCCGATATAGTTAAGTTCTTGTTGCTCACAACTGTCTCATCGCTTGGGGTGGAGATCGTTAAGATAACCGGATTTTTAATTTCCGGAGTGGGTGTGGGAGTAACGGAAACCTGGACGTTGGCTATCGTTTTTTTGGTGCCGGATTGATAAAGATAGAAAGCCGTGCCGGCCACCAGAAGACCGATCAAAACCATTATAAAGGACAGGATAACACGCTCTTGTTTCATATGCAGAAACCTATAATACGAAAAAAGTATTATCTTGTCAAGAAAAAATTAGTGTGTTAACATACTTGATGTTATGGATTTTCAGATCTTGGGACAGAATTCGTTGAAACTTAAAAGCAAAAAAGTAACTTTGGCGGTAGACCCCGAAGCAAAAATTTCCAAGTTTGACGCCGATGCCGTACTTTTGACCGATAAAACCGCCGATTTATCCAGAGTTAATAATTATAGAATCGTAATTAACGGACCGGGGGAGTATGAGGTTGCAGGTTTAAAAATGTCCGGCATCAAGTCCGACGGGGGATATATTTATGAGCTTATTAACGAAAACGGGAATGTTTTAATTGCCAGAGCCGGTGCGGTTAATAAAATACCCCAGGATCGCTTGAATAATTACAAGATTATAGTTCTAAACGCCGATTCCGAGTTGAACCAGACAGCGATAACCGCTATGGAGCCCAGCGTCGTTGTGCTATACGGTTCGCTTAAAACGGAAGGCGCCAGAAAACTGGGCAGTAGCGTAACTTCGGAATCTTCAAAGATCAGTATTTCGGAAGAAAAACTACCCGAAGAACTGGAAGTTGTGCTTCTTGGTTAATTTTTACCCCTTGCATAAATATTGATTTTACACTAAATTTGTCCTTATCAAATAAAAGGTATGGCAAATCTAAAAACTTCCCCGCACAATGACGAGGCGGAAAATTCGGTGTTAGGAGCGATTTTGATTGATAAGGATGCGATCGGAATAGTCTCTGAAATAATATCCCCGCAGGATTTTTATAGCGATATCAACGGCATAATTTATGATGCGATGCTTTCATTATATGAGGAAAGAAAACCGATAGATGCAATCACGCTTAAAAAGGAACTTAAAAAATTAAAAAATGGCGATAAGGTAGATGAGTCTTATCTATCGGATCTGGTCAATTCGGTACCGACCGCAGCCAATGTAGAAAATTACGCGGATATCATCAAAGACGAATCCACTAAAAGAAATTTGATTAGCGTCGGAACGCAAATCGCCGAAAATGCATATTCTGATGATAAAGAAATTCACGACCTTTTGGACAAGGCGGAGAGTTCAATTTTCGCGATATCTCAGGGACATAACGTAAAAGGTTTTTCCCAAATTAAGGACAGTCTGGCGGAGAGTTTTGACAGGATAGACGAACTACATAAAAAGGGAGGGGCAGGACTGCGTGGAATAAAAACAGGATTTACCGACTTGGATAATTTACTTTCGGGAATGCAACCTTCAAATTTGTTGATTTTGGCAGCCCGACCCGGCCAGGGGAAAACCGCGATGGTAGTTAATATTGCCCAATATGTGGCGGTTGAACAGAAGGCGCCGGTTGGTATTTTCTCTTTGGAAATGAGCCAAGAAGAGTTGGTGGATAGGCTTTTGGTCGGGCAAGCGGATGTTGACGCCTGGAGGTTAAAGACGGGAAAACTATCGGAAAACGATTTTACAAAACTGTCGCAAGCAATGGGGGAGCTCGCGGATGCACCAATCTTTATCGACGACTCACCGGGAATTTCAATCGCCGAAATGCGTACCAAAGCAAGAAGATTGCAGATGGAATACGATATAAAGCTACTTATTGTAGATTATTTACAATTGGCCGATCCGGGCAGAAGATATGATAACAGAGTGCAGGAAGTCTCCATTGTATCCCAGGGCTTAAAAAATTTGGCCAGAGAACTTAAAATTCCCGTTCTGGCGGTATCGCAATTGTCCCGTGCCGTTGAGCACCGCGGAGAAAAACGACCGCAGCTAGCCGATCTTAGAGAATCGGGTGCGATCGAACAGGATGCCGATGTCGTGATGTTTTTGTATCGGGTAGATGATCTTGCTACCGGTATTGTTCCGACAAAACTGTTGATAGCAAAACATCGTAACGGGCCGACCGGGGAGATCGAACTGCTTTTCAAAGGAGATAGGATAAGATTCTATAGTGTTGAGAAAAAGCGTGAAGGAGAATAAAAATAGGGTCTTGCTCTTTTTATTAATTTACGGTTAAAATAGATATATAGGTAAAATTTAACGGTAAAGGGGGTGATGATATTTAATGGATAATACGACAAATCAACCAGGAATGGATCCGGTTACACCAACAGGAACACCTGTGACACCAGAGCCGACGACTCCGCCGGCAGAACCAGCAGTTCCTCCAATGGATCAACCGACCGTTGTTCCACCGGTTCAACCGGTACCGGAAGCACCGTCTACACCGACGACTCCGCCGGCAGAACCAACCGTTCCCGCAGGAACGGCAGAAGATCCAAATCAGCCTACGGGAGGAACTACATTATAGCTAGATTTGGATAGCTTTAATGCATAATTAAACTAGTCCCGAGCTTAAAATCAAGGGATTAGTTTAATTTTTGTAAGATAAACAATATCGAAATTTTAATTTGTTTTATTGAAGGTTTGCCGATGATGTTGTCGATGGAGCCGGGGAGACCGAAGCCCCGTTGTATATAAAACTCCTGGTAAGATTTTCCTCTTTTTGAATGACCGTGCTTTGTACCCTTAAGTCGAATTTTATATTTCCGTCGGGTAAATTATAGATTACCGGATTGTTGTCGGTAAAATCAGACCATGGGCCGTTGTTAATTCTAAACGACCAAATGACAGAACAATAATTACCGTTTGAATAATCTATATTAATTGATAACGGATTGTCCGCGACGGTCTGATTTTCGGTAGGATAGGTAATTAAAATCGGGCCGATACCCTTTAAGCAAGCACCATTTGTGATAGACGGTGTGGCTGTCGGAGTTTGAGTTATCTGGCTGTTATTATTTGTCGGGAGGTAGATGATACTTTTCTCTGCCTGTGTCGGTACGGGAGTAGGGTTAACATCAGTTTTACTCTTTTGAATGTTAGACAGATTTGTGTAATTCAAAATAATCACCGACAAAAGAACAGGAATGGTAAGAAGCGCGGCGATAAAATCCAGGTGGCGTTTCTTATCGGGTATATCTTTAATTGCACCAAACAACTTAGCTAATTTTTCTTTCATATGATAATTTAAAGCCCGAGGCCTAAGGATATTTTATAGGATATCAATTTTTCACGTTTTGGTCAATTGAAAGATTGTGGGCGAAGAGAGATTCGAACTCTCAAGACTTTAAAGGTCAATAGTTTTTGAGACTATCGCGTATACCGTTCCGCCACTCGCCCGATGTACAATATTATAACCTAAAATGCTTTATTTTTTAAGCTCCAAATGCTAAAATAAGACTCATGCAATTTGAGCTTTCGGTTAATCCTTTGGATCAAATTTCCGGTGACGCAATTTTAATTTTTGCTTATCAAACCGAAAGGCATCCAAAATTATTTTCAGGTTTTAACAAATTAAGCATAAAGCTCCAGTCAGATTTGACAAAAGCAATTGAAACGGCCAGGTTCACCGCAAAAAGAGGGGAGACCCTCGATTTTTATGTACAGAGGGATTCTTTAGTAAAATCTGTTATCGTATTGGGACTCGGCAAAAAAGAAGAATTTGTTGTTGATGACTTACGACGTGCCGTCGGTGTGCTGTCGCAAAAAAAAAGAGACAAATTAGCATCAATTGCGCTTGAACTGCCCGGCGAGAGCGAAATTCCTACTTCTAAAGAAGAGGCGGCGGGAATTATCGTCGAAGGGTTTATGCTTGGAGGTTATGAGTTTGACAGATATAAGGCCAAAGATAAAGACAATAAAATTTTGTCCACAATAATTATTTCCGAAAAGAATTCGGACCTCGTAAAAAACTCGATAAAAAAAGCGGAAATTTATTGCCGGGCGACGTTTTTGGCAAGGGATTTGGTTAACGAACAGGCTGCCGTTGCGACCCCCACATACCTTGCGGATTTGGCAGTAGGTATTGCCAAAAAAGACCCAAAACATATTTTCTGTAAGGTGTTAGATCGCAAAGAAGCCGAACGATCGGGGATGGAGGCTTTTTTGGGGGTAGCGAGGGCTTCTGATACCGAACCAAAATTCATTCATCTTGAATATCGGCCCGACAAAAAATCTAAAAGAAAATTGGCACTGGTGGGGAAGGGAATTACTTTCGACAGCGGCGGGATAAACGTAAAAACAGGAGACGGGATGATTGATATGAAAATGGATATGTCCGGTGCGGCGATAGTTTTGGGCGTATTTTCGGTAATCTCGGGAATTAAACCGGATTTTTCGGTAATGGGTATAATTGCTGCGACGCCGAATATGGTGTCGGGAAATTCGCTGGTTCCAGGCGATGTTGTGAGGGCTCTGAACGGTAAGACAATCGAAATCTTAAACACGGATGCCGAAGGAAGGGTAACAATGGCCGACAGTTTATCTTTTGCAGTTAAAAATGGCGCAAGCGAAGTGATCGATTTCGCGACTCTCACCGGAGCCTGTATGGTTGCCTTGGGCACCGATATTGCCGGTCTTTTTTCAAACAATAGGGAATTGGCCGAAAGAATAAAACGCGCAGCCTTCGACGCGGGGGAAAAAGTATGGGAGCTTCCACTTGAAAAGGATTATCGCGAGCTTAATAAAAGCGAAGTAGCTGATATCGCTAATATTCCTAACACGAGGTACGGTGGAGCCATTACCGCCGCATTGTTTTTACAAGAATTCGTGAAAGACTTACCCTGGGCGCATCTGGATATAGCCGGGCCGGCATTTTCAGCAAAAGCAACCGACCTTTCGCCGAAAGGAGGTACCGGGCACGGTGTAAGAACCGTTCTCAACTTGTTAATATGATCGGAGTTCAAGAATTAAGGGCAGGGACCATATTTGAAGAAAACGGAAATCTTTTACAGGTATTATCTTACGAACATATAAAAATGGGGAGGGGAAGTGCCAATATTAAGGTTAAAGTAAAAAACCTTAGGACAGGTTCTACTACGGATAAAAGTTTTATTAATACGGCCAAGGTCAACGACGTCCGGGTTTTAAAAAAGGATTTCCAATATCTATATAAAGACGGAGACAATGCCTATTTTATGAATCCACAGACTTTTGATCAAATCGAAATTCCGTTGAAGACAATTGGCGATGACGTATATTACCTTAAAGAAGGAGAAAACTATAATATCAGTTTTTTGGCAAACGAAGCGCTTTCGATAAACCTTCCTCCAAAAATGGTGTTCGAGGTTACCGAAACTGCCCCGGGCGTCAAGGGTAATTCCGCAACCAACGTTTTTAAAGACGCGACATTGGAGAACGGATTGACAATTAAAGTACCGTTGTTTATAAAAATAGGAGAAAGGGTTAGAGTAGATACGCGAACCGGCGCCTACACTGAAAAAGCTTCGTAATGTGGATAAAATATGAACGAAAACCTGATTTTAAAAACCTTGCGTATTAGGCCTTTTTTATTCCTCGTGCTTTCTGAATTTTTCGCAATGTTTGCGAATAACTTGTTGAACTTCGCGCTTTTGATCGTCGTTTTCGGGATATCGCGTTCAAATACTGCCGTTGCCGGAGTGGTTATGGCGTTTACTATTCCGAGTATCCTCTTCGGGGTTTGGGCAGGGGTAATGGTCGACAGGTGGAATAAAAAATCCGTTCTGCTATTAACAAATGTGCTAAGGGGGTTATTTATCATACCACTGATATTTTTTAATACCAATCTTTGGTTGGTTTATTTATTCACATTTTGTGTTTCGGTGGTCACACAGTTCTTTATACCGGCGGAAACTCCGATAATTCCGCTTTTGGTCAGAAAAGATTTGCTTTTGTCCGCAAATGCGTTATTTGGAATGGGAATTTATGTCTCGATATTTTTAGCTTATGCTTTGTCCGGCCCTTTCATATACTTATTCGGCAGATCGAATATCTTTTTGGTGTTAGCGATTGTTTATCTAATTGCCGGTTTGTTTATCGTCCTGATAAAAGCCGACAAATCCCGAATTGAACCAAAAGCCATTAACGGCGCGGCACTGGATTTTAAGCAGGAGGCAAAGATTGTATTTCAACTGATCTCCAAGACCAAGAATTTATACCATGCGCTTTTTTCGTTGACACTTATCCAGGTCATTGTTTTGGCGTTTGCCGCCATCGGCCCGGGGTATGCGACGCAGGTATTAAAGATAAGAGTTGAAAGTTTCCCGATACTTTTTGTTACACCTGCTATTTTGGGAATTTTTTTGGGTGCAATTATCATTGGTAGCTTTTTTCCGAAAACCTCAAGAAGTTTATTGACCAAAGTAGGTCTCTATATCTTGGGTATCGCTGTTTTGCTTTTACCTTATGGTTCAAAAGTGGAGTCAAGGTCGATTGCGCATCTGTTAAATCTCTATCTGCCGCACATGTTAAGGATTAATATTTTGCATATAATGGTACTGTTGGCTTTTATAATCGGTTTTGCCGTAGCTTTTGTATTTATTCCTGCCAATACGATTTTGCAAGAAGAAGCAGGAGATGAAAGTAGGGGTAAAATATATGGTATTCTAAATACTTTCGTCGGTGTAACTTCGATAATTCCGGTTATATTGGTGGGGGGTCTGGCCGATATATTCGGAGTTGGCACTATCGTATCCGTGATCGGCTTGGTCGTCTTAGCTATAGCGATGATCAGAACATTTTTAAAAGATTAATATGATAAATACATTTATATTGTTAGTCGCATTTTTCCTGTTCCTGTTCTTCTTATATTACCTTGCACGGGACGATTTTGTTATTATCAGAAAAGACATCGCATTGGATAAGATTTTTACTATGGCGATTATTTCAGGCATAGTGACTCTGATATTTGCCAGGTTCTTTTTTGTAATTTTTAATTTTAAACAGATTTATCTGAATCCCCTGGTTTTTCTTGCGATCCCGTATTATCCCGGCCTTTCTTTAATCGGCGGGGTAGTGAGTGGAGAAGTTTTTGTTTATATGTATGCTTTATTTAAGAAAATGCCTGTTGGAAGATTGACCGATCTATTTACGATGGCATTTATCGGGGTTTTTCCGATTGCATATATGTTTCATATTTTTTTGCTCTTGGGTAGGGAATCCGCTTTGGAGAATGTCATTTTTGTTTCAGCGATAGTCTTATTATTTGTTTTTACTAAGCTGTTATTTCCTTTTGCTTCTAAGGGGGAAATACGAGACGGCACTCTGGCGCTTATATTCGTATTAATCCTGGCATTTATTTATTTTACGGGAAAGTTGTTTTTGGACGTAAAAGACTTTTCGTTTATGATGCCGGAAAATATTTTTATATTGGTGACTTTTTTTGTGTCTTTGATTTTAATTATTAACCAAGAGCTAATCAATAAATACCTCACGAAAAAATGAAAATACTAAATATAGTATTCGAGGACGATTATCTTTTAGTGGTCGATAAGCCTGCAGGAATCACCGTAAATAAAGCCGATACTACCAGAAATGAATTGACGGTCCAAGACCTGATTGAAAAAATGTTTTCTTCCAATGAGGAATGGCTTAATTCCGATAGGGAGTCTGATTTTTTCAGGCGCGCCGGAATCGTTCATCGGTTGGATAAAGAAACATCCGGCTTGTTGGTTATTGCCAAAACCCCCGACAGCTTTTCTAATCTTCAAGATCAGTTTAAACAACGGCTTGTAAATAAAACCTACGTAGCCTTGGTGCACGGGTCGGTTTATCCTAAAAATGGAGAAATAAACGTTCCCGTAGGGAGGCTTCCCTGGAATCGGAAAAAATTTGGTGTTTTGGCGGGTGGTAAGGCAGCGACTACTAAATATCGTGTAGAGGCAGAGTATGACTTTAAATTAAATAAACATTCCGAAACACTTACGCTGTTGGAACTTAACCCTGAAACAGGCAGAACACATCAAATCAGAGTGCACCTTAAGTATTTCAACCATCCTGTTTTTGGTGATCCTTTATACGCGGGAAGAAAAACTTCCCGTGCAGATCGTAAAGTTTTGGACAGGATTTTTTTACACGCAAAGACTATATCGTTTAACCATCCCAAGACCGGGGAACGGCTAATATTTAATTCCGATTTACCGCAGGAACTTACGACGGTCTTAGAGCTCTTAAATAAAACCAATTTGTCTTAAAAACGCTATACGGGCTTGATTTTAAGTTTAATTACCTGATACGATATTTAGGTCAGCGGAGGTGATTTTATGGGAAGTTTCGGCGGATATTATAAAGGAGACAAGAAAAAACCCAAGAAAGACAGACAAAATAAAGCGAGCATCGGAAACGCTCCGGTTTTTTCCATGCCAGAATTGGTATCAAAAAAGAAAAAAGACTACTAAACCATATGCCCAAGAGGAAAATAAAAGAAGGAAACCTTCGTCTGGCAGGAATATTTATTGCCGTTGTTTTAGGATTGGTATTCTTATCGTTCGTAATCAAATTCATTTTCGTGATAAGGGAAAGCAGGTTCGACGGAGCTCATAAATTCAATGTCCTGCTTACGGGTAAAAACGAACAGGATATCGTATCGTTTTCTCCTTCGACGCATTCCATTTCGGAATTAAAATTAGATACGACATATCAAGATCCGGCAAAATCTTTGGAGGTACCCGTGGATGGCGAAATAACAGTTAGAGGTAATTTAAATGTTAACAACCTATCTATGCTGTTATTTAGATCCGAATTACCATTGGGTCAAACAGTACAAAAGTTGACCTTCTTGGACTTACTCAGGCTGGCGCTGTTTACAAGGACGGTTACTCCCGATTCGCTTTATCAGAGGGAATATTCCGACAACTTAAGCGATTCGCAAAAAAATACCCTAATCTCACTTACATTTACCGATCCGGCAATTTATGATGAAAACCTGAGCATTCAGGTGGTAAATGCAACGGATATCAATGGCCTGGGTGCCAGATTTGCCGCATTCGTATCCAATATCGGAGGTAATCCGATACTTATCACCAATAGCGACCGACCCGAGAATATGTCGAAGATTATCTATACCGGAAAAATGTCTTATACGGTACAAAGACTCAGTTCGTACTTTAATTTACCGGTCGAGAAGACCGATAGCCGGGGGATAGCAGATGTTATAATAGTAATCGGAAAGGATTTTGACAACAGCTTGTAAAATATGTTTTTGGATATAACCGTTTTGTTATTGGCGTTTTCGTTTTTACTCGCAATAAGATCTGCGAGAAAATTGAATGAGAAACCTTCGGTCAAGAACGTAAAAAGGGGCTTAGACAAAAGTAAGATTATTTCTCACTCTTCTTCTTGAAAGGCGGGATCTTCCTGTTCCTCTTCTTTCTCGAGCTGCTGTTCGACCCTTGATTTTATTTTACTGTTTTTGTCAAATTCCAGATGACTTTCGGAAAGAGTCGTAAAGGAAGGCTGGTCCTTATATCTTGACGCTTTTTTCAGCTCTTTTATAAAAATGGAGACTTTATGTGCGCTGGCGGATTTAACATATGCATCGTAAACGCTTCCTGCCTTAATAAATTTGATCAATCTTCTTGCGATGTCGTCGGGAAGACTGCCAACATACTGTTTATCCTCCGAAACAAAGATTTTTAACCTTTTAATGGACAGTTCAAGTGACTGTCCGGTTCTTAAATTTTCAGTAATATGCGGTTGCGCAATATTTACCAACTCTACAACCTTTGTTTTTCCCGGTTCCTCCAAAAATTTATTATTGATAAGTTTAAGTGCGTATCCGTTGGATGGCGTAGAAGTCTTTTCTTTGAACTTTCTTAAATTTCTTAGTGCGATCGCATTTAGAGGATCAAGTCCGATCACCTTAAGGTATAAAGATTTCGCTTCTTTTGCGTTACCGGTGATAGTGTAGGCCAGTGCCAGTCTGTTTAAAGCGTCTATATCTTGTGGGTCTTCGTCGATGAGAGACTTGTTTAGCGAAATTGCTTCTTCCCAGTTGCCTTTTAAAGCGGTTTGAATTGCCTGAGTTTTTAACGTCATTTTTATGATAATAACTTTTGAGAATTCTACAATAATTTTATTGCAAAAGTCAATACAGAAAAGGTATAATGGACTGTGCTCGTATTGAAAAACGGGTTTTTATTGGTAATTTAGGGTTTTTTATATGTCTGGACATTCAAAATGGGCTCAAATTAAAAGACAAAAGGGCATTAACGATCAAAAAAGAGGTAAAACTTTTACCAAGCTCGGCAATGCCATCACTATCGCTGTGAAACAGGGCGGGGGAGTCGGTGACCCGAATTCGAACTTCAGGTTAAGACTTGCCATGGATGCGGCTAGAGCTGCAAATATGCCTAAGGAGAACATCGAGAGGGCAATTAAGAGAGCGTCGGAGAAAACGGCGGGGGAGTTAAGCGAAGTAACTTATGAAGGTTTCGCTCCCGGCGGGGTTTCGGTAATAGTTGAGGCAGCAACCGATAATCCTATGCGTACTACTTCCGAAGTAAAAAATGTTTTCAGCAAATCCAATGCTTCTTTTGGTCAACCCGGTTCGGTTTCGTACCAGTTTAAACATATCGGCAGGATCATTGTAAAAAAGGGGACAAATACTTTTGATGATATTTTTGCGATCGCTTTGGATAATCAGGCTGAAGACATCGAGGAAGTAGGGGATGAGGTATTTGTTTATACGACCATGTCGGACCTTTCGAAAATAAAAGACGCGCTATCCGCAAAGGGGCTGGAGATTGCAGAAGCAGATTTAATCAGAGAACCGGTGGTTACGGTTTCGGTTGACGATCACGAAAAACTTTCTAAGATCGATAGTTTTATATCTGCCTTGGAAGAAATGGACGACGTGCAGAAAGTTTACACTAACCTTGGGTAGCATGGTTACTTTCAAAAATATCAGACGTGTCGGTAATTCTAAAAAAAGAGTCAAAAATTTTATCGGCAAAAATCTAATCAGTAAAAGACAAAGGTTTATTTTCTCGGTATTGTTATTGTCTTTAGGTCTATTCGTTGCCGAATATCTCTTGGGAAGGTCGGGTATTTATACCGTAATAGGCCTGGCGTTTTTGACCGATATACTTTTATTCTTTTCTTTACGATCCGATCTGAAGGGTAATTTTACGCCACAGGTTTTTATTCTACCTTTTATGTACACCCTTAGTTTCGGCCTGTTTTATTTATTGGTTCCGGCAAGATTTATTACCAGGGTAGGGATGACCAGTTTGTATGCGTTGGGCCTTTATTCGATTTTCTTAAGTCAGAACATTTTTACGGTTTCTGCCATTCGGACTATACAGCTTTTGTCCAGCGCGCGTACCGTGTCTTTTGTTTTGTCGCTATTGTCGTTCTTCTTTATTTCCAACGTTGTTTTTTCCTTTCATATCAATGTTTTTATAACTTTAGGATTAATTTTTGTATACACTTTTTTGATGGTCATGCAAGCTATTTGGGTTTACACTCTTGATAGAAGAATTCATGCGAACGTCTTCTGGATCTTGGGACTAAGTACTTGCCTTTTGGAGGTGGCCTTATTTTTATGGTTTGGTCCAAGTTCACCTACGGTTTCCGCATTATTTCTGACCTCAACCTTTTATGTTTTTACCGGGGTTACCCAGGCTTGGTTTGAGAAGCGATTGTTTAGGAGTGTGTTGCTTGAGTATTTTTGGCTGACCGTAATTTCTTTTATTTTTTTAATTTTGTTCACCAACTGGGTTTAGCGCACTGGCTCTGGGGAAGCGCGGCATTATTGGATAAGATCATCTATAGTTTGGCCTCAAATACCAATAAATGCCGGTACAATTTATCTTAATAAATTGTTGTTTATCCTGAAAAATTATTCTTGGCATCGTTGTAACAGGGAAGTGGAGTAGCGGATAAAGTCAGGGGTTGATACAGTTTGAAGTAGAAAATAGTGATATAGTTTGATATAGACATAAATTAACAATTATAGGATATATTTATCTTCAATGTGGAAAACTTACGTGTGTTTTCACGGGTTTTTTGGCCGACTTTTCACGGATGGAGGAAGTAATGCTCTCCTGTTTAATTACCGAAGACATAAATATTTGTGACTTATACGAAAAAAACTCGAATGCCATCTGATCGAATGGTCTCGATACTCCGGGAAAATGTGGTTGCTAAAATATACGTTTTTGAGGCTAAATTCGTGAGATTAGATTGTATTGGCAGTCTAAACATGGCACAAGTATCCGATCCCGGGGGTAGGGGTTGCTTAAAAGGTACGCTAAGGTAAATAATAAAATAAAACATTTGATTTAACCGTTTAAAAGAGTAACGGGCTTTCAGACAGGCATTAAGTCTTCTTTCCCCTAAGGCGCAACGCTTATGACTACGGATTTTTGGTTGCCTTATGGCAGCAGGAAAGAGAAATTGATTACGTCGCACAATAATACTTTTACGACGCCAGCCAGCTTCAAAGCTTGGGGGAAGGACCTTAAATCTGACTATTTTTTGTTCATATATTTGTTATTTCTTAAACTTTCTACTCCGGCTTAGTTAATTACACCATTTTTCAAGTTGGTATAGAGATTTTTTGTCACTCCCCTACTATGGGATTTATAATTTATATTTTTGAGGCTATTTGAAGCTAAATTCATTAATTTCCAAATTGGTCGTTAAAATGTTAGATAATTGTTTGTTTTAATGGGTTTCGGAGGGAGATGCGGTACTGGTTATGAAACTGATCTGATCGACGGTCAAACCGGTTCCGGTTTCGGTTCTTTGACCCTGTGCATTTCTTTCTACACTTCCGTTAACGGTTCTAATGTTGCCTTGCTGGATCAATTCACCGTTGGTGGGAAATAACGGCTCCAGAACGGCAGGCAGGACTTTGCCGCTGTCTTCAAAGGTAACGATAAGCGGCATCTGGCCTTCATCGTTGGCACCGGGGTTTTTAACCTCAAAGGCCGTCGCTCCCGGCAATACTGGTTTTCCCTCTATGCTTTTAATCTGGTTTCCTTCGATTCCGCCTTGTTCGGAGACAGCCATCAAGTTCTGGTCAAGACCGCCGGGGAAAATAAGTGCTCCGTAGTGGTTACTGGCATCAAGCCCAAGTCTTATAATGGCATCCTGGTCGACGGTCGTCACGTAATTGGCGCGGGAATTTTCCGGTGAAAAAGGTTTCGTGATAGAATTTACGAACTCCGGTCCGGATGTAGCGGCTAAAGCGATGGCTGGCACTAAAATAGCTCCTGCCAGCGCTCTTCTTCTGGTCAACATTCCTGACCCTGCCGATCTTCTGGTATCGGCCGAATTCTCGGTTAAGGTGTCCAACCGTGATGGGCGCATATTTTCTTGATCTCTGTCACTCATAATTTATTAGCTTAGCATTGTCGTTTGTTTATTGTCAATTGTTGTTCATTGGTTAATAAATTTATCAATTAACAGTTTCTGAAGGTCCTGATTGTTGCCGTCGTAGCCAAGTGCCCAGATTCCGACGCCTTTTAGGTTTTTCTCGTTGATAAAATCGTATTTAATTCCCAAAGATCTGACGTTGTCAAAATATACGATTCTGGGGTTTCCTGAGCTGTCCTTGTAGGTAAATGAAGGGGTTTCGGAGGTAGTATCCCAATTTAGCTGTAGGTTCTTGCTCTGGTCGGCGATTAGAGCGTATGGCAGTATCTTTACATTGCTGGGGTCATTGGTTCCGTTTTGCGGCCAATCATAACCGTAATATGGTACGGCCAAAATAATCTTTGACGGACTGACCTTTTCCAGATAATTTTGTACGTAGCCGATGATATTGGAATCGCCGCCCATTGCCGAAACGGGTCCGGGATCGCCCTTTGGTGTATGCATATCATAACCCATGATGATAAAAGCGTCACTTTGAAGAGCCAGTGCCGGCAGGTCAAAGAGTCCGTCATCGGAACCTGACGCAAGATAAGTATCGATAGTAAGTATCGAATTGGGATTTTGCCGCTTAAGTTCCGTATTCAGGTTGGTGATAAATCTCGTAAAACCGTCCGTTACCGTCTGGCTTGGATTTCCGACGTACTCAAAATCGATATTGACCCCGTCAAGATTTTTGGAATTCACAAGATATAGGATATTCGCGATGAGGTTTTTTTGGGCGTTGTCGGAGGTTACAACAGCTGCAATATTGCCATTATTGAATGACTTGATAGTCAGGCTGATTTTAATGCCGTATGACCGTGCCCTCGAGATGAATCTGTCCAAAAGAGGGTCTGTCCACATCTGCCAGCCGCCGCCCGCTTCGTCGTTTCCCCCGGTCATGATATTTCCGTTTTGGTCGGTTTCAAGTCCGAAAATGCTGACATCGGTAAGCGTATTCAGGGTGATATTATCGGCTTCACCCATCATCCAATACGGGAAAAAACCGAAAATAGTTTTTTTGGGTTTTCCGGTTACGGTCAACTGAATTTTTGAAGGAGACGGAACCGAAAAGATCTTGCCGGCATCGACCGGTAAGGAACTGGCGTAAACGACCGGGACCAGAGTCTGTTCGCTTCTGCTAACTTGAGGTAGGTTTTCGGTTACGGCCGCGCTTGGAGGATTATTATTGAATTTTAAAAGCTGTGTTAGTCCTACCACCAGAATTAATATCACAGCCAGTACCGCGACGGATTTCCGTGTCGGTCTGATTATTTTCGCCTTATCGACAAAATCCGTAATTTTTTCAACCAGTTTTTCCCGGTTTGAGGATTTAAATTCCGGCTGGACGGTGTTTTGGCTGATGAAATCTGCCGCTCCCCGTGACTTATCGGAAGGTGCGTAGCCGGTAATCCGGTTCATAGCTTCGTCGAATTCGTTCTCCGTCGCTCCAAGTGCCAGAACCTCCTTTTTGATCTCGTCCAAAGCATGTTCGTAGTCCGGACGTTCTTTGATGTAATCGATGATTAATTCGATATATTTATCCCGCATTATATTTCAGTATGCCTGATTTTTGGGCTTTCTGTCAACCTTGACAGGCAAATCTATACGTCGCATAATATTATTACGTCGCACAATGAATGAAGAATTGTCAGGACTAATCGATCAGTTCTTGGAATATCTTGAGATTGAAAAAAACTGCAGCAAGTTGACCCTGCGGGATTACAGGCATTATCTTGAAGTTTTCAACCGGTGGCTTACCTCTACCCTTCCCCAAAAAAATATCGAGGAATTGGATCTTGCCACCGTGCGAAAATATCGCGTTTTTTTGGCCAACAAAACCGACGAAAAAAATCAGCCGATAAAAAGAGTGACACAGAACTATTACGTGATAGCCCTAAGGTCATTCTTACGCTTTTTGATCAAAAACGATTTTAAAACTCTGGAGCCCTCAAAAATTGATTTACCCAAAACCGAATCAAGGTCGTTAAAGTTTTTGGAAAAGGATCAGATAGACCGTCTGGTAACGGTTTGTGATACCTCCAAAGAGGAAGGTTTAAGGGACAGGGCCATTCTGGAGTTGTTGTTCTCGACCGGGTTAAGGGTATCCGAGTTGATAAAACTTAACCAAGACCAGATAAACTTAGTCAGACGCGAGTTCGGAGTGATTGGAAAAGGCGGAAGAGCCAGGATCGTATTTATTTCCGACAGAGCCGCCGATTGGGTAAAACGGTACCTCGACAAACGCGAGGACGTATTTAAACCGTTGTTTATAAGGTATTCGGGTGCGGTTAACGAAGATGACGGAGGGGAAAAAATGAGATTAACGCCGAGGAGTGTCGAACGGATCGTCAAAAAATATGTACGGTTGGCCCGAATTCCGGTTGATGCCACGGTCCATACGCTAAGGCATAGTTTCGCGACCGACCTTTTGACCAACGGTGCGGATCTTCGTTCGGTACAGGAGATGCTCGGACATAAAAATATTGCCACCACCCAGATCTACACACATATCACCAATAAACAGCTTCGCGATGTCCATCACAATTTCCACAGCGGAAATAAATAAAATTCAGTGGGATACTCCTTACGGCCCTCGATTTCAGAATGCATAAGTTAAAATCTTTTTTAAATAAGCTGCCGAAATTTCAATTGATTCGTAGAACAAACCAAAATATCGCTGAAAGGGGGTTGACAGGAAGATGAGGATATCCTATAATTGTTTTACAACATCATTCCCCGTTGCGTTTGTGGCGGTAATAAAAACAGGTTTAGTTAATTACTTTATTAACTTTTTATTATTATGGAAAGAGATAAGTCAATAAACAAAACAGACGAAAAAACCAGATTGAAAAGGAGAAGAGCAGCTTCCAAGGCAGCGGCCTTGCTGGTGGCGGGCGTGCTGGTTGCAGGCCCTGAAAGCCAAATCATTGACGCCGCCGGGGTGCCTATTGTGAAGGTATTGGATGATCAGTCGTCTACTCCATCGGTACTTTCGGACGGGATGCAGGGGTTCAACCATGACAGCCGGGAGGCTTCGAATGTAATTTTTGACAATAGTCCCGGGCCTGGATTTATGGATGAATTTAAACCTTTATCACCTCAAAGTTCTCCTGCAACATCAATACCATCAAATCAATTCACGGAAAAACTAATCAAATTGAACTCGGATGTCCGTTTGGGCGAAATCGTTGCCGCGATAGACAGTGCTCCCCAAATTCTCCATGCGGTAACCAATGAACAGCTCTTAAAAGACGTTAAGATCTATTATCCTATCATTGAACCGATCGCACAGTATTATGGCATTCCCTGGGAAGTGTTGATGGTTACCATTGAGCAGGAAAGCCACGCCTCAAGAAGTAAAAAGGCTTTCAGCAAGGAAAACTATCCGATTTACGGAATCGCACAGATAAATATCGATACCTGGACCCCCGAATACATCAAGAAAGCTTCCGAACCGTTTTCCGACTTGGCAGGTATGCCACAACGTCATCAGGATGACTGGGAAATGATCGCCGCTGCGGCCAAAATGATTAGTGATAATTATGTTCTTTATCGTGATAGGGGTTTAAGTGACTACGAGTCGATGTTGAACTCGCTATCGATATATACCGGCGATGAATATTTGGCAAAAGGACGCTTACAGGAAATACTTAAGATGGAAAAAATGTCCTCTTCTCAAAATCAGAATGCAGGAGGCTAATAAGTTTCGTAGTAAAGGACTACATCAACGGTAACGGTATTCTGTCCCGGTGTGACATCGGTTGGTGGCGCGGCCTCCTGGACCGTAGAATTAGCGACCGCGGGGCCCCCAAAGGTTATAGGTCTTGGGTTGTTCGAGCTTTGGACCACGTTCACTATCCTTCCCAAATTTATTCCGGAAGCGCTCGCAAGATTTTGAGCCCTTTGCTTGGCGTTATTAACCGCCTGTTGCATCGCTTCATTTTCCAAATTGTTTTGCAGATTATCACTAAAAGTGAAATTCACTCCGCCTACCAGGTTTGCGCCTGCTGCGGTGGCCGAATCGATAACATTATTTACCTTATCAATGGGAGTTACCTTAATCTGCAGGTTTTGAGTGACCGTATAACCGGTGATGCCCCCGCCTCTTGTAGGAAGAAAAGGTCCGTTTATGTCCGCCGATTGGTAATTTGGACTAATCGAATAATTGGTGGTTTTGACGTCTTTCTCCAAAATCCCCAATTTTTTTAAACCGGCTATTATTTTATTCGCCGTAGAATTTGCCTTTGATTGCGCATCCGAAACGGTTGCTCCCGTTTGGGTAACGCCGAGGTTTATTTCCGCTGTATCCGGAGCGGCTGTAACCGTTCCCTCACCGTCGGAGGAAAACAGATCCGTTTTGGTCGTTTGAACGCTATTGATGAAAAACGGGATCGGACCGGCGACCTTGATGTATAAAAATACGCCGATGAGAATTAAAACTATGGTTACAATTTGTGCTTCAAACCGCTTGTAGAATTTACTCACACCTTCATCCTAGTTAATTTATTTTAAGGTGTCAAGTGGGTTCATTTGCAACAGATAGCGCTGGTATTTGAGCCCAAGGGACTGCAAAGAGGAGAAGTTGATTGAATTATAGTCGTTCCAATCGGACAACTTACCGTGTTGTAGCAATTGCCCCCTAAGGAAGTACAAGCAACAGACGGTGTCGGAGTCACGCAACCGCCGGTCCCGGTACTATTGCAGGCCTGAGTCGGTGTGGGCGTATATGTTGGCGTAGGGCTGTACGTGGGTGTAGGAGTAGGTGTATAACGGTGCCCATATGCATGTCCCTGTCCGTTATTCCCTCCCGACGCGAATTGCTGGGTGTTGGTCGGGACATTGTTCAGTGACCAGACGGTAAGAGGTATCGCGATAGCAACGGCAATCACCAAAAATATACCCGCGTGTGGAAATCTAGCAGCAAAATCATTGGTTTTTGCCATTGATATATTATTAATTTATTTTCAGCTTTATGTCAAGTATTTTTTAACTAGCGGCAATTTAAGGCACCGGTTGATAATGCGCTGTGCTGACTAATGACGTTGTAAACGGAATTATACGCATCGGTATACCAGTAAAAATTACTGACCCCACGCGGTAAGGGCAGGTTTAGAGTATATGAATTGGTATCTGTTCGGTAAGGTCCGACTTTAACATCGGATAGGTTTTTCCCGTCGAAATAATAGTAATTGCCGTAGACTCTATAACCGGTTGCGTAATTCACCCTGTTCCAGCTTAAGGAAAATGTAGCCTGATTGGGCATACCCAGATTTGAAATACAGCTTGACGCCGTAGTTAAGCCGGTCGGGGCCGGCAATGCCACCAGATTGCAGCTGCCACCTAAAACGGCGGTATTTGCGTTGTATTCGCACTTAAAACCTGGCGGACAGGCAGGATTATTGTTAAATGGCCCGCATTTAAACGATTGCGCCTGCTGTATAAAATTGGTAGAAGCGTTATTTAAAGACCAGACCGTAAGAGGAATCGCAAGTATCAGAGCTATAATAAAAAATAACCCTACATGGGGAAATCTGTCCGAAAACCCATACCCCTTTCTTGCCATATTAACATTATTGTTGTAAATTTTACCCTACTTGTCAAGTTTACGGTACGGTTGACATATTCAATATTTAATTATTTAATGTTTGTATGAAATTTATCAAAAAGTATTTTCCCCCATTATTTTTTATATTTTCCATTGCTATTTTTCTAAAAGCTTTTCTTTTACCGGGTTATCCCGATTTTTTAGTGCATTATTATTCACCACAGGTTTTGCTAGCAGGCGGTAATCCGTATACGTTCGGTCGTCTGGCATTCTTTCCCGACGTCTATCCGCCCGCAACAATTATGTTTTTCTTTCCGTTCATTCTCCTGCCGCTTCCTGCGGCGGAAAAGCTTTGGTTTGTCGTTTCGCTTATTTGTCTTTTTTTGTCGGTTTATTTAATTTTTAAAATTGCCAAAAAGAAGTTTTTTTCAGGCTTGGGTCTTATGGTCCTTGCCTTCATATTCTTATCTTTTCCGGTCAAATTTAATTTTGGTATGGGACAGATAAATACTTTGGTCTTATTTTTAACCTGTTTATCCGTATACTTTTTTAACGATAAGCGTTTTTTTTCATCCGCCGTCTTCCTTGTCCTATCTCTGTCGATGAAGTTTTTTCCTCCTTTCCTGCCTGTATATTTTTTAATATTCAAAAAATGGAAATATTTGCTTTGGTTATTTTTGACTTTCGTATTATTACACTTAATTATTTTCTTGATTTATCCCGAGCTGGTAATTTATTTTTACACAAAAGTTGTCTTTCAGTTCATCGGAGGATGGAAACTTGATTATTACAATCAGTCGCTTACGGGATTTGTCGGGAGAATTATCAGCGATCATTTTTGGCGTGAAGCTGTCAGAATTGTCCTGACTATGTTCTTTGTTCTGATCACTTTATGGACGATTATTAGGACCAGAACGGATAAGTTGATTTATCTTCATTTGTCGCTTTTGGTGATACTCGGTTTGCTGGTCAGTAATTTCTCCTGGCAGCATCATTTCGTATTTATGATTTTCCCTTTTTTGTTCAACATGTTTTATCTAAAGGATAAGAAAAATTATCGGGGTCTTCTTGTCCTATTCGTCTCCTATATGCTAATTTCGTTTAACTTTAAGAATCCACAGGATTTTCCGGTAATTATCACCTCACATGTTTTTTACGGAACGGTTCTGGTCTGGGTATTAGAAGTTTTTCTTATTTTGAGAGAATTTCCGCTGCTTCAACCAGATTCTGCAAAAGGCAGGCGACGTTGACCGGGCCGACTCCTCCGGGGGTAGGAGTAAAGTAAGAAACCCTGTCCGAGATATCATTTTCTTCAAAATCGCCGTGGAATTTACCGTCGTTTTCCTTATGCATGCCGACTCCTATCAAAAATACACCTTTCTTCAAATCCCGTATGGTAACTACCCCGCCTTTCCCTACCGCCGAAATCACGACATCGCCCTTTTTCAGAAATTTATTTTTTTCAGTCGTTTTGGAATCGATAATGATAGGTTCCAACCCATTATTTTTCAGGTAATTGATGATTGGAATACCTGCCGTATGACCTTTCCCCATTACGACAACCGTTTTTCCAAGAAGCCACTCGGAAAAATTTTCTTTCGAAGATAAACCGGCGTGAATAACTCTTAAAATTTTAGCAACAGCTAAAGCAACCGGTGCGTTGTATAGGGAGTTACTGCCAAAACCGTCTATCTCTTTGCGCGGATCAATCAAGTTATCAATTTTTTCCATTTCGAGCTGCTTGGGGGCGGGACGCTGAACGATGATTCCGTGAACGGAATCATCCGAATTCAGTTTTTCGATTTTAGAGATGAGTTTGTCCGTTGCAATATCCGGACTTTCGGTGTCGACGGTAATTTTTACGCCGACTCTCTCCCCGAATAAAAGTTTCTGCTTGATATAGGAAATAGTCGAGGGATCATCCGTTAATAAAATTATGTACATGCGTGGTGTGATTTCTTTTTGCTTTAGTTCTTCGACCCGGATTTTCAGCTCTTCCAAAATGTCTGCAGCTATTTGTCGGCCGTCTATTTTCATGATAATATTTTAACCTTCTTCGATGTAGGTCGCAGAGGCAACATGGTCAGAGGTGTCGGAGAAACGCATCAAAATAACGCCTTGGGTTGCGCGGGAAAGTCTGGGGATCGATCCGACCTCAAGCTTTACGATTTGGCCTTTTTGCGAAGTGATAATTACTTCTTTTGCGCCGGACGGAACTATTTGTGAGGATGCGATTTTTCCGGTTTTCTGCGTTACCTCAGCGACCTTTATTCCCTGTCCGCCGCGGCCCTGTGTTTTGAACTGATCAATGGTTGTTTTTTTGCCCAGGCCGTTTTCCATGATGGTAAGTACGTCTTGTTTGCTTCCTTTTTGGACCACGTCCATTTGGATCACCCGGTCGTCCTTTCCGATCATGATTCCCCTAATTCCCATGGTATTTCTTCCCATCGGTCTGACCGATTTTTCCGAAAATCTGATGGATTTACCGTTGCGCGTAACCAGAAGGATATCTTCGTCTCCGGTCGTTAATTTGCTCCAGACCAGTTCGTCGTTTTTATCAAGCTTGATAGCCAGAATTCCGGATTTTCGGATGTTTTCAAATTCACTCAAGGCGGATTTCTTTACAGTGCCGTTTTTGGTGGTTAAAAAAACGAATTTTGCCTGGGAGTCTTTACGGTAATTTAGAAAACTTTCCACCTTTTCCCCTGCCTCGATGTTCAAAAGATTGACTATCGCCGTACCCTTACTGGTCCTTGAGGATTCGTTGATTTCATAGGCCTTGGTCTGGTAAACCTTTCCTTTATTGGTGAAAAAAAGCAGGTTATCGTGTGTTTCAAGATACTTAATATCGGCTATCGCGTCTTCTTCCTTGGTGGTCATACCGATGACGCCTTTGCCCCCACGTTGCTGCGTTTTAAAACTGGTCAGACTCTGCCTTTTGATGTAGCCCGTGTCGGTTAAGGTTACCACCGTCGGTTCGTTTGTTATCAGGTCCTCTTCGGAAAATTCTCCTACCTTGCTTTTGTAGACTTTAGTGCGCCTGTCGTCCGCGTACTTTTCCTTTAGTTTGTCCAGCTCGTTTTTGATAACCGTTAAGATTTTTGCCGGATGCGCCAGAAGGTCTTCAAGGTAAGCGATGATCTCTTTAACCATCTGGTACTCCTCTTCAATTTTTTGTCTTTCCAAGGCAGCCAGTCTTCTAAGTTGCAGGTCCAATATCGCCGTTGCCTGAATGTCGGTCAATTTAAACTTTTTCATCAGATTTTGCTTTGCGTCCTCCTGTGTTTTGCTTTCCCTAATGGTTCTTATGACCGCGTCGATGTTCTCAACCGCAATTTTTAACCCTTCCAGAATATGCAACCTGGCTTTGGCCTGTCTTAGTTCGAATTCACTTCTTCGTCTAACGACTAAGAATCGATGTTTGACGAATTCCTCAAGAATGGTTTTTAAGTTCAATGTTTGGGGAGTGCCGTCGACCAAGGCGACGATATTGGCCGGGAAGCTGGACTGTAACGAAGTGTATTTGAATAGGTTATTCAGAACCTTCTTCGGGGCTGCGTCTCTTTTTAGTTCGACGACCACCCGTATGCCGTGACGATCGGACTCGTCGCGAAGGTCGGAAATACCGTCTATCTTCTTTTCTTTGGCCAGTTCGGCGATGCGCGCAACCAACAGAGCTTTATTTACCTGATAAGGTAGCTCGGTAATGATAATTGCGCTTTTTCCCTGTCCGATATCTTCGATATCGGCTTTACCCCTGATTAATATCCTGCCCCGGCCGGTGGTATAGACATTTTTAATTTCCGCCCAGTCGTAAATAGCGCCGGCTGTCGGAAAATCCGGCCCTTTGATATATTCCAACAGTTCCTCAACCGTTACGTCGGAAGTAAGATCGAACGGCTCGGGGGTTATCTTGGCTTTTGATATCAGATAATCGGTTGCCTCGACCACTTCTCCCAAGTTATGCGGCGGGATCTTGGTGGCCATTCCGACGGCTATTCCTTCGCTTCCCATCAAAAGAAGATTTGGTAACAGGCTTGGCAGGAAAACCGGTTCTTTAAGGGTCGAATCGAAGTTCGGGAGATAATCGACCGTTTCTTTTTCAATATCCAAAAGCATTTCGGCGGTAATAGCCGCCATTCGGGCTTCCGTATAACGCATTGCGGCCGGCGGGTCACCGTCCATCGAGCCGAAGTTTCCCTGTCCGTCGACCAACGGATAGCGCATGGAAAAATCTTGGGCCAAGCGCACCAGAGCGTCATAAATCGGTACGTCACCGTGGGGATGGTATTTTCCCATCACCTCTCCGACGATCTTGGCGGATTTTGAATACTTTGCGGAATGCGGCAAACCCATCTCATGCATCGCGAACAATATTCTTCGGTGCACCGGTTTAAGCCCGTCTCTGACATCGGGCAGTGCCCTCGAAACTATCACAGACATGGCGTAATCCAAATACGCCCGCTTCATTTCCGAGGTAATTTCTGCTGATTGTAGTTTTCCGATATCGGCCATGTCGTCTTAATTCAGCCCTTTGCCTTCGTTTAAGCATAGCTTAAATTTCGGCCGAGCGGCTGTTTACTCCTCTTCAAAATTCTGACGAATTTTGAAAAAATTTTGCGGGGGTTCCGTCTTATACCAAGGCAACCTTCGCAATTGCTGATTTAAATAAGGAAACCGGCTATTAATAATGCGACAATATTCAAAACTTTGATCATCGGATTGATGGCCGGGCCGGCAGTATCTTTGTAGGGGTCACCTACGGTATCGCCGGTTACGGCACTTTGATGGGCAAAACCGCCTTTGCCGCCCAAATTGCCTTCTTCGATATACTTTTTCGTGTTATCCCAGGCTGCGCCTCCGGTGGTCATCGATATCGCAACAAACAATCCCGTGATGATGCTGCCGATCAGAAGTCCTCCCAGCGCTTTGGGACCTAAGATAAACCCGACCAATATCGGTGATAAAACGGTTATCAAAGTAGGGAGCATCATTTCTTTGATGGCGGCTTTAGTGACGATGTCTACGGCTTTTCCGTATTCCGGTTTGGCCTTACCGGACATCAACCCTTTGATTTCCTTAAATTGTCTTCTGACCTCATCTACTATCGAAACGCTTGCCTTTCCTACCGCTTCCATCGCTAAAGAAGCAAAGAAATAAGGAAGCGCTCCGCCGATGAATAGACCGATAATCACGCTCGGGTCGGACAAAGAAAATAATCCGCCGACCTCGGAAAATTTGGCAGAACCAGCCAATTCCTGGGTATAGCTTGAAAAAAGTACCAGAGCCGCGAGGCCCGCAGAACCGATAGCATAAGCTTTGGTAACGGCTTTGGTTGTGTTTCCGACCGCGTCCAAAGGGTCGGTTACATCCCTGACTTTTTTATCAAGACCGGCCATTTCGGCTATGCCCCCGGCGTTATCGGTTATCGGCCCGAACGCATCGATGGCAACGATGATACCGGCCAAGGAAAGCATGCTCATCGCAGCTACAGAGACGCCGTAAAGTCCGGCAAATGTATAGGACGCCCAGATGGCTGCGGCGATAAGAAGAATCGGCGCGAGCGTGGATTTCATTGATACCGCAAGCCCCGCGATAATGTTTGTGCCGTGTCCGGTGGTCGAGGCGTTGGCGATCACCCTAACCGGCGGAAACTTCTTTGAGGTAAAATATTCCGTGATGATCACCATCCCCAAAGTTACAACTATTCCGATTATCAATGTATAGAAAATGCTTAGCATGCTTATGGTCCCGAGCCCGTTCGGAAATACTCCCAGGGTAAGAATGTAAAAGCCCGCGATTGCAATCACCATGGCGGCTATTAAGCCCTGGTAGAGCGCTTTCATAATTCCGTTCCCCGAAAGTCGTACAAACCAGGTGCCGATGATGCCGGCGATAACTGAAATCGCACCGATAAGAAGCGGGAAAAATACGACATACGAATTATGCGGAAAGGTCAAGTGTCCTAAGATCATTGCCGCCACCGCGGTGATCACATAAGTTTCAAAAAGGTCCGCCGCCATTCCGGCATCGTCACCGACGTTATCTCCGACCAGATCGGCAATTACGCCCGGATTCCTCGGATCGTCCTCGGGAATTCCTTTTTCGATTTTACCGACCATATCGGTTCCGACATCTGCGGATTTGGTGAATATCCCTCCGCCGAGTCTGGCAAATACGGAAATCAATGAGCCTCCGAAACCCAAAGCGATCAAAGGTTGGAGTGTGCTACCCGCAAATTTTTCTACATACCAATACGAAACGGAAAGTGCCGCAAGCGCCAGCCCCGAGACCATCAGCCCTGTTACGGCACCGCCTTCAAAAGCCAGCGAGAAAGCCTCGGAGAGTCCGGTTTTAGCCGCTTCCGCGGTTCGGATGTTGCTTCTTACCGCAACGTTCATACCGATGATTCCGGCGATTGCGCTACAGATGGCACCCAAAGCAAAGGCGAATGCGCTCAAAGGTCCGAGGAAGTAAAATAACACAATGAAGATGATGATTCCGATACCCGCGACAACGCTGTATTGTCTTTTCATGTAAGCTACCGCGCCTTCTGCAATGGCATCCGAAATGGCGTTCATTTTCTTGTCTCCGGTTTTATGCGATAAGACCCGGTAGGTCAGGAACAATCCGTAGGCGATAGAAATAAGTCCCGCAACGAACGGAATGATGAGCTTATGAAAAAATAATATGGATAAGGTCATAAGAACCTTTCAATTATAAAGAAGGTTAAGCTTATTTTCAAGACTTATTCGTGTTTAAACGTTAATCCCTTCTTTTTGCAGATCCTCGATTAATTTGCCAACTGTTGTAAAACGATAAGCTTTAATACCAAAGGTAGAAGCGGCTTCTATATTGTCAAGATTGTCGTCGGTAAAAAATATTTCGTCTTTGTTGACTCCCGCTTTTGTCACCAAAGCTTCAAAAAATTTTGGGTCGGGTTTTTTAACGCCGTGTTCGGAAGAAACTATCACTTCGTCGAATAGTTTATCGATTTTGTGGTGAACCAGCAGTTTTTTCAGTTGTTCTGAAATGTAGTTGGAAAAAATGGCGATTTTATAGCTTGGCTTGAGCCTTTTTATAAGCTCTACCAGCTCCACATTCAAATGAGCGGTTTCGTAAAGTTCTTTCCAGATGGCTTCCTCGTCTATCCCGGTAAGTTTTGAAAGAAATTCATAAACCGCTTTTGAATCCATTTGACCGGTATCCCAAAGATGTGCCTTCTGTTTATATTCATGCCAATCGGCTTTTGTGTTTTCCGACCTGTTTTTTTTAAGCCATCCCGATACGGGCCCCTCGACGATAACGTCCGCAAAATCGAAAGCAATCACTTTAATCATTCTCTAAACTTCTCCATAAATACCAGCAGGCATAGCTTCTTTTCGGTTTCCAGCTCTTAGACAGTTTTAGTATTTCCGTTTCTTTTTCAAGATTATATAAATTTTTAACCGCTTTTTTAAGACCCGCGTCGCCCAAAGAAAATATATCCTCCCGTTTAAGGGTAAATATCAGGATCATTTCCGCGGTCCACCTCCCTACCCCTTTGATTTTAGTAAGCTCTTCGATAACTTCATCGTCGGACATTTTGCTAATCTTATTGATATTCAAATCGCCGTTTTTAAATGCCGCGGCGATATTTTTGATATATTTGACTTTCGAATAGCTCATTCCGGCGCTTCTTAATTTTTCGTCGTCCATTGACAATATTTCATCCGGCTTGGGAAACTTACCCTTAAAAAGGTCCAGGAACCTTTTATATATAGTATCGGAAGCTTTATTGGAAAGTTGCTGACTGATGATAGCTTCGACCAGTTCTTCCATCAGCCGTTCGCTTCTGTCCTCGAACTTATGCGGACCGTATTTTTTATAAAGTTTTTTCAAGACAGGGTCTTTAAACATAAGCATCTTTTCTCTTTGTGCCTTCCGTAAGCGCAAAATCCATAAATTGGGTAAAGGTCGGGGTTACCGAGGCAATTCCCGTATCGAGAAGATCGAGTATCTGTTTATCCTCAAGATTTCTAAGTCCCATCAGCTTATTTAGCTTCTGCCATAGAAAAATCCAGTTATTCTTATTACAAAGATCATGCGAGTTGATCAGTGCAAAATATTCGGTTAAGGTTTGCTCTGTTTTCGATTCGTCGATGCCAAAGAATTCTCCGACGACCTTAGCCAGTGCGTTTTTATCCACCTTTTCGGTTGCGTCAACGATTTTCGTATAGATGTCGCTCTGTTTCTGAAGTAACAGGATATCAACGGCGGATTCGATAAAATTATGAGCTTTGCGAAGGCCTAATTTTCCGTCGTCTCCATAATATTGGGAAGTTTTTTTTACCAGTTCTTTGTTATTGATGTAGGCATAGCCCTTGCCGCCGTTATAATCGAAATGGCTGAAATCATCAAGAATATTATGCGCGATAACACCTTTGGCAAGGCTAAGGTAGTCGGAGTGATGTTTTTCAATGTAATCCTTAAATCTTTTAGCGGCTTCCCTTCCGTGCATGCCGCTTTTGTCCCAGTCGATAATTTTAAGTACTGCGATATCGGGAAGAAAACTACCGGTCAGCAAAAGCTTGTCGTCGGAACCAAAGATTTTCCCTGCGACATAAGCATGAGCATTGTAGAACATGCCATTAATTATATCAGTTAAATGTCCAAAGTGGCGTTTTTTGCGTTAGACTGGATAAAGTGTTTTCGCGGGGGAACTTCGTCGCCCATCAGCATCGTAAAGATGGCGTCGGCTTCCTCGGCGTCTTCGATAGAGACCTGTTTTAAGATCCTGTTGGCCGGGTTCATCGTGGTTTCCCAAAGCTGATCAGGGTTCATCTCCCCCAAACCTTTGTAACGTTGGATCGAAACCGAACGGCCGTTACCGATTTCTTTGACCGCCGCGTCCCTTTCCTCCTCGGTGTAAGCGTACCTAAAATCCTTGCCGGCCGAGATCTTGTATAAAGGCGGCATGGCGATATACAGGTATCCTTCCTTGACCACTTCGGGCATGTGACGATAGAAGAAGGTCAGAACCAGCGTTTCGATGTGTTCGCCGTCGACGTCCGCGTCGGTCATGATAATGATGCGGTGGTACCTTAATTTTTCGAATTTTATCGTCTCTCCGATTCCCATACCTAGGGCAACGATGATGTTTTTGACCTCCTCGTGTTCGATTATTCTGTCAAGTCTTGCCCGCTCGGTGTTTAATATCTTTCCTTTCAACGGTAATATCGCCTGGAATTTTCTGTCTCTTCCCTGTTTTGCACTGCCGCCCGCCGAATCTCCCTCGACGAGGTATAGCTCGGAAATACTTGGATCTTTTTCCTGGCAGTCTGCCAGTTTTCCCGGAAGACTTGAGCCTTCAAGCGCACCTTTTCGTAAAATCGCTTCTTTGGCCGCTTTGGCGGCTAACCTTGCCTTGGCCGCCAAATATACTTTTTCCAAAATTTTTCTGGCGTCCGACGGGTTTTCCTCAAAAAAGGTAGACAGACCGTCTCTGACAATGGACATTACCACCGGTTGGATCTCGGCGTTACCCAGTTTTCCTTTGGTTTGTCCTTCGAACTGGATATTATCCTGAGGCATCTTCACGTATACCACCGCCGTTAACCCTTCCCTGGTGTCGTCTCCGGTGATTCCTTCCTCGTCTTCCTTGAAACTGCCGATCTTTTTGCCGTAATCGTTGATGGCTCTTGTCAATGCCATTCTAAAACCGGTCAGATGCGTGCCGCCGTTAATGGTATTAATGACGTTGACATAAGATTCGACATTCTCGGTATATCCGTCGTTATATTGCAAAGCCACGGAAACATCGACCTCGCCTTCCATCTTGTCGATGTAGATCACTTTATGGATGGCCGGTTTGTTTTCGTTTAATTTGGATATAAGCGATGTTATCCCGCCCTCGAAATAATAGTGGACTTCCTGTTCTTTATCTTTTCGTTTGTCGAGCAAATGGAAATACAAATTCGGAACCAGGTATGCCCTTTCCCTGATCAGCCTTTTAATTGTATCGAATTCAAAATTAATGGTTGAGAATATCTGCGAGTCGGGCATGAAGGTGATCAGGGTTCCCGATGCCAGTCCGTGGACGAAATCATGGTCCAAACGCGAATTTTTGACCACTTCGAGTTTGGTCTTGACGTTTCCCCTCGAATATTCCTGCGTGTAGACCTTACCTTCGCGTTTGACCTCGGCCCACATCCACTCGGAAAGCGCGTTAACTACGGACGCGCCGACCCCGTGCAGCCCTCCGGAAATTTTATATGCCGAACCACCGAATTTTCCTCCGGCATGAAGCTTGGTCATTACGATCTCAAGAGCAGATTTTTTATACTGGGGCATGACATCGACAGGAATTCCTCTCCCGTCGTCGACCACCGTTGCCGAACCGTCGTCGTTCAGGGTAATCCAGACGTTTTTGGCAAACCCGGCCAGCGCTTCGTCTACCGAATTATCGATGATCTCGCGTAAACTTTCATGCAGACCGATGATGTCGGTTGAGCCGATATACATTCCCGGCCTTTTTCTAACCGGCTCGAGTCCTTCGAGGACCTGGATTTGTGCCGCACCGTATTCTGACCTTAGTGGTTTTTCTTTAGATTTTACTGCCGGGGTTTTCGCCATGACAATCTATTTTAACAAACCGAACGGTAAATTTCCAGCGCCCAAATTGAATTTATTTAATGATAATTACCTCGCGGCCGGGGCTTTGCGCCTGAAATGCTTCCTTTGTCAGTTCGCGCGCAAGCCTCTTAACACCACTAACGGGAATATCAAATGTCGCGGAATTTCCGATTATCAGTATCTGACCGTCACTTGTTGCATGATATATTCCTCCGTCCACTTCGGCTGAATTTACACGTTTTAAGTCCCCGATCGCCTGTTTAAGATGGTCCATTTCCGCGATATGGCCGTGGGTTTCATGTATATTTTTTCCCGAGTAAAGTTTTTCGCCGATTCTTATAAACCTTGCGTTGAATCTTGCGCCCCTCTCCGGGCACTCATACGGAGGCATAATAGTTGTCTATTATACTCAATGAGAATTTTATTTCAATTGTTTTTACCTGATCGTTCCTCGAAGAACTAATTTTCTGGTGGTTATTTCCGCATCCATAATCATTTTAATAACTGATTGTAAGGAACGCTGATATCATTAAAAAAACTAATGATAAAATAAATAAAAACATTTCAAAAATTGATATCCAAAACATAACAATTCTAGCTTCCCAGTAAAATCCAACCTCTGGATTCTTAAGGTTTTCTGACTTAAACACTTTATCTTCTGAAAGCTTATGGATATTGCTTTCAGCAAGAGAATAGAGAAAGTTCATTAGCTGGATTGATAGTCCGAAAAATATGGTTATAATAAAACCAACCCAACTTATTGCAAGTGTTATTAGGTTGGTGTGTAAATTACTAATTTTAGCTGCAGTAAATGATAATACTAAGGCAGATGATGCAAGTGTTATTATTGATTTATTGTATTCAAAAAAATTCCTTTCCGCGTCCAACCACATTCGCCCATTAGTTAAAGAAGCAAGTTGCTTTAAGATGCTAGGAATCCTTTTTAAAAAATTAATCCACCGTTTTGTCTCCACGACTGGATTATAGCATTTTCAGATTAGTTAATATTTATCTGCGCCGAAGATTAAATCAACAGCATAACCACTTACACCTACTCCAACATAACCCCAATCGCGATTTAATTGATTTGCGTTATGAGGTTGATCTGAAGCAAAAATCCATTCGATTATGTGGACTCCTAGTAATGGACATTGTCCCAATGAAGAATTTTCTCCAACGTATCCAAATCCTAATTTATTAAATCCGTTTTGGTTATTTAGAAAATCATTTAGTCCAACGTGATCATCAATTTTACCAATCGAATTAAAATAATCCGCTCTGGATTGTGCTTCCGCAGCCAAATTATCATTCCAAGTTAGCCCACCAACGTTGTGTACGTGCCTATAATTATTTAACGCCTGAAAAACATCATCAGGTGTGCCCATTTTGTTATCACAACCTATTTGTTGCGACCAAGTATCCGAACCCGTTTGTTTAGCAACGCCCCATTGTGCATTAAGATTATTTGTCTGTCCATTATTTTGGTAGTTGTTAATTATTGGTGTCGGTGTCGGTGTTGGGGTTCTAGTTGGAGACGGTGATATAAATTTTAAGTCTTCTATCTTTTGAGTAAAATTGTCAGTTTTGCTGTTTGAAATTCCAGCAATCCCAAATATTTGTTTTTGGTAAGTAAATACAAGGTAAAAAATAAATATTAAAATTAATAATGCCAAGAGAACAATATTTACGCCGGCTTTTATCGAGGATTTAGTAGTTTGTTTAATTTTCCTCCGTCTCATGGAAGCTTTTTTAATTATAACACTTTCAGCCTCGGAGATTAAATTTTGGCAATAATTATCTGGTGTCTTTCGTTGCCAGAAGTATCGATTTCATCCGATAAAATTTTAAATCCCGCGTTTTCCAAAAGTTTTCTGTTTTTCTCTTTTCCGTAGAAACTCCAGAACATTTTTTCTCCATGGAAGTTTTCTTCCGTCCCCTCCCATTCTTCTGCCCCCATTGTCACGAGTATAGGTCCTCCGTTTGGCATGAAAGATGCAAATTTTTTCAAAAGATCCTGATGCTGTTCTCTTCCAATGTGGAATATGGCATAAAAAGAAACGATTCCGTCAACGCGATACTCTCCTTTATTAAGTTCTGACATGTCTTTGACTTCGAAAAAAGCCTGCGGGACATTCCGCTTTGCAAGCTTTACCATTTTTGGCGAAATATCCAATCCGTTTACGGAAAAACCCTTTTTTATCAGAAATCTATCGACGGGAAGGCCTGCGCCGCAGCCAACGTCCAGAATTGCACCTCCCTGTTTGACCAGCTGCGAAAACCGTTCCAGATATTTTAAACTTTTGAACTGATCCCGTTTTGAGACATAGTCTTTCGCTACTTTTTCGTAACTTTGTTTCACCAGGTCGTTGGCCACAAAAAAATTATACCACTTCCGGCTTTGGATTCGAATTTGCTTGAAGTTATTTTACGGGTTTAGAATGTAGTGTAAGATGGAAATCTTCAAACGAACGGCGCACGGCTTCCCTTCTTCTTAAAAGTTCGTTTAACAAACTCGGATCTGCGAGTTGCAGTCTTTTTGTTACTCTTTCAAAATAATGTGCACTGGGTGCCGATTTTGCTAATCTTTCCGCAAGGTCTACGGCTTCTTCGGTATCACCAGCCCCAAGATAACCTCTTAGCGCCATATCTCCGTATTCGGCCTGCAAAACTTGCTCATCGGGATTTACGGGACGGAATGACTCGTATCTTTCCAATGCGCCTGCGGCAGCCAGACGAAACCTGCGTGGTGTGTCTTCAAGGCCTTCGGCTTCTGCCGAATCTGCTTTCTCGAATAATCTTTCCAGCTTCGCGTCGATTCGCGGAGGTTTGGGTGAGCCGGGTAAGGGTTCGTGGAGGTCGGAACCAAGAGTTCTTCTTAATATCTCTGCCATGTTAGGATTATACAAATAGTTAAGGCGTTGTCAATATGCCCAACGGCTAAATCCCTCAAACTTTTTCGTTTACAAAGCCAAATCAATACGGAGGTTTTTGAATCTTATACAAAACCGAAGTGTCCGCCTGTACATACTTTTTAATGATCCCTTCTTTTTCCATGTTGTCAAGTCCTAAAATAAAACTTTGCCTGTCGGTTAAAAAAAAGCGGGCATCCCAAGCGGTAGACGTATCAACGACCAGATATTGCGGGTTTCCGGACCACTTAAACCAGTCACAGACCGGTTTTTGGCAGGGCGAACCGGTTTTGAATGTTCTTTTATCCGGCCAGAGAGTAAAAACATTCATCCGGTTTGAAATATGTGATGTAATGTTGTTTTGTGCTACAACCGAAGCGTTGTTCGGCAGATACGCCAATACTTTGGTGATCTCACCGGCCGAGCGGGGCTTTGTCCAGAACCATTTTTTTGCAAGGTAAGTAAATGGCGCGTGGATCAAATAAGTAAAAAGTAGCGCACACAGAAGAAGATATAAGCCGGTGTATCTTCGGTTAAGGATTTTTGACTTGCTTATAACCAAGATAGTCGGATAGGTGAGCAAGATGGCGATGGTCACCCGGTAATGATAGTAAAAGCCCTGCGCGGTTGATACCGCTTCACCCAGCACAAAATAATGGAACAGGTCGCCTAAGAACGGAATAAGATATAAAGGCAAAAACAAGGGCAGCAAACCGAACCACCCCAGCGAATAGCCTATCACCTCGATTTTTGTCCCGGTATTGACGAAGTTTCTAGGGTCGAAGTTTATATTTTTTTGCTTTTGCGCCCCGAATCCTTGGGCAAGATGCGGGAAAATGACCATAAAGATCATAATCAAGTAAAGTACCGAACCGAGCATGAAATAAAAACTCAGCTTGGTCCTTTTGACGGCAAAAACAATAAAAGAGAGCAAAAGCGTCAGGAGCGCGATATCCTCTTTTGACGTAACCGCTAGAAGAAAAAACAAAATGGACCATCTTGAATTTTTATCCAGAAAATATATAAAAAAAGCCAGGAATGCGGCCCCAAAAACCAGACTGTGCGCATCGTAATAAACAGCGAACTGGATGCCGTAAAAAGACAGGTAGGAGGTCAAAATGGACAAGGTAAGAAACGAATTGATCTTGTATCTTTGGCAAAGAAACAAAACGGCGATACCGGAAAGCGCCATAAAAAAGGCCTGCAAAACAAGCAAAGTGACGGCGTTGGGATAAATCCAGTAAAAAGGAGAAAGAAGCATGAATATGAGTTCGATATGGTCGGTATAAAAAGGCAAAAACGGATAAGCGCTTACCGTTGATACGGGAATTTTAAAATGCGACCACTCATAAACATATTGGTTAACTATCGCAAGGTCATATCCGGATAAAAAATGAAAATGGGTTACCAGGGACAAGGTCAGGTAAATTAAAAAGAAGAAAAATATGATTAAAAACCCTAACTGGTTAGTTCTTGGTTTATTAAACCATTTATTAAATGAACCAAACATGTGATTTTATCTGATATATTATTTTTATACTCTTTGGAACCGTAAAATGCAAACAATTCTAAGTTTTAATTTTGCCCGAAAATGCGCTATAATTCGCATTTATGAAAGAAAGATATTTCGAAGGCGTTAAATTTACAGCGCCGAGGGCTCCAAGAAGCCCGAGGACCTTTTCCTTGTTTAGGAAAAGAGGAATGGATGTTATCAACGATTCTAATGATGAGGTTTTAAACAACAATCAGACCACCGATTCCCAAGAAGAAATCGTGGAAGGAATAAGACCCTGGTCAAGAAGGAATGTCATCGCCGAGTACAGGGATACGATCGGACAGATAAGCGGGCTCACCGGTGTGGAGCTTCCCTTAGACGACCGCGAAATATATTTTATTCCCGCAAGTAAAATGATACCCAAGCTTCCCGAAGATCAGCTGGCTTTGGTCAGAAAATACGGCCCCTATATACTTAACGGAATTGCCGGTGACTTGACCAGGTTGCCGGTAGGATTCAGGATAAGATTGGGGTTCGGCAAAGATACCACCCAGGTCGAACATGAAGATGTTATGGAGATTCTGGCCCACGAATACGGACATTCGCTGGGAGAGCACATTGAGGAAACCATATTCGAAGAGATGAAAGCGGACGCCTTTGCCGCACTTTTTATGAAGTATTATTTGGACGTTGATGACTATTGGATGGAGGGTGAAGATCCCGGCAAACTTCATCATTTGGCAAAGCATAGGGTCGGACAGCTTCAGGCGATGGGCGTAAGCGAAGAAGAGATGTTGGCCCATCTTACCGGCCGTCCGTTCGGGCAGTTTGGGCCAAAAGACTGGAAAGATCACTTTAAACCCTCTTAAGTCGATAAAAACCGGTTTATTTTTTATCCTGCCAACTTTTCCGGCCAAAATTTTTTTCTAAAACATAGGTTTTTCCATCTTCAAAATATTACCGTAATTATTTATTGTTGGGGCTGTATCGATGTATCTATTGTTCCAAAAGCCCGGTACGAAAAACCGTTGCCCCGGTTGATACCAGTTAAGATATGTACCAGTTTCGTATGGGGATTTTGATATAAAGTCCTTAGAAATTCCTCATAAAAGCGGGCATTTCTGGTTCCGTCTGTCAGCTCGGAAGCCTTTTCCCAGGCTTTCTGATAAGCTTCGTGGTTTTTCTGCAACAGTCTGTCGTCATATTCGTAGTGGGCGCCGGGAACGAATTCCAAGCCCATACTGGTCACCGTCCGGGATCCGGGATCCAAAAAGACTGTGGTTGCCGCGCTCGATTCTACGAATCTTTTGTCGGAGTAATCAGGATCGATAAGGTCATGGGGAATTTCCCGTTCTCTGTCGGTTACTATGGGGATAGGTTGTTCTTTGAATCTGCCCGCTTCAAGTAAAGCCATGACGCAAATTGTAGCAAAAAAATAAAAAATATCAAATAAACTGTTTAAATTTCAAATATTACGGGGGTACTTTTCCCGATTGGTAATTTATTCTTCATCATAAAGCGGAAAGACCCTTTCATATTGGACTAGGTTTTTATCCTTGGCTTCAACCACTGCAGCGTATTCTTGTCTTGACGAAACCAGTCGGTTGCTGTTGAATGCATCGACAATATTGGTAAATACGAATATCCCGGCCACCGAGATGATGGGAATTAAATCCGTGTCGGCTCTGTTACTCATCTGGGTTGTAATCAGGTCTTTTAACACTATCAATCCAAAAGCCGCCGCTTCAACTTTTTTTAAATTGCGATAGATATCCTGTTTTACCGAGGAGTCTTTGATTTCGTTTCCGAGCTGCTGTTCGGCTGTTTCGAACGAGGGGTAAGGCGTTGGTTCGCTTCTATGTGATTCTCCATCACCATAGTCTACGGTCGAATAAACGTGTATTTTCCCATGGGTTTGGATAACATCGACGATGCGCGCTTCACTTTCCATGTCGGAAATTATACCTCAGTTGCCAAGGGTTGTCGAATATTTCTCAAGCGCTATATTTTTTTAAAACCATACTTTGATATGTAATGATTTATTTTTTTTCTTAAATTTTTTTCGCTTTCGGGTTTAAGTCCGTATCCTTCAAAAAACTTTCTCAACTTCTTTTTAGCGGCAGGAATTTCCTTTTTGTTTTTTACCAGTATTTCGGCCTCGACGTGATATTTCCAGTGTGTGTCGTTTTTTACGGAAACTGCAATGCCGTTGATCATAAAGTTGATGCGTTTTTGAAAACTCGGTATGAATTGTTTGAATCCCGTGATGGCCTTGACTAACTCAACGGCTTTTAAAACATTTTTGGGATCGATTTCAAGCTCCGTTTCTTTGACGTCCTGTCTGTACTCAGCGCCATTTTTGACGGTGATTTTCGCCTTTTTCCTTGAAATCAGGTTTTTGACCTTTATGTTGATATCCGATGTCACAAAAGTGTAGGTACGAGCATTATCCTGTTCTCCTTTTGATAGCGAACCGAATTTTTTAAGAAGATTCGTGTATTGCGTTTTGGAAATAAATGCTCTTAATTCGACTTCATAAGTTTGCATATGCGGATTATAGCGAAGACAGATTACAAAACCAAATTTGCGTTACGAAATTACTCCGGTACGGGAAGAACCGAAATTTCCGGCTTTTTGTATCGCCCATATTCCAAGCTCGGAATTTCTGACATCGGCGTCATCAAGCCCTTCTCTAAAGAATTTTGCATGAGGGAGTTCTTTCAGGAGAACCGAAGCGACAGCTCTATACGCCTCTTGTAAGTTTTTGTTGCCCACATTTCTTAAAGTGATTTTGTTTTCGGATTCAAAATTTGCCATGAAACTTAACGGTCCTTTCCAAGATCAGATGAACAAAAGCATATTCGATTCTTTCCAAAAACGCAGGTCCCCTTGATCTTTCGACCCCTTGCTCTGGCATGGAGTTATTATATCACCGTTGACTTCAAAGCAGAATATCAGGGTAAGAACTAAAGTTTCGAGGCAATCCGTACCGCTCTGTTTTGTGCCAGTACAATTCTTTCGTCATAAAACGGTTTTTTAACTTCGATACCGAATCTGTCTCTTATGCTTGTAAAGACCGGATAAACCCGTTCTTCGTGGACTGTTTTACCGTCCGTTTCTACGGTTATTGAAACTCCCTGACTCCTACCGATAATGGTTGTGCCGGTATCGCTTACGGTCCGGCCAAGCGGCGATCTGACCACCTTGACGGAATATAGGCCGTTGGTAAGTTCATTTTCCAAACCGCTGACGCCACCCCGTATCAATCTTAGCGTTGGTTCACTTTCGCTTAACATTAAGTGAGTATTATATCATTTTGTGTTTTAAATAATTGTTGTGTAGGGGTGTTTTTTACGGTCTATTTATCGATTAGCGTCTAATCGAAGTTTTCCGAAGATCGGTTCGGCTGTTTCACGCGCCTGATTGAACGCGTTTGTTACCAGTTGAGGGTCTATAGCCTGTCTTCGGTTTAAATCAATGTGTCCGATGGTAACTCCCCCGTCTAACCTGCCTACAAATCCGATGCGGTAATGAACGTCATCGGGAAAGCGTTCGTCATGGATATATACATTAGGATACCAGGAGTCCGGATTTTCGACTTCAACCTGTGGGTGTCCGTTTAATTCGCCAATCAATGTTGAGGCATAACTGTGGTTAAGAGCGGCCAGTCGTAGTTGCTCTTCTTCCTCTTCGCTTCTTTCATCTTTCCAGACGTAAATCGGTTGTGCCGGCTGGACAGCTTCGGATATCGCAATTTCCTCCGCTATCGCCTGCGCCCTTCCAGGAATCCGTCTCTCAAAAAATTTCATGCGTACATTATACTAGAGGTCTATAAAAATGTCAATACCTCCGTATTAATTACTATACTATATCTATAACAAATATTTTTTGAATTCCCTTTGCCTGTCTTCTCCGCTCATTGCCAGCGCCCAGTCCCAGGCCAATTTATAAGGACTTACACCGATCCCGCCCCATTTCTGCCATTCATTTATTTCGGTTTCTACACTTTTTTTGGCAAAGTTTTTTCCGTATAGTTTTACAAGAATGTCATATAGAATTAAATCCAAGGGTTTATGGGATATCAAGTAGGAAGCGTGTTTGCCTTTTAATTTTTCCCACCTTATTTTATTGCCCAGCAGTAACCGATGACAGATTTCATGAATCAATGCTTCTTTCTTATCATCTTTAGAAAGTTTTGCTTCCAGGCTAAGTGGTTTTGAATAAGAGGATCTGTCGTAAACAATTGCGTTTATGATTGTTTCCCTGAATTTTAATCCGCTTACTTCCTCAATTGTTGCAACAATTCTTTCTTCTTCTTCGTGCCAAAGACGCCCGTATTCTTCCGCGGCTTTTTCAAAGACCGGATTATCGCATTCGGGATAAAAATTGATCTGAAGCATGAGAGGATTATAGCTTAGATAAGAGTGATAAACAAACTTTTGTCGGTTATTTTGTCCATTGTTCTAACATATGTTTTACACTGCTAAATTAATCATTATTTAAAGCGCGGCGGTCACGGTTTTAATTTATGTCTTAAGACTCTTCCCGCCAGGTGTCTTTCCAGAGCGATTGAGACAATTTCCTGAGCGCCTTCCAAAGGAAGTTCACGGTTCAGTATCAATTCAAGCACCTGCGAAAGTTCACGGGTCCTTTTGAATTTTTCCGCTAATGAAAGTGATTGAAACTCCGGGGTTGCCCTTTCCATCGATTCCAAGCTCCGCATGTGCGAATTATAGCGCATGGGTTAAGGTTAAGTCTAATCAAGCCATATTACTATAAGCTGATTAGTGCGGTTGATCGAATAATTTTCTGATACTAAGGTTGCTTGGTTCCCCTTCTTCCCAGGCCAAGTCGATAGCGTCGCGGAGCGTATACCTGTAAAAAGTCCTGCCGTTTCCCCCGTCAAGCATATCTTGTTCCCTTGCGGTTTGTTGCAGCAAATCTCTGACCATGCGAAATGTCTGTCCGAGTTCCGAGCGAGGGTTACGTTCGATCCTTCTTAATAATTGTAATTTTGAGCTTTCTTTAGGATTCATAAATTATTTTTTTCCATTCGTGTGAGGGGTTGCATTGAGAGCACGGAGATGCTGTCTAAAATCCGTTGCCGGTTGGGTCGCCAAAAGCAGTTCGAAAGTTCCGAAACCTATTCCGATTAAATCCTGATGTTCAAATCCGCGGATTGTTGTATCAAGACCCGCTACGGTGAGTGCGATACCACCCAGACCGAAAATTGAAGCGGTAGCAACTTCGCGGTTTAGCTGATTATGTAAAGAGTTACTAAGTGTTTCTGCTATCGGCATGGTTGGAATTATACCATTTCCTGTCCCGCGTGATATTTTTGACAAAGTTACGGTAGGAGACTTCGTAATCCATCGGCTCTGAGGGTATATGCACGCACGAATGAATCGTCGATATGTGCATAAAGAATTCCTTCATTTGCATTCGTTTGCACAAACTGGCTGGCAAAAGTGATAGTTTTGGCGTTTGGGTCTTTAATAAGCGGTTGCTTAGAGGTCCATTCGATCTTACCCTCTTCGAAGTTATAGATCATCAGTCCGACCGAAAACATTCCGTAATAAGCTTTTCCGTTTTTGCGGACCTCTTTTTCGCGGCCGTTTAGTATCGCAAGCACTTTGTTCTTCCCGACGTCAATAAAATTTTTGGAAAACATAGGACCGGGCGAAGCGTGGCCGCTGCACCAATCGTAACCGTTTGTTTTTGGATGAAACACCAGATTCCCCAGTGACCAGTTATCCGAAGGATTTGGGGCAACCGCCACGCGTACGGTCGAATAATCGATGGTGTCGTTTCTTTCGCGTGATTCAATTAAATTCAGTCTCACTCCCCGACTATTTTTGGGAGCGATCGAAACCTCTTTGGCGCGGGAGATTTGCGCATCGGGCGAAATAAGCGGCGCCGTCATTTTTAACGAATCCAAATCGTTTCCTTCCGCGTGGCCAAGGTAGGTCTCCGTTTTTTTGCGGTTTTCGTCAAGAAAGGGAATGGTGTAATAAACATGCAGCCTTTGTGATTCTTCATCCAGCCAGATATCCGGATCCTCAAGTCCCAAGAACTTCCTGCCGCCGGTTAAGTTATTAATCAATTCATTTTCATTTTCAATTTTTAACCTGTCGGTGATTATAAAATGTTCCAAGCCGCTTCTTTCAACTTTATACAGCAGGCTTTCATCGATATAGCCCCTGACATGGAGTTTGCCTGTCCTTTTGGTGATGCATCTGATGAGCCCGGTTTTGTAATGTGTTGACGGATCAAGGGCAAGGGCCATTACATTTCTGAACGAACCTTTATCGATAATTGCGTCTTTATGTGGGATCACCGCTTTACTCACTGGGAAAATTATAGCACGGGGCTTCGGGTTTTTTGGTTAACATCCGTTTGTGTTCGTTCAAAGGGCAGTTCATGCTCTTTCTCAGCGGACATCCGCAAAAGTGCTTCATGAAGGGCCACTTCGGGATGGATGCCCATTTGCGGCAATAATCTGCTCAAGTGTATGGACATTTCCAAGGCGGTTCGGGGCCTTTCACCAAGATTTTCTGCGCTCATAAAATTATTCTATCATAATTTTTGAAAATATTAGTAGACTTGACAGTATATCGCGAAGTGATATAATAAAGGCATGAATAGCAAAACCATTGATTCTATTTCCCCACAGGTCCTTTTTATCCTCCTTTCTCTGGCGGTTAAGGATAGACACGGCTACGATATCATGAAACAGGTCAAAACCGACTCAAAAGGGAAAGTCGCCATGGGCCCGGGCACGCTGTACGGCGCTATAAAAAGGATGCTTAAGAGCGGTTGGGTAAAAGAAGCCGGGGAAAAGGACAGAAGAAAATATTACACCTTAACGTCGCTTGGCAGAAGAAATCTTTCGTCCGAATTACAAAGGTATGAAGAAACACTTCATCGAGCAAAAAAGATCAATGTCCTGGAAGATCCGGCAACATTAAAACTTTTCTTATGCTATGTATGAACAAATATATAAAAAATTACTCCGTTTTTATCCCGAAAGCTACCGGCAAAGATTCAAAAGTCAAATACTCTTGGATCTTGAGGATTTATATCATGACGAGTTGAGAGCCAAGGGAAAAGCCGGGGCCGGTTTTTGGACGTTTCAGTTAATGGATTTATCAAAAGGTATTATTTTTGAGAATATATACGAAATGCAAGAGGTCGGTATGAAAAAATATTTTCATCTTAACAATTTTAATATCGCCGGAGCAGTTCTTCTTTTGCCCATTTTATTGATGTCCGTCATTGATTTTTCAAGCAGGGTCGCGCAGGGAAACTTGGGGCATATTAATCAACAATCGTATAATTTTTTTAGCCATACATTTCTTTACCGGGCACCTGTGCTTTTTACTTGGGTGTTGTTCTTTCCTTTTCTGGCGGTTTTACTTAATATCGTTTCGCTGGTAAAAGATAAACGCGGTAAGAATAAAATGTTAAGCCTTGAGTTCGTCAAAAATAACTTTGCTACCCTTTTCATTTTGGTGATTGGTTTGGGATTTCTGGCAATGATAAGGTTGCATGATTTCCTTCCCTGCATAATGCACGGCATATTCTCAAAAGGATTCGGGAATGTCTTTTCGCTTTTCTCCTATTGCCGTAACGCTTAAGGACGGTTATTTAAGATTTAAAAATAGGTTTTCCAGGGCAAAACGGACATTAACGTTGGTGGATTTGATAATAGTATAAGTTTTTTGAAGCTCTTTCAGCGTTTTTGCCAGCGAATGATCGGTCTGCATTTTTTCTTCGGCAGCGGTGATCAATTCTTCCAATATCTTGAGGGCAGATTCTTTGGATTTGCCGTAGTTTTGCGCGATCAGCAAGGGATTTTCCGCGCTAAAGACCAATGATTCCAGCAGTTCTAAATTTTCCTTACGTTGTTTGGGCAACTGCTGTATTCTGCTTGTCAGGTCGATCAAATTGCACCTTGATAAAACCGTCGGTAAGATAAAATCAAGGCTTGTGGCAAGTAACATTATAATAGTGTCTGTCGGAGGCTCCTCCAAAACTTTAAGAAACGCGTTTTGAGCGTCGACGGTGACGCCGCAAAAGCATTCCAAAACCACGGCTTTCTTTTCCGACGCAAACGGTTTTAGAAAAATATTTTTTTGCAGGAGTCTGACTTCCGGAATTCCGATTGCCTTATCCGAGGAAAAGACCGAAGCGTCAAAATTCGAGATTTTGTATTCGGAAAGGATCTGATTTGCTTTCTCCCTGGTTTTCTCGGTTGTACCAAGGATGATCACGCTTTGCATACGATTATTCGACAGACTGTTTTTTAGTCGTTGTTTCTGGTTGACATTATAACTTATTTTTAATTACTATAATAGTAATGCCCGATACGATAACTTTATCATCAGGTGCCGACGGCTTTTCCGACGCCAAAACCATTGCCGATGTGTTATTTTCGGAAAAGCTCATAACCAAACAACAATACGACGACATTAAGGTAAAAAGTGCTTCAAGTGGCGCAACCGAAGAAAGCATTGTCGAGGATTCGAATATTGTTCCCGAAGAAAAACTGGCGCAGGCAAAAGCGAAGGTCTTTGACATACCTTTCGTTTCGCTTGACACCCAATCGTTTTCCCCCCAAGCCCTGGGTTTTGTTCCGCGTTCGGTCGCGGAAAGATTTTCGCTGATCCCGTTTTTGTATGACGAGAAGTCAAAAATCCTTTCTATTGCCATGTCCAACCCGGTCGACCTTGAGGCGATCACTTTTGTCAAGGAAAGATCGGGTCAGACCATTAAAGCCTTTGCGGCTTCAAAAACGCAGGTTCAACGGGCTATTGACCAGCAATACCGACAGGAATTGGTGGGGGAAGTGGGAGAAGCCCTGAAAGAAACTGAGACCACCTCCAAAATTAAAACGGTCGATACCCAACAAATCGCCCAGATAATCAAAGAGGCGCCGATAGCAAAAATCGTTTCGACCATACTCGAGTACGCTGTCAACAGCAGAGCGTCGGATATTCATATCGAGCCGATGGAAGACCGGGTCAGGGTAAGGTACCGCATAGACGGAATCTTATACGACAGATTGTCGTTGCCCAAAAGCGTTCAGGAAGCGGTTATTTCCAGGATCAAGATTTTGTCCGAGATGAAGATCGACGAGCACCGTATCCCGCAGGACGGTAGATTCAATTTCAAGGTTGACGATAAGGAAGTTGACCTGAGGATCTCGGTCTTGCCGACAACTTTTGGTGAAAAGATCGTGATGAGGCTTTTAAGAAAATCCGGCGGCGTACCTACGCTTGAAGAACTGGGGTTAAACGGTTCTTCTTTGCGCAATCTGGAAACGGCAATGCTTAGGCCCCATGGTATAATCATTGTAGTAGGTCCGACCGGTTCCGGTAAAACGACCACCCTTTATTCCGTTTTGAACAAATTGAATACAACCAGGGTTAATATTTCAACGCTTGAGGATCCGGTTGAATATCAAATGCAGGGGGTCAATCAGGTGCAGATAAATCCTGCGGTGGGTCTTACTTTTGCGGAAGGCTTAAGGTCTTTCTTAAGGCAGGACCCGAATATCATTCTGGTCGGAGAAATCAGGGACCCGGAAACTACAGAACTTGCTATTCAAGCCGCTTTGACCGGACATTTGGTGTTTTCAACCCTGCATACCTCAAATGCTGCCGGAGCACTTCCCCGGCTTCTCGATCTTGGTGCGGAGACTTTTTTGCTGGCATCCACCATGAATGCTGTACTCGGACAAAGGATCGTGCGCAAGATTTGCCAACATTGTAAAGTTGAACTGACGCCTCCTCCCCCGCTGGTCACGGAGATAAAGAACGTGTTGGGTAAATACTTCCCGGCAAATATCGGGAAAATAAAGTTTTATAAAGGAAAGGGTTGCCAGGAATGCGGCGGATCGGGTTATATCGGAAGAATCGGTATTTTTGAGACATTGCCGATAAACGAAAGAATCGCGACGCTGATTTTACAACACGCCGATTCTGGTACAATAGAAAAAGAGGCGATACTTGAAGGTATGATAACCATGAAACAGGACGGTTATCTGAAGGTGTTGGCCGGGGTCACGACCATCGAGGAAGTATTAAGGGTTGCCCAGGAATAAACTATGTCGATACAGGAACTATTGGATTTAACAATTAAAAATAATGCATCGGATTTACACCTTTTACCGGGAAATTATCCGGCGATAAGGATCGACGGAGAATTAAGGTATCTGACAAGTTACAATCAGCTTGCAGCCAAAGACATCGAGATGATGCTCATGGGGATTTTAAAACCGGAACAAAAGGAGCTGTTGATAAATAACAAGGAAATCGATTTTTCCTTCGGTTTTGGCGGAGGCGCTTATGGCGATCTGGGAAGGTTCAGGGCCAATATTTATTATCAGAGAGGTTTGATGAGTGTTGCGTTCAGATATCTGCAGCCGAAAATTAAAACGGTCGAGGAACTCCACTTACCCAAGATTTGCCACGCATTCGCTCAACTTAAACAAGGCTTCATTTTGGTAACCGGTCCGTCGGGTCACGGTAAATCCACAACCATTTCTTCCATGCTCAACGAGATAAACCTTGAAACTGCGAATCATATTCTGACCATCGAAGATCCGATCGAGTATGTTTATCCTCCTGGTAAAAGCATCATTTCCCAAAGAGAAATGGATGTGGATACCCATTCATGGAATATGGCTTTAAGGTCGGCGCTTCGGGAGGATCCCGATGTTGTTTCTGTGGGTGAGATGAGGGACCCCGAAACCATCGCGTCGGCACTAACCATCGCCGAGACAGGTCATTTGGTCTTCTCCACCTTGCATACCAATTCTGCCGCACAAACGGTAGACAGGATAATCGATGCTTTTCCGGCCAGCCAACAGGCGCAAGTCAGGGTTCAGCTGGCTGCTACTCTTAAAGGAGTGGTATCGGAAAGGTTGATCCCGATGGTCAACGGAGGCAGGATACCCGCAGTGGAGGTTTTGGTCGGCACTTCGGCTGTTGCAAGTACCATCCGGGAAGGAAAAACGCATTTAATCGATTCGATCATCCAGACCTCTCAGGATGCGGGAATGATCTCGCTTGAGCATTCTTTATCACAGCTGGTTATGTCCGGGGCGGTTAGTATCGAAACCGCCAAAGCCTATGCTCTTCGAACTGAGGAATTGATGCGCTTGATAGAATAAGAATCTTTATATGAGAGTCAGGTACAAAGCGACAGATAATAACGGAAATGTTTCCCGCGGATTATTGGATACGGAATCGATTGATGACGCGGCCGAATATTTAAGACAAAAAGCGCTGATGCCGATTTCAATCGACCGCATCGACAATAAATTCTGGTCCGACTTGCCGTTCTTGTCACAAAAGGTCGGTTCAAGGGATTTGATCATCTTTACCCGTCAGCTTTCTTCGATGCTCTCCTCGGGTCTGACGGTGGTAAAATCGTTGGAACTTTTAAAGGCCCAAATTAAGAACCAGGCTTTCGTCGAAGTAATTACCTCTATAATCAATGACGTTCAGGAGGGTAAAACTTTGGGTCAGGCGGTAGAAAAGCACCCTAAAGTGTTTACGCCCATTTATGTTTCGGTGATAAAAGCCGGTGAGCAGGGAGGGCTGTTGGATAAGGTACTTTTGAGGCTTTCCGAGAACATGGAGAGGCAGTCACAACTTAAGTCAACAATAAAATCGGCATTGATGTATCCTGCGATTGTCATCATCATGATGTTCGGAGTGATGATGATCATGACTTTTTTCGTGATACCGCAACTAAGTGATTTATACACGTCTATGAATGTGTCTATCCCTTTGCCTACGCAGATAGTGTTGGATGTGTCAAAATTCATCGTAACAGCTTGGCCTGTCGTATTGGCAATTATTGCAGTGGTTATTTTTGCGTTCAGAAAATGGATAAATACGACCGACGGCAGGTTCATCTACGATAGCGCACTGCTAAGATTGCCGATATTCGGAAAGCTATTTTCCAATTCGATTCTGGCAGAATTTACGAGGACTTTAAGCCTTCTGGTCGGCACCGGCACATTGGTAGTTCAGGCTTTGCTTGAAACGGCGGATACGACGGGAAACGTTCTATATAAATCCGCCATTATCGATGTAGCAAAAATGGTCGAAAAGGGCGTCGGAATAGGTGATTCGATGTCCAGCTATACATTATTTCCCCCAATGCTGATACAGTTGGTTGAGGTTGGCGAACAGACCGGTAAGATCGACGAGGGTCTGATGAAAGCTTCGGAATACTATGAGAGCGAGGCGGATCAGATGGTCAAGACCTTAACAACCGCTCTTGAACCCATCATTATGATCATTCTGGGAGCAGGTGTCGCCTTCCTGTTGATTTCGGTGATCACTCCGATATATAGCCTCATCAATTCGGTTGGAAACCAATAATAAATCAAAGGCATTTTCAAAACTTAATTTATCAAGTTCAAATATCTGGCCTTAAATTGACTCTTGACAGACTTTAAAATGTATGTATATCATTATATATACATGAAGAAGTTATATAAATCCTCAAAAGGCTTCACCCTGATCGAGCTTTTAATTGTAATCGCAGTTTTGGGTATTTTGGCAGCCGTAGTTTTGGTTGCCATCAATCCTTTGGAACAGTTGGCAAGAGGTAGGGACTCCGGAAGGCTTTCCGATGTAGCTCAGTTGGGGCACGCGGTGCAGGCTTATTACACGGCACAATCCGGGTTGTTAAGCACAGCTCCTGCAGGCGCAAACTTCTCTACCGGTTGGCAAAATGTGCTTGTTTACTCTCAGGATATCAAGAATACGATTACGGCACCTACCCAAAATTCAAATTGCGGAGGTACAATGGCCGGCACCGCCGCACAAGGAACTTTCTGTTATTCGGAGAACGGGACTTCCAATTTCCTGGTCTGGACCGACGCGGAATCTAATCAGTCGTTCACTAAAGCCAAATGTACAACAGGCCAAACTGCAGTGTTTGTCTACGATTCTACGCAAGGAAAAGCGGGCGTAGGATGTATCGCCTCAGCCACAACGGCCCCTGCGGCCGGTATAACCCTCTATTAAATCCGGTTTTTATATAATAAGATATATATAATGATGTACGTCTTTCTTGCGTTTTTATTCGGTCTATTTATCGGGAGCTTTTTAGGCGTAGTAATTAACAGATTTCCCCGTCATGAGTCTGTTTTTGTAGGCCGCTCATATTGCGAGACCTGCAAACACATTCTTGCCTGGTATGATTTGATTCCTATTTTTTCCTATGTTTATCTGAAAGGTAAATGTCATTACTGCAAAACTAAATTGTCTTTATTTTATCCCTTAATAGAGTTGGTAACGGGTTTTTTGTTTGCAATAGCCGTTTTTATATTCATTACTCCCCTTACGCTAATAAATTTAAGGTTTTTGTTTTACTTTTTTTATCTGCTAGCCATGATTTCCAGTTTTATCTTAATATTTTTTATCGATTTTAAAAAAGGCATAATTCCCGATTCGATATTAATATTCGACATTGTTTTAATTTTACTTTGGCTTTCTTTTAACCCGCTTTCGGTGATAGTAAATCACTTGCTTTCCGGTATAGGCTGCTTGCTGTTTTTTGTCGCAGTCTCTTATATTTTTTATTTGTTTACAAGAAAAGAAGGTATGGGAGGTGGTGATGTAAAACTGTCGTTTGTTTTGGGATTGTTTTTTGGTTTTCCCGGAATATTCATTGCGCTTTACCTGGCCTTCATATTAGGAGCAATAGGCGCCCTGTTTTTGATTTTCCTTAAAAAAAAGAAATTTCAAAGCGCACTGCCCTTCGGACCTTTTCTGGTTGCAGGATCTTTTCTTACGCTTTTTTTTCAAAGCCGGCTCAATTATTTATTCTTTAAGATTTTTGGATTATAGCAATCGATAGACAAGCGTATCAAATTTATGCTAGGCTATTAATATATGATAAGAACAATTAAGCGGTTTACATATCCTCATGCGGGTTTTACGCTGATTGAACTTACCGTTGTGATTGCGATACTCGGGATTATGGCGGGAACACTGATAGTGATTGTCAATCCGCTCGGGCAATTACAAAAAGCGAGGGATACGCAAAGGAAGTCCGATTTGAGGCGAATTCAGTCCGCATTGGAGATGTATCGTTCGGACAACGGAAGTTACCCCGCGCTTTTAAACGATTGCTCCGGTAAGTTTGGCAGTCCTGATTGTTCGATCATTTACATGTCGATTATTCCTACAGACCCCAAAGGAGGTTCATATATCTATACTCCCGGCGGTACACCTGTTGTTTCTTATACGCTTTCCGCCTGCCTGGAAAATGTTAACGATCCCCAAGCAGCCGGAGGTGCGTCTTGTTCAGTGGCCGGAGGAACGGGAATTACATACACGGTAACCAATCCCTAAGATTTTATGAATAGAAACGGTTTACTGCTCGCCGCAAAGGGTTTTACCCTGATCGAACTTCTGGTTGTCATCGCTTTAATTGGGATAATTTCGGCGGTAGGTGTCAGCGCATTCGTAAATTATAATAAAAGCCAGGCTTTTCAGCAGGATCTGTCGGATTTTGTCAATACCCTAAATACCGCCAAATCGAATGCATATTCTCAGGTTGTGCCAACTGACGCAAATTGTGCCGGTAAACCCTTGCAGGATTACCGCGTCAGGGTATGGAAAACCAAGTATACTCTTTATGCCGATTGCGGAACCGTACAGGACGGTTTATTTACCAAAAGTTTCGGAACAACCGTAGTTTTCCCCGGAGTTACCGGCGGTTGGGACGATATTATTTTCCTGTTATTGACGGGAAATGTATCCGGCAGCGGAAATTATGTTTTTTCGGAAAACGGCCTATCCAAAACCGTAAATGTAAGTTCAGCGGGAGTGATCACTGTACGATGATGATTATAAATGATAAAGGACAATCACTGGTTGAAGCGATGCTGGCATTGGGAGTTGCGGCAATTATTATCGGATCTATAGCCCTGGTAGTATTAACAACCGTAAATAATGCGGATTATTCCAAAACCCAGAATCTGGCAACCCAATATGCCCAGCAGGCTTTAGATATTGTACGACAACAAAGCGATTCCAACTGGAGCGCCTTTTCGGCTTATGTATCCGGGACTTATTGCCTGGCTGAAAATTCTACCGACCTTGGTTCTCCGACCGGGGGTTGTAGTACCCCGAATATCACAAGTAATAATAATAATTTTATCCGGTCGGTTGTGATTAACACCGCCGACGCTAGCTGCGGTTCCGGTGAAAAGGTGACGGTATCCGTTTCCTGGCCTGATTCCAAATGTACCGGAAGCAACAAATATTGTGAAAACGTGACCTTAGATTCCTGTTTTGCACAAATAGCTAATCCGCCTAACCCATGAAAAAAACATTAAATGATCAAGGTTTTACATTAATAGAACTTTTGGTTGTATTGATGATATTAACCATTGTAGGAGGCGTTGCTTTGGGCATAATTACCGGTACGCTTCGCGGGATAAACAAAGCTTCAAGCGTCAACAATATCCGTCAAAACGGAAATTATGCGCTTTCTCAGATCAGTAAAACAATCGCATATGCACAAAACTTTTGCGGTGTAAGCACCGATAACAACCCCGGTATTTTAAATAATTCATGCGATGTCAACGGTACGAACGGAAGTACGTATATAACCGATTGTCCGTCAACTTCAACAACGGTTTACAAATATATCCGGGTTCAATCTTTTGACGGAGGCACCACCGTTTACAGCTGCAACGGACAAACCGATTCACCGCCCTATACGATCGCTTCAAACGGGGCATCTTTGGTAGATAGTTCACTGTATGTTACCAACTGCCAGATCCTCTGTAACGGTTCAGGCACGGGAGTCAGTCCGCTGGTAACGATTTCGTTCACCGTCCAAACATTCAATCCTTTAAACCCTGCCCAGCTGGCCGAACAAAAGTCCAGTTTGGATTTTGAAACCAGCGTGCAACCGCGGAACAGTAATTAAGTTTCGGGAAGTTGACAAGCCGTAAGATTTATTGCTACTCTATATTAAGAGTATGACTTTTACAAATAGGCTCAAAAGCCAGGGAGGACAGGCTCTTCTTATAGTAGTTTTAATAATGGTGGTCGCTTTGACGGTAGGCCTGTCGATTGCCACGCGCAGTGTCGTAAACGTTAAAAATACTACCAACCAAGCAAATTCGCAGAAAGCACTGGCCGCAGCGGAGGCAGGAGTCGAACAGGCATTGAAAAACGATACCGCACCCGGGGCGCCCGCGATCGTCGGAACATTTAATACGACCGGTACCACAAATGCAACCTCATATTCTACGACCGTAAGTACCCAGAATACCACACAAAATTTTTTGATAAACGGCGGAGACCTGGTTTCCAAAGATGATGCGATCGATGTCTGGGTCACAACCTACTCTTCCGATCCTGCCACGGCATTTAGTACAAGCTGGTCGGGCTCCGAGTTTGATATTTTCTGGGGAAACGATAAAAATAATCCTTGCAATAATGCAGCGCTTGAGGTTGCCATTATTTACGGCACTAAAGCAGCACCAAGTCTTAAGAGGGTTACGATCGATCCGTGTTCGGCAAGAAGAGCGGTAAATCATTTCGGTACGGCCACCTCAACTTCACAGGCCACTACAAATATCGGTGGGCAAACCCTGCAATACAGAGCAACCCTTACCTCTGGCTCGGGAGTATTGCCTCCTAATGTGCTTCTTATCAGAATAAACCCGATCTACATGGGAACAGCGATCGGCGTTTTTGGAACTCCCACATTACCGGCGCAAGGCAGGATAATTACATCTCAAGGTACAGCCAATAACAGTACAACCCGAAAGATTACTGTTTATGAGGGATACCCCGAAGTTCCTGCCGAATTCTTTCCTTATAATCTGTTTCAGCCGTAATGAATAAAGAGTCTTTCGGTCTCGATATCGGTGCAACATCTATCAAACTTGTTATGCTTTCGGGCAAGAACAAGTCGTTCGTGTTAAAGGCCGCATCAATTGTTCCTTCACCTCCCAAGGGAATGATGTCCGGCTCTCCTCTTGACGAAGAAGCGATGGCACAGACCGTAGCAAAAATGGTAAAAGATACCGGTATCAATTCCAGCTTGGTAAACATTGCTTTGCCCGAAAATCAGGTTTACACCAAGGTGTTGGATATGCCTGTGATTTCCGATAAGGAACTGGCCTCGGCCATATATTGGGAAGCAGAACAATATATTCCCGTTCCCCTGCAAAATATAACTTTGGTTTGGAATGTTTTAAAAAGACCGTTGGATAAAGGAACTGCGGGAAAGATGCAGGTTTTGATGGTTGGGGCACCAACGGTATTGGTTAATAAATATCAAAGAGTCGCTCAAATGGCGGGACTTTCGGTCAAGGGGATGGAAACAGAGATCCTTTCAACCTTACGGGCTTTGGTATTGGATGAAACTTATCCGACCAGTCTTATCGTTAACATCGGTGCGATAAGCACTTCTTTCGCGATTGTTAAAAACGGGATAATGATATTTACTTATTCGATGTCCTTGGGCGGTGCCGCAATCAACAGGGCAATTGCTACGGATTTCGGACTTACGCCCCAACAGGCGGAAGAGTATAAAAGGGTTTATGGAGTATCCGAAAAATCGTTGGGTGGAAAAATCAGCCGGGCAACCGTACCAATCTTAAATTCCATTTTGGCTGAAATCAAAAAATCCATCGCCTATTATTCGCAAAAATATCAGAACGACTCACCGATAAGACAGATCATACTATGCGGTGGATCGGCCAAGTTACCGGGAATTGAATTATATTTTGCCAATAACTCAGGCATTGAAACAGCCATCGCCAACCCCTGGAAGATTTTAGCGTCTCAGGAGGTTCCGAAGGAAATCATAGACAATGCTGCGGATTATACAATCGCAGTCGGTTTGGCAATGAGAGATTATGAATGAAATTAATCTGGCACCGGGAAGAAGTGTAGAAGTTGAGAATCAGTTTAAACAGCAAAAGATAGTAAAAATACTCGCTCTATGCTCAATTATTTGTGTCGGACTGATTTCGATTATATTTTTCGCCATTACCTTGCTTTTGCCTATCAACGCGGTTAAAAACAGTCAGAATCAAACCCTGCAGGGAATTTCGCAACTACATCAAAGGATAGTGACGGTGGTGTTAACGCAGGACAGAGTTCATAACATCCAGATTTTACTTAATAAACGTAAAGATTATCCACAAATAGTCAATCAGTTCATGACCATTTTGCCGTCGGACCTAACGGTAACCCAAATGATACTCGATAACGGTTCATTATCGATCACTGTGACAGGTGCTTCGCTTATGTCAATGAACGATTACATCAACGGTTTGATCGATTCGGTCAATAAAAATAGTAAAATATCCAATTTTAGCATACAAAGTCTGGTGTACAATTCGGATCTATCGGTGTACAGGTTGACGTTTCAGGCAGATATTTTATAAATATGGAACAAAATTTTGGACTAAACAATTTAAATTTGCAGGGAATTCAGGATCTAAAGCCGGATAAGGAATCGTTATATATAACCTACAATAAATATAAAGGTTATTTATTTCCCATGATTGTTATACTTGCAAGCATCTTGATATTATTCATGGTGATTATTCCCCAAATTAACCAATATTTTAGCTCTAAAAATCAGCTCGATCAGGCCACACAACAGTTGAACGTTTTAAAAAATAATTATAATTATTTGGTCAGCCTTGATGATACCCAGTCGAGTTCGGATTTAAAACTGCTAACAAAAACACTGCCTTCCGGGAAAGATTTTTACGGTATTATGACCGCGATTTCCGTAGCTTCCGCAAGAGCGGGAATAGCTATAAATAGTTTTCAATTCAGTCCGGGAAATTTATCCAAATTAACCGGTTCTGATAACTTACCCTATCCAACCATACAAGTGCAGCTTCAAACAAACGGAAGCACTGCCTCGCTGACGTCGTTTCTTAATGAGTTATATAAGACCGTACCCTTGGCAGAGGTTTACAGCATCAAACTAAACAATACCCAAGCGGACTTATTATTAAACTTCTTTTTTAAACCTTTTCCGCCGCAGAATTTGAGCGATGAAACACCGATTAATCCCCTATCATCCGGTGATAAAAGTCTTATTACCAATTTATACACCTGGAATAATCTGATTGTACAAAATGGGCTATTGTTATCGGATACACAGGCGATCGCTTCAGCCAGCGTCAGTTTAGTGGCCAGTTCTTCTTCTCAGACGAATTACTCGCCGTTTTGATTAGGTCGGGCCTAAGTTTTCGGGTGATTTGGAGCGATTTCTCCATTCTCCATTTGGCAATCTCTTTATGGTTTCCCGACAGCAGGATATCGGGAACATGTAATCCCTTAAATACCGCAGGTTTGGTATATTGCGGATATTCAAGCAGTGGAGAAAAGGATTCTTCCTCTGGGGAACCTTTTGCAATAGCGCCTTTAATCAGCCTTACGACGGAATCGGTCACAAGCATTGCCGGTAGTTCTCCTCCGGTTAAAATAAAATCACCCACCGATATTTCTTCGTCGATGTAATTCTTTATTCTCTCATCAAATCCTTCATAGTGTCCGCAAATTAGGATCAAATTATCAAGTTTTGAGAACCGTTTCGCAATTTTCTGCTTAAAGCTTTTGCCGTGCGGGCTCAACAATACGACTTTTTGTTTTGTTTTTGTGTCGCGAATTTTTGCGCTTTGAACGGCCTTTAATAACACATCTGCCCTTAGAATCATTCCGTACCCTCCACCGTACGGCGTGTCGTCAACCAACTTATGTTTTCCAAGTCCGAAATCCCGAAGATTAATAAACGAAATTTGTACCAGTTTCTTTTCGATAGCTCTTTGGACAATGGAATATTTAAACGGTCCGTCGAACATTTCCGGAAAGAGCGTGATGATTGATATTTTCATAATCCTACTGGGGAATTTCGGATAGTGCGATATAGATTTTTTTATTGCTTTTTATGGCAGGAATTTTCAATACATTTCGGATAGCTTTGATCACTTTTCCGTTCTTACCGATTACTCTTCCCATATCCTCTTTATCAACATTCACTTGGAAGTTTATTACACCCTCGCTCTCCTCTTCGCTCACAGATACCTTATCCGGATGCTCGACTATAGACGAAACAATATATAAAAGTGTGTCTTTCATTAAATTAATTTTTCAATGGCAGGCGTTGGAACCGCCCCCTTTGAAACCCAGTAATCATATCTTACTTTATCGATTTGTTTTTTTCCGTTGGGACCTTTTTCGTACCAGCCTAAGGTCTCTATAGCTTTGCCGTCTCTTCTGGATCTTTTCTCTTTTACAACGATCCTGAATTTCCGTTCTCCTCTTTTACCGGTTGTAGATGATCGAATGATTAGCATAAAGTATATTTTACCATTTTAGATTCGACTCTTCAACGGTGTTTGGGATTTGACTTTTTCGAGGGCTTTCTCTGCCGCCTGTTCTTCCGCGTCACGCTTGGATTTCCCGAAACCTTCTCCGACCAACTGATTATTCACATAAGCTCCGATTTTAAAAATTCTTTTGTGTGCAGGTCCGGATTCCTGAAGAACCTTATATACGGGAGAGCTAAATCTTTTTGCTTGAGCATATTCCTGCAAAAGGCTTTTGGGATCTTTATATGTTCGGGTTTTTTCGACTTCTTCGACTTTGGGAATTAAGGTTTTATTGAGAAAATCGATGACAATATCGATTCCTTGGTCGATGAAAAGGGCACCGATGAAAGCTTCAAAACAATCAGCGAGCAAGCTTTGGTTTTGCCTGCCTTTGGAGTCTTCTTCACCCTTTGAAAGCTTTAGGAGGTTACCAAAACCTAATTCTTTGGCTATTTTGGCCAAGCTTTTGGTGTTGACCAAAAGAGACCTTAGGTTGGTAAGTATTCCTTCGTTATAATCCGGATACTTTGAAAATAAATGTTTTGAAACGACGAACGAAATAATACTGTCACCTAAAAATTCCAGGCGCTCGTTGGATGAAAGTTGTTCCTTGGTTTCGTTTAGATAACTTCGGTGTATGAACGCCTGTTCGAATAAACGTTGATTTTTGAATTTCGGAATATCGATCATTGCTTGATTAATTTACCCAGTGCTCCGTTAATAAATTTTGGGCTGGTTTCCCCTCCGTATTCCTTGGCGAGCTCAACAGCTTCATCTATTATAACCCTCGGGGGTTGAGTTTTGTCAATCAAAAGCTCAAAAATCGATAGCCTAAGGATAGCCAGGTCTATTTTATTGACCTTATCTATAGGAAAATCCGGAGCAATCTCATTGATCTTTTGATCTATGAAATCCTGCTGTCGCATAATCTTTTGGGCGATTTCCCCGATCGGTTGTTTTAAAAACTGAGATTTAAAAAGATCTTCAACAGCTTTCCTTCTTTTTTGATGTCTGGGGTCAAGAGGAGTTTTCATTTTCTGAATAGCTGTCTAGGTTTGGCCTGATTTTGTTTTTTCTTCCTTTTTCTCTCTTTTTGCCGTATTTACCACCCTTTTTCCTTTATAAAAACCGCAATATTTGCAAACTTTGTGCGAAGGGATCGATTTACCGCAATTTGTGCATATTACGGTACGTAAAACCGTCAGTTTGATAGCTGCTCTTCTTTTACCTTGTCTTTGTCTGCTGTGTCTTTTTTTCGGCTCTTGTGGCATAATCTGTATTTTACTTTATTTCGTTTCGGCATGCAACGGGTAGCTAATCGGGTGAAACAAGTTGCTCGCTTAAAGGCTTGATTCTTGCCGAAAGCATGGGATATTGTTTGAGTTGGTGAAAAATTTTTCTAGCTTCGATTCCGGTTTTTTCAATTAAATCAAAATCGGCAAAACTGGCAATTTTTAGTCTTGGAATTCCGTGCTGGGCTGTTCCGTGGATCTGTCCCGGGCCCCTAAGTTTTAGATCGAATTCGGCAAGTTGCGCTCCGGAATAGACGGTTTCCAATAATTTTAACCTGTCCAAAGTCTCTTTGGTTTTGCTTTGCGTAAATAGCAGGCAGTAAGCCTGCTTATCCGAACGTCCTACTCTACCTCGTAGTTGGTGCAGTTGGGCAAGTCCGAATCTCTCGGCCTCTTCTATTAGCATGATCGAAGCACCAGGGATATCTATGCCAACTTCAACTACCGGAGTCGAAACAAGAATATCTATTTTCCGGTCTTTAAATTCGGTTAAAACCCGGTCTTTTTCATCCGCCTTCAATTTGCCGTGTAAGAGGCCCAGTTTCAGATCAGGAAAGATTTCATTTTTCAACCTTTCGTACTCCATTTTCGCAGCTTTAACAGTGACCATGCTTTCCGATTCCTCGATGAACGGACAGACAATGAATACCTGATCGAATTCGGTTTTTATTTTTTTTTCAATCCAGGCGTAGGCCCCGTTACGCTTAATCGGCGGAACAAGCCACGTTTTGACGATTTTCCTTCCCTTAGGCATGTCGCTTAAAAGCGAAAGATCCAAATCCCCATACATTGTTAAAGCAACAGTTCTGGGGATCGGAGTGGCAGTCATGGTCAAAAGGTGAGGATTATTGCCTTTCCCTCTAATAGATGCGCGTTGTTCCACGCCGAATCGTTGCTGCTCGTCGATAACAACAAGACCCAAATGTTCAAATTCTATCCGATTGTAAATTAGTGCATGGGTACCGACCGCAATATCAAATTTTGCGGTTTGATTTTTCTTTGATGATCCCGTAAACAGTTTAATTTGTAATCCGAACGGAGAAAGAAAGTCTTTGATGGTTTTAAAATGCTGCTTTGCAAGAATTTCCGTCGGTGCGAGAAAAGCAGATTGTAAATTATTCATAAAGGCGATATACATTGCAATACAGGCGACCACGGTTTTTCCGCTACCCACGTCCCCCTCAAGCAGACGGTTCATCGGTTTTTCCAAAGATAAATCTTTAATTATCTCCCCGACGGCGCTTACTTGTGAATTTGTTAATTCAAAGGGAAGCGATTTGATAAAACCTTCTATTTTCCCTCGTTCGATTTCCATCGGTTTTTTGATAATTTTTTGCTGCCATAGTTTTTTTCGTACCAGTGATTGTAATTGCATATCGAACAGTTCATCGAAAGCTAATCTTTGTTTTGCCCGATCGGCCTCTTTAAGACTATTCGGAAAATGGACGAAGCGTAAGGCATCGGAAAGGTCCATCAGATTATTATCGTCAATAACCTGTGGCGGCAGATATTCCTTGATTTGATAAGCCTGGTCCAACAGCTTGTAGATTTGTCGCCTGAGCCATTTTGAGGAAATTCCGTGCGTCTCGGGATAGACCGGAACCAACCGACCGGTGTGGATGTTCTTTCCGCCAAAGATCACTTCATATTCCGGGGAAATCATTGCAAGCTTGCCCTTATCGGTGACGATTTTGCCGGAAAGCGAAACATGGTCTCCGGGTTTTAAAATTCTGGTCAGAAACGGCTGGTTAAACCAGAGGACATTGAGCTTTCCGGTATTATCGGCGATCACCGCTTGCTGCAGGTTTTTCCGGTGATAGGTATAAACGTTTTTTATGCTTTCAAGGTTACCCATAACGGTAACCGTTTCGCCTTCCTGAAGTGCCGAGACATTTGATGTCAGTGAATAATCGTCATATCTAAACGGGATATGAAATAAAAAATCTTCTAGCTTGTGAATACCCAAACGCTCAAGCTTTCGGAAATACATTTTATAGCTTCTTGAAAACTTTTGAACCGGTAATTGTAAATCCATAATTCGGAAGTTATTACTTGGGAGGAGGCAAGAACACCAATGCCGAACTTACAATTAGGGCGAGCGAGGAAATTATTACGATTATTTTCCAAATCCATTGTTTCCGCCTGAACATTTCCATATGACTATTTTACCACAATTCTTGCAAAATTCCTTTTTCCAACCCGAAGCAATCTTTGCTTGCCAATTTCGATTATTTGGTCTTGGTGTTTGATAATAACATCATCGATTGCCACCCCGCCTTGTTCGATCAATCTTTTTGCTTCGGAATTACTTGATGCTAGTTTCGTATGAATCAATATCTCGACGATTCCGAGTTCCGGCAGGTCGAAGAAAAAAAGTTTAATATTGTCTGGTATTTCTTTTTTTTGAACGGTGGTTTCAAATTTTTTCTGCGCTTTAGTGGCATCATTTGGGGAATGAAGTTCCGAAACTATTTGGCGAGCAAGTTCTTTTTTAATATTGATCGGATTCTCTTTTTTCAGTCGTTGTTCAAAGTCTTTGATCTTCCTGATCCCCAAGTTGGTAGCAAGGTCAAAATAAGTGATTATTTGATCATCGTTTATAGACATTACTTTTGCGTACATCTCTTCAGGCGGATCTTCAAGCCAGATGGCATTCCCCCAGGATTTACTCATTTTTCTTCCGTCCGGTCCTTCCAGGATAGGAGTTGTCAGTATGAAACTTTCTCTTCCCTGTCTAACTTTGATGATGGTTCTTCCCGACTGCATGTTGAAGGTTTGGTCGGTTCCGCCGATTTGAAGATCGGTATCGAGCATAAAACTGTCATAGCCCTGCATTACCGGATAAAGCAGCTCATGTAGTCCGACCCTTTTCCCTTCCGCCAGTCTCTTTTTGATGAGTTCTCTTCCGATAAAATCACCTGCGCTAAAATGTTGGGTAAGTTTAAGAATCTCTTCGAAAGTCAAGGGTTTGAGCCACTGGCTGTTATATTTTATTTTGACCAAAGAGAAATCAAGGATTTTCTCCGCTTGTTTTTTGTAGGTCTTAAAATTTTCGGTTATCTCATCGAAAGTTAAGGCCGGCCTTTCGGTTTCTTTATCAGACGTGTCGCCGATCAAGGCGGTAAAATCGCCGATTAAGAAGGTGACGTTATGTCCCTTCTTGGCGAATTCGTTGAGTTTTCGCAAAGCAACAGCGTGTCCCAGATGGATTTTGGTTGAAGTCGGATCGATCCCCAAATAAACATTGATTTTTTTACCGTTATCGAGTTTGCCTTTAAGTTCTTTTTTCCCGGGAATGATATTGGCGACCCCGCGAGTCAACAGCTCGTCGTTTACGTTCATTTCCATATTTTTAAGTATAGCATACACAAAGATTGGGAACCAAGGTCTTAGCGGTTGATATATTTTTTAATTAAGCGTAAAATTGGTAATACTTGTTGTTTATGCTCGATTACGCCAGAACTTCACGAAGGAGGAGTAAGTACTTCATCCTAAGTCTTCCCAGCATTCCAAAAAGGTATAATCCTTTCCGCAATCTTAATCGTAATCTTAGCCGCACACCCAAACTGGTTTTATACCAAAGGCTGGCAAAACTGGCTTTTTTCGGTTTGATCGGAATTATTTTACTTACCGTAGTTTTGTTTGTCTGGTACGGAAGGGACTTGCCTGCCCCGGGTAAGTTAATTGCCGCGCAATCCAGCCAATCAAGCGGTATCTACGACAGGAACGGTGTTTTGCTTTATTCGGTTTATCAAAACCAGAACCGTTCTTACGTAACTATAAATAATATACCTAAGTACTTGCAACAGGGGACGATCTCCATTGAGGACAGAACCTTTTATCAAAACAGCGGATTTTCTATCACCGGATATTTAAGAGCCATACGCGATATTATCCTTCTTAGGGGAGTTTCCGGAGGATCGACATTGACTCAGCAGCTGGTAAAAAATGTGCTTTTAACGTCCGAACAGACATTGCCGAGGAAAATAAAGGAACTGATCTTATCGATCCAGGTGGACAGGAAATATTCGAAGGACCAGATCCTCGAAATGTACCTAAATGACGTGCCTTATGGCGGGACGGCGGTTGGCGTTGAGGCCGCGGCGCAGACTTATTTTGGTAAAGATGTCAAAGACCTCGACTTGGCACAATGTGCATTTTTGGCCGGTCTTCCGCAAAGCCCGTCGACCTACTCGCCGTTTTCCGGAAACAAATATTATCTGCAAAGAACCCAGGAAGTGTTAAGCGCAATGGTGAGAGACGGATATATCACGCAAAAGCAGGCTGATGCGGCGAACAAAGAAATCGCGGATACAACTTTCTCGGAAAACAACACCGGCATCAAGGCACCACACTTTGTTTTTTACGTTAAGCAGCAGTTAATTAATCAGTTCGGTGAACAGGTGGTTGAAAACGGTGGCTTACGGGTTAAAACAACTTTAGATTATAATATCGAACAACAGGCGGAACAAATCGTCAAAAGCGAAGTTGCCAAGGATAAAAACGAATTTCATTTGACCAACGCAGCTGCAATGGTTACCGATCCTAAGACGGGGCAAATTTTGGCAATGGTGGGAAGCGAGGATTATTTTGATACCAAGAACGATGGTAATTTCAACGCAGCGTTGTCATATCGACAGCCCGGATCGTCGCTTAAGCCAATTACGTATGCTACCGCTTTTACCAGAGGGTACACTGCTGCAACCCTTTTGATGGATGTTGCGACCAATTTTAAAGCGACGGACAGCGAACCCGATTACATACCGGTAAATTACGACGGCAAATACCGGGGTCCTATCCAGGTAAGATTTGCTCTTGCAAATTCCATCAACGTTCCCGCGGTAAAAATGTTGGCGATGGTGGGAATTAAGAATGTCATGCAAAACGCATACGACATGGGAATCGAAAACTGGCAACCGACTCCGGCCAATTTGCAAAGCGTCGGTTATTCACTGGTTTTGGGCGGAAGGGACGTTCGGTTGATCGATGAAATGGAGGCATACGGGGTATTTGCCAACGGAGGAGAAAAAATGCCTTTGGTAAGCATACTTGAAGTTGACGATTCTAAAGGTAACGTACTCTATAAATATAATTCACCCCAGCCGCAACGGATATTTTCACCGGAAGTAAGTTTCCTGATTTCCCATATCCTGCTTGATAACAATGCCAGAAGTGCCGAATTCGGTTTATATTCCCAGTTGGTCGTTGCCGGACATCCGAGCGTATCCGTGAAAACCGGAACCACCAACGATATCAGGGATAACTGGACCATCGGGTATACCCCGTCATATGTCGTCGGCGTCTGGGTGGGAAATAACGATAATAGCCCGATGAACAAGGTAGCTTCGGGAATCACCGGTGCTGCACCCATCTGGAATAAGATCATTAGCTTTGTTTTAAAGGGAAAACCCGACCAGCCGCCGCAAAAACCTGACGATGTAATCGCAATGCTAATCGATGCTTATGGTGGAGGTCTGCCGGTGTCGGGAGAGCCGACAAGAAGCGAGTACTTTATCAAAGGTACGGAGCCGACCTCCCCTTCACCGATTTATGCCAAAATCAAATTATCCAATCATCAAAGCGGTAAACTTGCCAATCAGGCCGAGATAGACCACGGAGATTATACCGTTAAAGACTACATCGTGTTTAAGGAAAATGACCCGATTTCAACGGACGGCAAAAACCGGTGGCAGGATGGAATAGACGCATGGATAAAGCAGACCTATGCGGCCGATCATCCGGAGTATTATCCGCCTACCGAAACCTCGGATTACCAGTATCCGAGTTCATCCGCTACCACGCCGACACCGACACCGACTTCAGGTTCAACGCCGACCCAGACACCAACGCCGACCCAGACACCAACGCCGACCCCTTAAACTATTTGATGTCTGCTTTAAAGCGTTCGGCTAAAGATGCAATGATTTTTCCCCTTAACCTGGTAACGTCACTTTTGGTCAAATTTTTCTCAAGATCCTGGAATATGATATGGAAAGTCCTGGAATTTTTATAGGTATCCTTTAGAGTAACTGCAGTGATCAGGTTACTTTGTCTAAGAACATGATCGATGATTTCCTGAGTATTGATCCTTTCGTTGACGTTTAGTGTTAAATCCTCGACCATAGGCGGGTACTTCGCAAACGGCTTAAACACTTTTTTATTGCTGGCGTGTTCCAATATCAGGTCCAAATCAAGTTCGAAATCAACTAAGTCGGTGTCGAGTAATTCAATTTCGCCTAAATATTCGCTTTTGATAAAAACCGATGCGCCCGAACCGCCTTTTGTGGACGGTTTAAAGGTTAATGTTTCTACGCCGATATCGGCTAAAACCTGTTCGATAAGCCCCTTTAATTTAAAAAAATCGGCTTTTTCCTTTTTTAAGACACCTGCGAAAGAAAGATTTTCCCTAGGTAAACCGCCGGCTCTTTTTAAATAAATATTGGATATTTCAAATAATGCCATTTCTTCTGTCTGCTTATTGTCACTGATAACCTGCAAAAGACTTGGAACCAAGGAATTGCGCATATAGATGTAGTCATTGGTCAAAGGATTGGCGATTTTCAACGCTTTATCGATCGGTCCGTCAAACATTTCTTCCGAAACGAATGAATATGTATAACATTCGGTAAAACCCCAGTATTTCATTGCTTGTTTTATCTTGGATTCCCAGTAAAAACGGTCTATTGCAGAACGTGCGGTTATGGTCTGGCTTAAAGGTGGCAAAATACTGGGTAGTTTATGGTAACCGTAGATTCGGGCGATTTCCTCGATCACATCTTCTTCATTTCTTATGTCAGAAAGTCTGAAAGAAGGTACGGAAATTTCAAATACACCCTTTTCGATTTTAGTAATAAAACCCATCATCCCAAGAGCGGCTGTCCACTGTTTGTCGTCAACATCTACTCCGATGATTCTTCTAATTTGGTCAAATGAAACCGTAATTTTCCTTTGCACGGGTTTATTGGGATAAATATCAACTATTTGAGAGACATTTTTTGCTTGTGCATACTTTTCAAATAAAGAAATACCCAGGGTTAAAGCCTCAAGGGCTATTTCCGGATCGATCCCCTTTTCGTTTATGGTGGCCGCTTCGGTTCTTATGCCCATATCCATCGACGTTTTGCGAATACGATAAGGATCATTGTTATCAATGAAAAAAAGGATGCGTTGAGTTTCGTCGGTAACGACGCTATTGGCAAGACCCATGATTCCCAATAAATCGACGACTTCGCCCTTATCGTTCTCCGCTACGATTTCTCCGCCCTTAAGCGAATAAATTTTGTTATCCAAGGTTTCTATCTGTTCCTCTTTCTTTGCTTCCCGGATAATCAACTCTTTTGAATTCAGTCTGTCCAGATCGAAAACATGCGCGGGGTGTCCTACGATTCGCATTACGTAATTGGTGACGTCGATGACGTTATTCAGACTCCTGATACCGCTTGTTTCCAGGCGTTCTCTCACGATCTTGGGCGAGGGGTTGATTTTTACATCCATCGAAACTGCCAATACCCTGTTGACCAGTTTTGGATCGTTGATAATTTTTATCGATAAGTTTTCCCCCGGAAAGACTTTGGGGATTTTGGGAGGTAAAAATTCAGCTTTAATACCAAATCTGGGAAGTATCGCCGCCGCTTCCCTGGCAATTCCCGTGATACTCATCAGGTCTGGCCGGTTGGTGGTTACCTCGATATCGTAAATATAGTCATTACCGTAGTTTTCAATTCTCTCGATCGAAACACTGGATAAGGAAAGCAGCTCGCCGATTTTTTGAGGCGAGGCTTCGGTTTTAAGGTAGTCTCTTAACCAGCTGTCTAAAATTTTGATATTCATTGTTTTAAGCGTTTAATTGTTTATTTATTTTTAAAATTGTTTCAAAAATCTTAAATCGTTAGAATATAAAAGTCTTAGGTCGTCTATTTGCATGCCTTCTTTCATCATTAAAACCCGTTCAACCCCCCATCCGAAAGCGAATCCCGAATATTGTTTCGGATCGATTCCTCCCGCTATCAAAACGTTCGGGTGGACCATTCCCGCGCCTCCCATTTCAAGCCATCCATCCTTACACAGTTTACAACCTTTACCAAGACAGACTCCGCAGGTCACATCGACTTCAAACGAGGGTTCTGTGAATTGGAAATGATACGGCCTTATCCTTGATATGCGTTTAGGTCCGAAATAACTTTTGGCAAAATAATCAAGCGTGCCTTTAAGATGGGTAATGGAGATGTTTTGGTCTATGACCAGGCCCTCAAATTGGTGAAACATCGGAGTGTGAGAGATGTCCGATTGTCTTCGATAACATTTGGCGATGTTTAACATTCTTATCGGTGGCTTACTCTTCTCCATCTCACGGATCTGTCCCGAAGAAGTATGCGGAGTTAAAACCATTTTGCCTTTTTCGGGATCCGGGGGGGTATCGATAAAGAATGTCTCCCATTCGTCTCTTGCCGGATGATTTTGAGGAAAATTTAGCGCTGTAAAAGCATACCAATCCCATTCTATTTCCGGATACCTTACTCTTTCAAAACCGATCTTGGCAAAAACGGCGGTTATTTCTTCGATCGCCTGGGTCACCAGGTGCAAGTGACCCAAGGCGGGTTTTATACCCGGATTTGTAACATCTATCTTTTCAATTACCCGGGTTAGCTTGCGTTTACTTAGTTTATTACTTTGTGATTGTATCGCTTCTTCGATGGCTTGTTTTACTTCATTCGCCAAAATTCCGAATTCCTTTCTTTCATCGACCGGGACTTCGGTAATTTTTTTTAACGCCAGGGTCAGTTTCCCGTTCCTGCCCAAAAATTGTAGTTTGGTTTCCTCCAAACTTTCAAGGTCTTCGGATTCCAAAATGAGCGATAAGGCCGTGTTTTTAATTCCTATCAGTTCTTCATCCATTGTCTATTATGATAGCAAAAACCGGACTAAATTGGGAGTTTCAATTAGCCGATTTCGTTCTCGGAGATTAGGGTAAAATATTCTTTGTTCAAATCAACAGCAAATTCTCTTTTTAAAAATCTTTCCCAATCCTTGTGCTGCGTTCGGTGTTGCTTTAAAGCTTTAACTTTTTTTCTAAATTGTTTGGAAATGTCGGATTTGGTGGTTATCAGTTCATCCGAGACTCCTTTCATTTTTCCGAAAGCGTTGTACGACATACCGGTTTTTTCAAGTTTCTTTAGGTTTGAAAGCGGAATGGCAGTATGATACAGTCTGATGTGTTTTTTAACGGAAACCGCGTATCGGTTGAAAGCTATGGTCGCTGCTTTACTCATTGCGATATGATCCGGATGGTTTGAAGCGCCGGTTGAATCGAAAGTGATAATCACGTCAGGCTTTTCCTGTTTGAGAATCGGCAAAACTTTTTTTACTATCGCTTCGGTTTTGACTTTATGTAGGGTTCCGTCAATTAGCCCCAAAAAATGGATCTTTGAAATTCCCAGGATTTTGGCGGCATTTCTTAACTCCTGTTCCCGTACTTTAGCAATATGCTTCCTGTCGGTAACCGGTGGATCGCCAACCTGTCCTGCCTCGCCTTTGGTGGCTGTGATTAAATTTACTACATTACCTTTAGATGTTAATTTTGCTATTGTCCCTCCGCTTGAAAAGGTTTCATCGTCGGGATGCGCAAAGATTAAAAGCGTTTTCATGTGTTTTTGGATTATACACTATTCACTTAAAATATAGTATGATTTACTTCTTATGAAAATTTATAATACTTTGACCAAAAACATTCAGTATTTTGAAACACTGAAAGATAAGACCGTAACAATTTATGTTTGCGGTATCACACCATACGACACGACCCACCTGGGTCATGCCTTCACATATATTTCATTTGACGCACTTATAAGATTTTTTAAGTATAAAGGCTACCGGGTTGATTACTCGCAAAACGTAACCGACATAAACGACAGGGATAATGATATCTTAAAACGGGCGAAAGAACAAAACGTTTCCTGGGAAAACTTATCCTCCTTTTGGACAAGAAAATTCCTTAATGATATGAACTTTCTAAATTGGTTAAAACCCGACCATTATCTTTTTGCTTCCGAACAAATTCCGATGATGGTCGTTCTTATCGAAAAACTTCTTGATAATAAGTCGGCTTATATTTACGACGGAAATGTTTATCTCGACGTTAAAAAGGACAAAGACTACGGAAAACTATCCGGATTACACGAAGAGGACATGCTGAAAATAGCGCGTGATTTTGAAGAGGATATCGACAACAAGGATAAACACAACCCCCTTGACATCACACTTTGGAGGAAAACAGAAGACGATCAACCCAAACATATACCTGCTTTTAGCAGTCCTTTCGGTAAGGGGAGACCCGGGTGGCATATCGAATGTTCGGCTATGGCGGTAAGTTCTTTGGGCGAACAAATTGATATTCACGGCGGGGGAAAAGATCTTATTTACCCACACCATGAAGCGGAAATAGCGCAATCGGAAAAAGCCACAGGAAAAATTCCTTTTGCAAAGTATTGGATGCATACCGGACAAGTTTCGTACAAAGGTGAAAAGATGTCCAAATCGTTGGGAAACTTGGTGATGATTTCGGATTTGAAGGAAAAATTTTCCGCGAATTCGATCCGTTTTATGCTTTTGTCAAACCACTATCGAAATGACTGGGAATATACGGAAAAGGCAATGAACAATGCCGACAAAAAATTTAAAGATATTTTGCAATGGATAAGATCGGGAAAGACACGCCGGTTTGATCCGACTTATAAGCTGCTGGCGTTACTCGAGGAGGATTTAGATACACCGTCCGTACTGAAAGAGATCTATGAAAATATCGGGAAAAGCGATCCGGTCAAAACCAGGGAATTTTTGAAAGTTCTCGGCTTTGATCTTTAAGCGATTTTAATGATTAAATATTCGTTCATGCCTCTTATGGTCTTAAGATGAATTTTGTTTCCTATTCCTTTTCCCAATAGGTTCTTGCCAAGGGGTGATATAAAAGATATTTTATAATCACCGGGATTGGCTTCGTATTCGCCCACTATTTGATATGTCTTTCGTCCCGTTTTGTCTTCGATCGTAACGAAATGCCCAAACTGAATGGTTGAATTGTCTTTAGGCGCAGTTGGCTTGCCGTATTTAAGCAGGTGTTTAAGATATCTTATCTGTCTATCGATATTGCTAAGTTCCATTTTTGCAGCTTTATATAAACCGTTTTCCGATAAATCGCCCATATCCCTTCCTTTTTGCAGGGCTATTACGGCGCCGGGTCTTTTATTCATTTCGGTATCCAGCTTGGCTTTTAATTGTTTATAACCGTAATCGGTAAACAGAATCGTTTTCATGTGCGTTTTTAGATTTAAAAACAAGTATAACCGAAACTAGCGTTTATAATACGGATTGTAAGTGTTAGGATTTCTGGTTCGAAGAGCAACCTGATGCAAAACCCTTGAGGTTAAAGGATGTAAAACAGGTAAAGTTTGTACTATTCGCGCATTTCTTTCTTGTTTTTCCGTTTTACGGTAAACCTCAGATTTTAAATAATGTTCTATTAAGGTTGGTCGCATATTTCGCATGATTGCCAGGGCATCAAACGGTATTACCGATATTCCGGCTTTTTTGAAAAGCCGTACAGCTCTTTCCATATGACTGCTGTCTGTAAGTAAGCCGAATGTTTGTAATTCCGGATGCGCATCGATAATTTTTTTAACCTCCCTGGCATTGCCTTCCGTGTCGATTGAAGTTTCCTCCAAAATAAATGAGCTGTCAGGTATATTTTTGAATATTCCCTGAATATGGTCTTTCATGGCCTTAGCTTCCGAGCGCACGTTTGTACCGGCGGTATGGCCGGTCGAAATAATCAGAGTATCCGTCAACCCTGCCTTTAATAATAATCCTGCAGGAAGATCGTTGATCCTTGATCCCGGGCTTAAGTTAAATCTTTGCTCGGCTAAGGTTTTCCTGTTAAATCCCGGCTGGAAATTCCTTCCCAATACAATCAAAGCATCAACATGAGGTAATTCCAGTTCTTGAACGGGTGATCTTTCCCTTTTTTCCATGCTCGCATTATATAGTAAAATTCGGATATGTCAATATTATAGGATAATTTGGGGCTATTTTGCCGATGCAACAATCTGTTTGAAAGTTTCGGGATCATTAACCACCAAATCAGCCAATATCTTTCTGTCCAATTCTATGTTGGCTTTTTTCAGTCCTTTGATGAATTTGCTGTATGACGTCCCTTCTTTTTTGCAGGCTTCCGAAATTCTCACGATCCAGAGGCCTCGTATGTCCCTTTTGCGCAACTTTCTGCCATGAAACGCATATGCCCCGGCGTGCAAAATAGTTTCGTGCTGTTTTTTGACCAGCCTACTTTTAGTCCCGCGGTATCCCTTGGTGAGACTTGCCAATTTATTATGTCTTTTTCTTGAAACGGTTCCCCGTTTAATTCTTGCCATCGTTGATATTCCCTTTTTTAAAACCGAAAGCTTTACTGAAATTAAATTTTTCTTTGACGGTTTCCAGTTTGAATTTCCTTACCATTTCTTTTCTAAAATTAGAATAAGATCTTTCTCCGCTTCTTTCGGATTTGGATTGCCTAAAATTAATGTTCCTGATTTTCATATTTTAGCTTATTAGTCCTTACCCAGCATTTTTTTTACCTTTTTAGCGAATTTACCCTTAAGTACGGCCGGCTCCTTCTGCCTTCTCAATCTGGCTTTAGTTTTATTAAGTTTTTTATGGCTCCCATATTGATGACTATACAATACCTTCCCCGTTCTGGTAACCTTGAACCTTTTTGATACAGATTTTTTAATTTTTTTCTTCGACATTGTTTGTCTCCTCGTCTGTTTGCGTTTCTCCGTGTTTTTTCTCCGGCGCAATCAAAATAATTAATTTTTTGCCTTCCAAATGCCTTTCTCTTTCGACTTTGGAAACGTCGGAAAGCGTTTCGATAATTTTATCCAAAATCTGATGTCCAAACTCAGGATGAGTTATCTGTCTTCCGCTAAAAAACACAACCAGTCGGACCTTATCGCCGGCAAGTAAGAATTCTCTCGCTCTTTTTCCCATCACCGATAAGTCGTTATCGCCCATAAAAGGTCCGAGCCTAACTTCTTTGGTTTCGGATACCTTTGATTTTTTCTTTTCCTCGCGTCTCTTTTTTTCTTCCTGATACAAGAACTTGTTAAAGTCGGTTATTTTGGCAACCGGAGGTTTTGCTGCCGGTGCAATTTCGACAAGGTCAAGTCCTAAACTTTTAGCTTTCTGCAAGGCATCAAATTTCGACAGAATTCCGATTTGCTTGCCTTCGCCGTCCAACACTCTAAGTTGGGCAGCAAAAATTCTTTCGTTAATCCGATAGAATCTTCTTGTATCGAATGGCCGTTTATGCTTTTTTATCAATTTCTTGTTTTATTTTAAGGATCAGATCTGCGATTCGAATTTTCCCCAAATCTTTTCCGTTCCTAAGTCTTACGGAAACGGAATCTTCTTCCGCTTCTCTTGAGCCTATTATACCTAAATACGGGATTTTTTGCAAAGTGGCATCGCGAATTTTAGCCGATAAACTTTCGTTTCGCAGGTCGTATTCGACTCTGATCCCGGCTTCGGAAATTTTTCTAAGCACTTCACTTGCGTAATCATTTTGCGCCTCGGTAACAGTTAAAAGTTCTAACTGGACAGGCGACAGCCATAACGGGAACGCTCCGCCGTAATGCTCAATCAGAATTCCGATAAATCTTTCAAACGAACCGTAGATCGCCCTGTGAATGACGTACGGCATGACCAGGTTTCCGTTTCTGTCGGCAAAAGTTAATTGAAAATTTTTTGGTTGCTGAAAATCCAGCTGGATCGTGCCTGTTTGCCACTCTCTGCCTAAAATGTCTTTCATCAGAATATCGATTTTGGGACCGTAGAACGCACCTTCCCCCTCTTCCCTTACGTACTCTTTTTGGGATGAATCCAACACATTCTGTAAATATTTTTCGGCTATTTCCCAATCTTTTTTTTCGCCCATGTGGTTATTGGGCATAGTGCCGAATCGTAACCGGTATGTCAGGCCGAAGGGAGAGTATAGTTCGTCGATGAACTCCATTAAATTTTTGAACTCCTCCTTTAACTGTTCGGACCCCGTAATAAAAACATGTGCATCGTCCTGATGAAATTCTCTAGTTCGAAAAAGTCCGTTTAATGTTCCTGACGGCTCAAAGCGGTGCAAAGCCGTATATTCGGACAATTTCAGCGGTAAATCTCTGTAAGATCTCTTCTTCATTTCGAAAATTTTCATTGCGTTCGGACAATTCATCGGCTTTATTCCAAATACTTCTGCGCCCTCGAGGACTAGCTTCGAATCACCGGTAATAAACGACATCGGAGATATGAACATGTCTTCCCGGTAATGTTGCCAATGTCCCGATGTCTGATAAAGTTCTTTTTTATTTAGGACAGGTGCAGATATTTCTTGATAGCCGTATTTTTTCTTTCCTTGTAATTGTTTGGAAAACTTAAGAAGTTCATTATATATAATCATTCCCTTCGGAAGCCAATATGGCATTCCCGGTGAGGTTTCGTGGAAAAAAAATAATTCCAGGGCGGGACCAAGCTTTTTATGGTCGCGTTTTTTTGCCTCTTCCAAGAGTTTAAGGTACTCGTCGAGCTCTTTCTGAGTTTTAAAACAAATGCCATAAATTCTGGTCAACATCTTATTTTTCTCATTACCCCGCCAGTAGGCGCCTGCAAGGGAAAGTAGTTTTATTACACCGATATCCTTGGCTGGATTTTCCGAATGACCACCTCGGCATAAATCCTCGAATTCTCCGGCTTTGTATAAAGTTATCGGTTCTCCTTTTTCAACGATTTCGTCGATTAATTCAAGTTTATATGGATTATCCTTATATATTTCTTTTGCTTGTTTTGAGGTTACCTCTCTTTTGCTGAATCCGCGCCACAAAGGAAGAATTTTTTTCATTTCCGCTTCGATTTTAGGCAGGTCTTCCTCGTTGATCGGAGTTTTAAAATCAAGGTCATAATAGAAGCCGTTTTCAATCGCCGGTCCGATGGTTAACTTTGTATCCGGATAAAGTTTTAAAACAGCGGCGGCCAAAAGGTGTGCAGCGGAGTGGCGGATATTGTTAAGGTTTGTAGGTTTTTGACTCATGAGGTGATTTTATCAGATTTTACAGGCATTTTATAGTTCGATTTCGCTCTCTGTCTGGTAGTTATTTTGTAAATAAACCCGGATTTTTATTAACCACGAATTCGATGATCCCCGCGACGAAGTTTCCAAGAAACGGAATTAAATTGACATGTTTTAAAATCAGTCCGATGACAGCGACGATAAAAGCCAAGCCTACCGTTGCTCCGAATGCCCATCCGATACCGCCGATAAAATTGTCTATAAAAATTGTTTTCTTCGGTTTATTAACTTGTTCATATTTTTCCATAGCTATTATGAGAATAATTTAAGGCGGGAGTCCTTGTCAAGTTATGGCTACTTGTTTTAAAGCCCGAGTTGCGGAGCAATTTTTTGCATCGCCGTCAAAACTATCGAAATAAAGTCGTTTAGCGGAATTCCCAGTTCTTTTTCGCACGTTTTTATCGGCTCGCGGTCCGCTCCTTTGGCAAACGACTTTTCGTTGAGTCGTTTCAAAATGAAATGTTCGTCAAGAGAGGCTAATTTCCGGTCGGGATGCACAAGGGCTGCCGCAATTATCAACCCGGTCAGCTCGTCGCAGGCAACAATCGCCCAATCCATTTTTGATTCAGGGTTTGTATCGGTGAACTTAAAATTATGAGATTTTATCGCGTACATGATGTCCGGCGGGAGATCTTTGCCGATTTTTTCCTCTAAAACCAGGGTATGCTTTTCCGGATGCTTCTTAGTTAACTCATAATCGGCATCATGCAATAAGCCGACGATTCCCCAGGATTCTTCGATATTTTTATCCAAATTACCATGTTGTTTGGGTTGTAAATATTCATAAATTGCTTTCATCGCCGACTCGCAGGCAAGATGATGTTTTATCAGATTTTGGTTGTGAATGAGTGACGTCAGAATTTCGTAAGCCTGATTTCTTGTCATAAATTAATATTTAACAATAGAGACGGACAAATTTCTGGTACGCGGACCACTGAATTCGAAGAGCACGATCTTTTGCCAGGGGCCCAGACCTAAGTCTCCTTGTTCGATGGGGATAACCAAATCAGTACCAATTAAGGATGAGAGTAAATGTTCGTTAAAATGTGAAGGGTCGTGCGGATGATTATATTTTAATTTTGGGGCAATCTGATCGAATGCTTTTAGGTAATCCAAGTCGGTGCCGGGATCAAGATCTACGGTAGTCAAAGCGCAGGTGGTATGTTTAACGAAAACCACTAAAACGCCGTTTTCTATTTTTTCTTCGGCTACAAGTTTTTGTAATGATTCGGTAAGGTCGATAGCTTGCCTATCTTGGGTGGTGGAAACGGTTATTGTTTTCATAAAATAAGGCATTTAAATAAATTTTTTAGTATATAATTGATTATATACTATATGAGTAAAGTTACTATAATTGGCGGAGGTCATGTTGGAATTACTACGGCTTTTGCATTGCTTTTGAGACAAACAGCCAGAGAAATTGTCCTTTATGACCGAAACTTGGAAAAAATCTTGGGCGAGCAATTGGATCTTCAGCATAGTTTATCGTTTTTGCCCAATACGGATATTTTAGCGGCAAAATCTCCCGAGGATACAAAGGATAGTGATGTGATTGTTTTTACCTCCGGCATCGCACAGCTTCCGGGGCAGTCAAGGCTTGAGTTATTGAATGCAAATAAGGAAATAGTAAAGAATATTTTACCCGAAATCATTCATTATTCTCCTCAGGGTGTTGTAATCATGGTATCGAATCCTGTGGATATACTTACTTTTGAGGCAAGTAACCTCTTAAACTTACCGCGTGGAAGAATATTCGGCACCGGAACAACTCTCGACTCTTCCAGGTTTCGTTTTTATCTGTCGGAGATGTTGGGAATAAATTCCAAAAATATTCATGCATATATTTTGGGTGAACACGGCGATAGCTCCTTTCCGGCTATCTCGTCTATTGATGTCGGTGGACAATCCTTGCTGAGTATGTCAAACGTTAAGAGGGATCAGGTTGACGAATGTTTCACCAAAACCAAAGATGCAGCTAAAGAGATTATAGCAGCAAAAGGTTCAACCTATTACGCAATTTCTGTGGTTGTCAGTCAGCTGGCTCATTCTGTTTTGAGTGATTCAAAAAGAATTTTCCCTGTATCTGTTCCTCTTCGGGGAGAATACGGACAAAACGAAGTATCGCTAAGCGTTCCCTGCGTTATTGGGAAAAACGGTGCCGAAAGAATTCTGGAGATTTCGTTATCCGAGGAAGAAAAACAACAATTGCAAAATTCCGTGCATATATTGAAAAGTTTTATAACAACTTAATCGTGCTGTGGGCCCCAGAAGATTCGAACTTCTGACCTTTGCCCCGTTAAATATGTGGATCCGAGAGGATTCGAACCTCTGACCTTTGCAATGTCAATGCAACGCTCTAACCAACTGAGCTACGAATCCAGGTATTTAACGAAATCGTGCAACGCTCTAACCAACTGAGCTAAGAGCCCTTAAACGGACCTTCCCTCAAGGCCCGTTTAATTTTAACAGAATATTTTTATCATTACAATTTAATCCTGGGAAAAGAATTAGAAACATCGGACATTACCCGAAAACACAAAAACTTGTAACCGGTTTAGATAAAAAATATGATTTCAATTACTTAAAAGTTTTAACCCTGTAATTTACTACGGTTATTCGAATAGTAATTAAATTAAAAGTTAATGATATTAAAATTTTAGGCTTTATAAACGTCACCGGAAACTCTCAAACTTTCTTGCGCCGACCTCGACATTGGTTCCGAAGCGCTTGCTGCGCTTACGTGGCGTTCTGAATGTTGAGCCGAAGTCTGTCTTGTCATATTAAACAGCGCACGGAATCCTTCAGCCGATTTAGGGTCTCCAAAGTCAACCCCATTGTATATTCTTGCTAGGTCAAATTCTGGTCCTTTTGCCATAGTTATCACCTCCTTTAAAATAAAAAAATCTCCCTTGCTTGGGAGATTGTTGGTTGTTTTAATTGGTTATTTGATCAAATCTTTTCTCCCAAACAATTACGCCTCCATAAGGAGGTTAGTAATAATTTGGAAAAGAAAAGACCTTTTCATACTATAAAAAAATTCTACAAAAGATATCAATCACTGTCAAGGGGTAAATCAAAGATTAACCGGTTTGTTGAGCGACAACTCGTTCTCCCGAGAGCATATAAGTTGTCCCGTGTTTTTTTGCAAGACTCCAGTAATCTTTTTTGCGAGATTTTGAAGATACCGTAGTCAACCAGTTGGTCGAATCTTCGATTCTGATCCTGGCTGTTTTGATAGTTGTTAGTACCCATTCAAAAAAGTTTAGGTGATATTTCCCGGCCGAAGAACCGATGGTTTCAATCGAAACATCTTTAACCACCATTTCAAGTTGCTTCGAGCTTTTGGCCAATTTCGCGATTTCAATCCTCAATTCCTCGATCCTGACGTTAAGTTGTCGATTGTTATCGGCTGAAAATCTTCGCTCCGCATGCAGAATCTCGGCCACATAATCGATTCCGGGAGCCACTCTTGCTTTGTTTTCGGTTGTGGAGAGTATCAGCTCCTCGCCTTCCTGAAGATCGTGGGTTTCTTTGTCTAAAGCTTCAATTTTTTTGGTCGAATTCTTTGCAGATTCGGTAATACCAAAAAATTGCCGCCAGGCGATTTGCGAGTCTAATTTGGCTTCATCCTGGAGAGTCCTTGCTGTAACTTTGGCAATATCCGAACTCCCCTCTCTGATAGATTCGATCGGGTTTCTGTCAAATTTTAACGGTTTTCTTTGAGTTTTGGCACTCATAATCTTCCCCTATATATCATAAGCTCCTTAAGAAATCAAGCGTTTTCTGTTGTCTTATAATATTGGCGAGCAAATAACGGTTGTTTGACAAGTTCTGTCTTTCGGACTCGTCTTTTGCCTGAGCGATAGCCTCATCTATTTCTTTTTCCTCCACTTTGATGTTTTCGCTTTCGGCGATTTTCATCAGAATAAATTCGATTTTTATATCTGTTTCCGCTTTTTGGGCATATTCCCGTCTTAGGCTTTCGGAAGTCCTGCCGGTTGAAGACAGATATTGGTCCAGTGTCATGCCCAACTTTTTTACCTCGTCCAGTGTTTGAGATAAAAGTCTGTCAACTTCCTGGTCAACGATGATACGCGGGATTAAAACTTCCGAATTATCGAGTAACTGTTTCGCAATCACATCAAAGCTCACCGGTTGAGATTCCTTTCCGGGAACGGCAATTTTTGAGGCTGCGGTAGTACTTTTTACCGCCTTTTTGTACTCTTTTAAAACTACATTGGGGGCTTCGGCTGTTAATGCCACAAAACCCCAGTCTTTTCCGTCTTCAAGCTTTTGCACCTGAATCTTGGGATTTAGCACAGGGTTGATCTTGTGAGTTTGGACGGCCTCGACGTAGGCCTTGGGTAACAGTTTTTTTAAAATATCTTCCCTAAGTTTATCCTGATTGATGGATTTTTCTACCAGGTCCCTGGGAGCCTTTCCTTTTCTGAAGCCGGCAACCTGGGCCTCTTTAACTTGTGACTCAACGATCTCTTCCCTGGTTTTTGCCACGAGATCCGCAGGAATTGTGACCGTTAATTCGATTGTGCCGTCTTCAAGTTTATGAATTGCCGAAATCATAATAATTTTTAGTGCGGACGAAGGGATTTGAACCCCCACACCTTACTTAAGGTACAAGGTCCTAAACCTTGCGTGTCTACCGTTCCACCACGTCCGCAGCATATTAAAATTATACAGGATTTTAGCCTTAAAATCCAGGTTCTGCTTTGGAATTTATAGCGAAAGCGGTAACAGATTAGTCGGATCGTTTAAGGCAAAGGTTTGAATATCGTTTAAATAATGCTGGACATGTCCGGCCCACGCAGGTGAGGAGGCATACACTGAGCCTATCTCGTAAATGTTATTACCTCCCCATTTATTAATGTACTTTTCTCTGAGGCCCTGGGAAACCGTCTGAATTCCATCCTGCCAAGATTTAAATCTAACCACGTTATCTCCATAGATACCCCATCCCCACCCGTTATACGAACCGGCAGGTATTTCTTTACCGAAGGTCGATTCCACTCCGGAAATTGCCGCAACCAGTCTCCAATCAAGGTTATATTTATCAGCCGAATCTATCATATCTTTTGCATAGTCGGCCAAAGGTGAGTTATATTGATTGAGGTAGTCGTGTAAAATTTTTACACGATAATCATAACCATCCTTATTTTCCAGAACCGGTTGGATATTTGCGGATGATTCGGAAGCTTTATCTTGGGCAAAAGTATATTGCGGAAATATTAATGTCGCAATAACTATAAATATTGCCAGCAAAAATTGATTTTTCATTTTAAGTTAAATCCCGCTCGTTAAAAGCGGGATTTTCCATAAAAAAATCCTAACGTATGTATTTGGAAAGACATACCTTAGGATCTAGATGGCATTGTATCACACGACTATAGGTTTGTCAAGTGGTAAACTATAGGTTGTAAGAAAGCTGGTCCATGAACTGGGTAACGCTATTCGCCCAGCTGCCGTTACTAGAGGGAGTGTATTTACTCATTATTTGCTCGGGAGTCATAAGTCCGTTAGCTTTGTACTTTAATGCCAATGTTTTCGTAACGGTATCGATGGCTTGCGAATAGTTATCGAATTTGATTACTTTTTTACCGTATACGCCAAACCCCCAGCAGTTATACGAGTCTTTAAGTGCTCCGGGGAGTTTTTTGCATAAGTTACTTTCCTGCATGGCGATCGCAGGGATAAGTCTGTAGTCCAAACCGTATTTATCAGCCGTATTTACAACAACAGAGGCATACGGAATCAGCGGTGAGTCATATTTTTGGAAAAAATCCCTGACTACCGCGATGCGGGCATCTTCCTGGATTATTTGGGGTTTTAGCATTCCCGAGGAAGGAGGAAGAGCTGCATAAGCGACCTTAGGACCCTGTGCTTCAAAGGAAATACTTTCTTGATAGGAAACGGAAAAAAGCGACAGGCTTAAAGCCAAGGTGAATGGGGCTAGAACAAAAAAAGCGGTGAGGAGGAAGGCCTTTCTCATCACCTTAAGATTGACATATTTTGACTATTTTGTCAAGCATTCGAAGCTAAAATTATTGTCTTTTATACAGACCGATAAGCTCTGCCTGTTCTATTACATAGCCTTGAATATTAGATAAAACTTCAGCTTTTGATGCGCCTTCTTGAAGCAAAAGGATGGTATTTAAGGCATACAGTTTAAAAACATAGCGATGCTCCCCCGTGTTGGGGCACGGACCGCCGTAAGCTGATTTTCCAAAGTCGTTTTTACCTAACGTAATATTGGAAGACGTGTAATTTTCAGGAAAACCGGTCGAATACGGTTCGATGTTAAATACAATCCAATGGGTAAAATCTTTAGAGGGTGAATCGGGGTCATCGACGATCAAGACCAGACTTTTAGTGCCGTATGGAATATCGGAAAAAGTCAGAGGCGGATTTACGTCCGTCCCGTCACAGGTGTATTTTGACGGGATCGGTTGGTTATTCTCAAACGCAGGGCTTTTTAACGTCATATTTTTTACGAGATTGTTATTGGTAACGGGTTTGTTTTGGAAATAAGGGTTATGGGTAAAATAATAATAAAATAGCCATCCTGCCACCAACAACAATACAATAAATATCAGCAATCGTTTCATTTTGAGCGGGAGACGGGAATCGAACCCGCTACATTCTCCTTGGCAAGGAGACATTCTACCGATGAACTACTCCCGCGTGCTGAGGATGTGAGTCGAACACATATAGCCTGTTCTTCAGACAGGTGCCTTGACCACCTTGGCTACCTCAGCGCGTAATTATTTTATCACAAATTATACGTGTGGACGATTAGGGATTCGAACCCCAGACCTTCTCAGTGTAAATGAGACGCTCTAAACCAGCTGAGCTAATCGTCCCTAAGGCTTTAATTTTAGCAAAACAAATAAAGCCAGGCAAGTTTTTAAAGTCAAAAAAGATTGTTGTTATTTGCTTTTATGTTACAATAAAAAAAGATGGAAGGAATTATTGTTTTTGTTAAATCAAAAAGAATAATCTTAATTCCTGTTTTTATAATTATTCTTATTATAATAGTCAGGACGATTATCCTTCAAAAAGCCTCTTCACAACTCAATTATACGGTAACCAGAGAGAATTTGGTCGATACGGTACAAGTGAGCGGTACATATACGACATCCTCTCAAGTTAATGTATATTCTTTTGCAAACGGCGTAATTACAAAATTATACGTTAAAAACGGTAATAAGGTGCAAAGGGGCGATAATCTGTTCCATGTTGAAAGTACGGCAACCTCCGACCAACAGAAAGCGGCTTACGCAACTTACCTTTCTGCCACCACGCAACTTCAGACGGATCAGGCTACTTTATATAGCCTTCAATCAACTATGTACAGCGCCTGGAAAAAATTTACGGATCTGGCCACAAATTCAACTTATCAAAATAGTGATGGCAGTCCGAACACAACTAACCGCGTTTTGCCTGAATTTACTACCGCACAAGACGACTGGTTATCTGCAGAAGCGCTTTTTAAGAACCAGCAAAACGTGATTTCCAAAGACCAGGCTCAAGTAGCCAGCGCGCTTTTGACCTATCAGGAGACTCAAAGTGTGACAGTTACTTCCCCCGCATCCGGAACGATAACCAATTTATTGCTGTCAGACGGAGACCAGGTCGTCGCGTCGGCCGTTACAGGCGCTTTCCCCGTTTTAGTGGTTGCGAATTTACAAAATCCTTATATCAACGCCAGTATCAGTGAAGATTACGCTGCCAGAGTTAGTAATGGTCAAAAAGTATCCATAGTATTTGATTCTTTGCCGAACCAGTCGTTTCAAGGCATTGTCGAAGGAGTCGACATGGTCGGGACGGATACAGACGGAATAATTACTTATGATGCGCGTATAAAGACATCGAATTTACCGGCTGCTATCAAGCCCAATATGACCGCGGTGATAACGATAGAAACATTAAGAATTGATAATGTTCTGGACGTTCCAAACAGCGCGATTATTACAAAAAATTCGGCGGACTACGTTGAAGATGCGAATTCGCATAGGCTTATTCCGGTCGTAGCCGGCACCAGAGGAATGGCAAAGACCGTTATAGCAAAAGGAGTGACTGCGGGAACAGTTATCATTGCAAATCCAACCCAGTAGACTATGTTTTGGAAAGATAATTCTTTATATGTAGGATTTTTTTTGGCGCTTCGTGAGATAAAAAGATCCAGCTCCTGGACTACGGCATTAATTATTTTTGTCATGACCTTGACATTTTTAAACATGAATCTGGTGGGAGGAGTGTTAATCGGCATCGTACATGGAGTTATCGGCTCTTATAAGCAATATTATTCAAGTGATATCATTGTCACTCCGTCGACCCAAAATGATGTCGTTAAGGATACGAGTAACGTCATGACGGTGGTAGAAAGCCTTCCGACCTTTAGATACGCATCCCTGCGCTATACTGCGCCCGCGTTAATCGAATACGGATATCAAAGAAAAGTCAGAACTACCGACTTGGCGGAAAGCGCGGAAGGACTGCTTACGGGTATTAATCCGGCGGCCGAGGATAAAGTTACCCATCTCTCAGCCGCGGTTGTCGCAGGGTCGTATTTAAATGAAAATGATGCCAACGGTGTGCTTATCGGCTCAAGTCTTATCCAAAAATATGCGTCTTTGCGTGGTCAGGCGCTCAATATCGGCTCAAAAATTTTAAAAAATGCTGACGTTGGTTCCAAAATCAGGATCACGGTCAACGGAGTCCAGAAAGAAATGATCATCAGAGGGATTGTATCAACCCAGGGAACCAACATCGACAGCAGGATTTTTTTAACTGATACCCTGGCACGTGAGTTAATGGGCAATACCAGTTTGAATGCCAGTGAAATAGCTATCCTATTGAAAACCAACGCATCAGCCCAAGCAGCAAAAGATTATATTGTAAAAAACTTACACGGTGATAATGACGTTTTGGTACAAACGGCAACTGACGCTCTGCCGGGCGGTGTGACAGATGTTATAAATACATTTACAATCCTTGGTAATATTGTCGGGGGGATCGCATTAATCGTCGGAGCGGTAACGATTTTTATTGTAATTTTTGTTAACGCTATCACGAGGCGCAAATACATCGGTATTCTTAAAGGTATCGGCATCTCCGGCAGAGCAATTGAAATTTCATATATCTTGCAAGCTCTTTTTTACTCCGTTTCGGGAATTATTATCGCCGGTATTTTGGCTTTATGGCTGTTTGTTCCGTATTTTGATTTACACCCCATTCATTATCCGCTTGCCAACGGTTCGCTTGCGATTACCCAGACGGAAGTAGTTCTGCGCGGGTTCGCTCTTTCGTTGATTAGCTTTATTTCAGGGTTTATTCCCGCCTGGATGGTGACCAGGCAAAATACTCTGGATTCGATTTTAGGAAGATGAATTTATGATAAGTGTTAAAAAGTTAGTTAGAAAATTTTCAACCGGTGAAACAGAATTAATTGCGCTTAAAGGTTTAACTTTTGAAGTTCCGACCGGTCAATTTTTGGCAATAACCGGAAGATCGGGTGCCGGCAAAAGTACCACCCTATATCAATTAAGTCTTCTTGATAAACCTACCTCAGGTTCAATCATTATGGATGGTCAAAACCTGACCGAGCTTGACGAGAAACAAAAAGTTATTTATCGAAGAATTAACTTCGGATTTATTTTTCAGGATTACGCTCTTCTTCCGACTCTTACCGCCCAAGAGAATGTGATGCTTCCTCTTTTGATGCAAGGGATTGGTAAGCAAGAGTCGGTTAGAAAAGCTTATTTGGCGCTTAAGCAGGTCGAGTTATCCGATAAACTTGATAATCTTCCCAGCCAACTCTCGGGTGGACAGCAACAGCGGGTAAGTATCGCCCGTTCGATAGTGCACGGCCCGAAAATTCTTTTCGCAGACGAGCCGACCGCAAACCTTGACGTTGAATCCTCAAAAACCATACTCGATATATTTTTAAAATTAAACAAAAAAGAAAAATTAACTATCATTATGGTTACCCATGAGCCCGAATATGCAAAAATTGCCAAAAGAGAAATCGTTCTTTCCGACGGAGAAATAGTTAAAGATAAGCTTGTCTGATTTAGTTATGCACGATCTGGAATTTTAATAAGGTTATTTAGCGTCAGGGTTTGGAGCAATAGCAATTATAGGCGCTACGATATCCAGGCTACGAACCGGATTGGTTTGCGGAATTCCCAATACTAACGAATCTGAAAAACTGACATTGTCACACATAAGATTTTCTGCCTTAAGTTCACCACCATCGATTATTTGGGCATTATTTGTATAACAATACACTATAAAAGAATCATCTCCTACCGTTATTTTGTCCTTATAATGAGAAGTATCAAAGTTTGGTTTATCGGGCTGTATACTAGAACATGCTCCAAGTAACATTGTTCCTGACAGAAAAGTTACCCCAGCCTCAATTTTTCTGTTCATGGACGCTATAATAATACCAGGGAGCGTACATGTCAACCATAGGTTATTGTGCACCATCTGGGACGATGCTCGAACCTATTTTACCTTGAAAATAGACCCAAATGAGAAATCCGCTTTAATTATAGCGTTAAATTATTTTAGAATATAATAGCTGTTTTTTGTCGTACCCCTTTTTTCTAAAAACCCTTTTTCTGTTAGAGATTTTAAAAGATTAAATGCCTGTTGTCTAGTTATGCTTAGCTCTTTTACTAGATCCGAAGAAGTAAGTTCCTTATATTGCCTTGCTATTTCCAACGCCTGTTGTTCCCTCGGTGATGGCCTAATATCCAACGATAGCTTTGTAATTCCTTCCTGAACCCTTCCTAATGCGCTCTGGAGTGAATATTTAACACCATCTGTGAAGTATTCAAGCCAGTCGGTTTTATCTCCACTATCAGCACTATGTAAAGAGTTGGAATAAAGGCTTCTGTCAACATCATAATAATCATCCAAAACAAAGTATTTGT
>DAHWUP010000029.1 GCA_027334565.1 Candidatus Levyibacteriota bacterium | reverse complement strand
CAACTGTGCATTGACGAGGGGAATTGGAAAGAGGTTGAAGAAAATGTAGGGAGGTTGGAAATGCTGCTGTATTTCTCCGGAACACACGATGAGTCTGGCTGCATTTTAGCAATTCATAGCGGGCAAGGCGGAACAGAGGCAATGGACTGGACCGAAATGCTTTTTCGCATGTACACCAGATATGTGGAAAGGAAGGGGTGGAAGTACGAAATTATCGATCAGACTCCTGGGGAAGAAGCAGGGTTTAAATCCATTACCATTCAAATAGAGGGAAAGTATGCATACGGATTTCTTAAATTCGAGGCAGGGACACATCGGCTTGTCCGCCAATCACCTTTTAACGCCGATAATTTAAGACAAACCTCTTTTGCACTTATTGAGGTTCTTCCCATTGTCGAAAATGACAGTGAAGTACATGTGACAGATGACGAATTGGAGTGGGATTTTTTTCGGGCAGGCGGACACGGCGGGCAAAATGTGAATAAAGTCAGTACTGCTGTACGGCTTAAGCATAAACCAAGCGGCATTGTGGTGACCGTATCATCCGAGCGGTTCCAAGGTGCTAATCGCGAAATAGCG
>DAHWUP010000028.1 GCA_027334565.1 Candidatus Levyibacteriota bacterium | reverse complement strand
TGTGTTGTCGGAGTTTTTGACTTAAAGAAAGAAAAAACTAAAATCAAGGCAATGATAACTACAACAGCACCTAAAAAAAGACTTGTGTAAGACTCCCCCCATTTTATCTGTGACAGAAAACCCTCAGCTTTTTTTACCGAATCTTTTACAGTATCGTTTTTAACCGATGCTTTTCTTGGCATAAATTCCTCCTTTCCAGGCAGAAATAAAAAATATGGGCAGGGGATTAAAAGTTTGCGGGCAAGCCTTATTGCTATCCAATTTAAAAATCCGTCTTGCCTCCTTCCTAAAGTATTAAACTTTTAAGAAGGGCGGGGTGAACGGGACTCGAACCCGCGACCTCTTCCGTGACAGGGAAGCGCTCTAACCAAACTGAGCTACCACCCCAAACTCTATGGTATCCTAACAAATTATTCAAACCTAGTCAATGCTTAAACTTGTACTTAATTTTACTTAATGTTATGATTTTTTTGCCATGAGTAATCAAGAAGTTGCAAAGCTATTTAAAGACATAGCGGACGCGTACACCATAAAGGATGAAAAAAAATTCCATTTCCAGATTGTTGCCTACCAGAGGGCTGCGGACACAATCTCCAA
>DAHWUP010000027.1 GCA_027334565.1 Candidatus Levyibacteriota bacterium | reverse complement strand
TATAGGGAGCCGGCCCTGCACACCGCGGGGCATTTTCTTTTGCGCGCCGTATTGAAAAATGCATCGCAACGTGGCACACTACAGGCGCATTCCCCCCATAGCTCGATTGGCAGAGCAGCTCCCTGTAAAACAATTATCAATTGACTTAATATGATATTGTTTCGCTCGCGCAGACGCTCACGTAAGGAGACGGGTCTCCTTGTGCCAATGCGACGTAGCACATAAAATCTTCACAACCACCCGTAGCTCAATTGGCAGAGCAGCTCCCTCTTAAGGAGACGGTTGAAGGTTCAATTCCTTCCGGGTGGACACGATATGCTGTCGCCTATAAAACGCCTTGCATACAAAATAGAATGATGGCGTTTCGTTCGCACGGAATGCTCACGTAAGGAGACTCTGCCTACCGGCAGGCAGGGGTTGAAGGTTCAATTCCTTCCGGGTGGACACAGTTCTGCATATTTTTATAGAGACCAACGGTCTTGTTTTTAAAACGCGCAAAATAAAAACTCCGCCGGACAACACATGCCGCGGCGGAGTGAAAAAGTGCACGCCCCATCAAAGAGCCAGCGCCCGCAAGACGTGTCCCCAGATAATTTCGTGAATCTCCTCGATGGAGAGAAGTCGCCCTTCGCGAACACAATCCACCGCGACGAAGTATTCCGGAAA
>DAHWUP010000026.1 GCA_027334565.1 Candidatus Levyibacteriota bacterium | reverse complement strand
GGAAACGGAGCGCTGGTATCACAACCGCTTAACCTTTTACCCAGAGCTATATGCATTTGTTCTTCTCCGTTTTTGCCCATCATGTTTTGCATCATTTGGTTCATCACGGCATGTCTTTCGGTGTTACCGACAGATTGACCCATAAAATATTCACCCAACACTTCATAGTCATCATCTTTTAAGCTCTCGCAGGTTACTTGTTTTGATTGTAGTTGTCCCCAGATTTGCCTGCCCCTGGCTTCGTCTTCTGCGGTTGCAGACACTGCAGAAGAAGTCGCACCGGAAACATTTCCCCAATTCATCATCCCCTGGGCTGAAACAGAAGAAGAAAAAGCAAACCCTAAAAGCAATAATGCACTTAGGCTGAATAGTAGCCTTTTCATCCGATTAAAAAGTAACCACTTTATCGCGGTCTTTTATCAAGTTATAAAGTTCTTTCATCCCGCTTACCGGACAGGTTTTGTCACTTTCCTGGTTCCGAAGAGCCATGCACGTTTCACAGGCTAAAATTTCACCCTTTCCGGATTCCAGAAATTCATTAACCTGTTTTTGAATATCAAATTTGTCACTGCTGAATTTCAGGTATTCCACACCCTCACCGATAAGTACTACAATATGAAACTTACCATTATTCTTTCGACTAACAGTGCGGAAAAAAACTGGAACGC
>DAHWUP010000025.1:400-670 GCA_027334565.1 Candidatus Levyibacteriota bacterium | reverse complement strand
GATACTACCGCGGATAATACGGTACGCTTTAACCTCGATGGATTGCATCAGCTTAATCTTGTTGCGCCCTCCGCTCCCGCTCCCGCCCCCGCGCCAGCGTCCGTCCCTGCGGTTTCCACCTCCACTCCGTCTCCCGTCCCTGCGCCGCGATCATCGGGATCGGGTTCATGAATGCCGTAGCAATTCCTTGATTTTTTTGTTGTCCCGGGATACAATGGCCGCACGTTTTGGTGTGCTGTGCGATTTTGCGCGAGTAGTTCAGTGGTAGAA
>DAHWUP010000025.1:0-390 GCA_027334565.1 Candidatus Levyibacteriota bacterium | reverse complement strand
TCCGATTCCTTCCTCGCGCACAGGCATGTGTGCCTTTGCTGTGATAGCAGAACATTTTATTGATGTGCCCCATGGGGCGATATGCGCCTTTAGCTCAGTGGTAGAGCGCTTCATTGACATTGAAGAGGTCGTAGGTTCAATCCCTACAAGGCGCACCAAGAGGACTTGAACTCGTCGGAAAAATTTTACACGCCACAGAGCGATGACATTTGAAGAATACCAGAAGGAATCGCGTCGAACGGCGCAGTACCCGGATGCCGGAAGCAATTTTATCTACCCGACACTAGGACTTTCCGGAGAAGCCGGCGAAGTGGCTGAAAAAATAAAAAAAGTGATCCGCGACAAAAGCGGTATCGTTGATCCTCAAACGCGGGAAGCAATCGCTAAGGA
>DAHWUP010000024.1 GCA_027334565.1 Candidatus Levyibacteriota bacterium | reverse complement strand
CATAGATTTTCGCCTTTACGGGCAATTCGCTCGGCATGATCCGGTGCCCGCGGGCGTGACGTGGGAGAAAAGCAACCCGCTGGTTACCCAAGTTTCCCACCATGATCACATCGCTCGGATCTCCAAAGGGAGTCTTGACCTTGACCTCTTTGACATCCGTCAAGCCCTCCATTTGATACACGCCACTGCCGCCGATAACGCCGATGTTCGCTCGCTCCATAGTTGACTCCTTACATGATATTGGCGTCGTTCAAACGACGCCATTATACTTTAGGATCTATCAGAGACAAAAAAGCCTGAGCCATGATGGTCATCATGGCTCAGGCCGAGTGGAGATGGCGGGAATTGAACCCGCGTCCGAAGAGTTCGTCCCAGAGTCACTACAAGCTTAGTCAGTCTTTGAGTCTCGCATTCCCTGATCCGTCTGACAGGATTGGGAATGCACAGCCGTGTTGGCTTGCGCCTCTTGGGCGACTGTTACCGGCGTGGCAGCCGCCGCACCCCAACTTGGTTTCGCCCAGCACACGTCCTTTGGGGGAGAACGTATGTGGACGCCGCAGCGCTAGGCTGCGGACCTTACGACGGATCCGTTCGTGGCTTACGCCGCAACCGGAAGAGCCGCGAGGTTGGTGCGAGTGTTCGCACTTACATGGTGCCCGTTTTTTACGCGGCCAG
>DAHWUP010000023.1:382-704 GCA_027334565.1 Candidatus Levyibacteriota bacterium | reverse complement strand
AATATTTTTAAGTAATTCCCTTCCTTTTCCACTCTTCAAAAATTTTTCTCTTATTAATGCTGTCTTTTTAGAACTATATTCTTCTTTATAAACGAGTTTCCACGGACCTTTATTCTTAGTGTATCCGCTTAAATTGTTGTTATGATACCACAATCGCTTATTTAAATCCGATGTTATTCCTTTATATAGCTTACCTTCTTTATTTGTTAAAACATAAACTATTTGCATTATGCTTATTTTGGTCGGGACGGCCCGCCTTAGGCGGGCGACCTTGCGGTCCCATCCGCCAAAGGCGGACTATCCATCTGAACTACGTCCCGTG
>DAHWUP010000023.1:0-372 GCA_027334565.1 Candidatus Levyibacteriota bacterium | reverse complement strand
CGTGTTTTACTATTTTATCACACATTCGGGTACAATGATTGTATGCGCCGGCTGCCAAGACTGACAAAAAAACGGGTCATTTCGGCCATCGCGGTAATCATAATCAGCATCATCGGGCAATTTCTTCTTCCATCGTCCAAATTACCCAATCCCTCGCCACCGGTTGCTCCTCCTTCAACATCACCAACATACGCCAAAGTCATAAGAGTCATTGACGGCGATACCATTGAAATCGCCGGTGGTCAACGGGTACGCTATATCGGTATCAATACATCGGAACTGGCAACTGCCAAAAAGCCGGATGAATGCTTTGCCCGGGCGGCTTCTGATAAAAACAAGGAGTTAGTCGAAGGCAAAACTATCCGCTTGGAA
>DAHWUP010000022.1 GCA_027334565.1 Candidatus Levyibacteriota bacterium | reverse complement strand
GGACAGATATCCGGATTATCAGTGCAACAGTTGTGGTATCACGATCCATGGTGAATTAAAGAACGACCGGAGTTCCTGGACGCCAAAATGCCCGAATTGCGGCCAGGTATTTAATAAATGTTAGGATAAATCCGGTACTCGACATTTTTGTAAATCTATCTTTTCAAGACGGTCATCGCTTTCAGGCCGTAATTTTTTCCCTTGGGCGTTTTTTTTCAGCCAAATGCCCAACGCCAGGATTTTTTTGTACTTATCGTCGGCGTATATTCCATCCCGATCAGCAACAGTTTTAATCTTCCCGTCACGATCCCGCTCGTAGATCCGGCCTTTTCATGATAAAATTATAACAATATTTAGTATGGAGAAGTCGCATAGTGGACGAGTGCGTACGCCTGGAAAGCGTATAAGACCGAAAGGTCTTCGCGGGTTCGAATCCCGCCTTCTCCGCTTTTTAAATCACTGAAATTTCGAAAAAACTTCTTGCGTAAAAAGGTTCCTCAACGCTAATCATAACCTGTTAATTCCCGTTAAAAATAGATTTTTATTGACTATTATATGATTGTTCGTAGGGATTGTTACCAAGCTTGACGTAGCCGTTAAATTCGGTAGCGGGTGTAGACTGGCCCTCTATTTGGTCGCCTTTGGTAAATTGCTCTCCGTTACATTGATAGTTTTTCGCGTCTGCCTGGGTACGGCTTAAAATAAAATCACTTGGCTTAAAACCTTTGGCGGCATAAGGCGCAAAGGCTTGCGGTGTCATATAGTCAAAAATTGAAAGAAAAACTTCTTTG
>DAHWUP010000021.1 GCA_027334565.1 Candidatus Levyibacteriota bacterium | reverse complement strand
TTGGCTGAAAAAGCTTTGACGATAAAATCAATAATTTCTCCGTCATCATAGCCCTTATCGGCCAGAACGTAACCGCACCGTTTTAACCAATACCCTGCTTTTTTAAGAAGGGGAATTGCCAAGGTATTGTCACTTGCCAATCCGTTGGTAACAATCAAAGCGATGGGAAATTTCGTCTCACAATCAATCAAAAGGTGAAGCTTAAATCCATACGCTTCCTTAAAGCCATTCCATCCCTCGCTTCCTTCCTCTTGTTTGCCTGAAAACGTATGCACAAAGCTTGAATCCATGGCGACAAATTTACCCTTAATTAACCCTTCCCGGTAGGCTCTTTTCACCAGGTAAAGGAAAAACTTTTCATACACAGACTTGAGCAAAAAATATGTATTCGCCCTGACCAGAGTTGAGTGGGATATTCCTCCCATCTCCGCAATAGTCCGGAAACTCCAGTTGGTTGCTCGTTTCATCAGAAGAAGGAAGAACAAAAGCTCTTTATCGTAACCGGGTCTTCCGCCGATAAACTTCTCGGCTTCTGTCTTCTCACACAGTTTTGAGATAAAGGAGAATGAGAATTCGGAAAGAAACTTTACTTTATGCGGTAATTTTGGTACAAAAGTCATAGCAGCTTACACCTCCTTTTGGAGTTAGATAGATTATTCTAACAGCATGTCTATCGTGTCAGCTGCTATTTATATTGTCAAATCAAGAAGAAACGAGTATTGCACCAGACTCACATTTCAAAACTTGATAAGCCTTCTTCAACTTGCTAAAATGCGAAAGAAGCGGTTCAAAATAATAATTATTACACCGGGACGATTAGC
>DAHWUP010000020.1 GCA_027334565.1 Candidatus Levyibacteriota bacterium | reverse complement strand
AGATGGCTCAGTGGTAGAGCAAGTCATTGGTAATGACTAGGTCGCGGGTCCGATTCCCGCTCTCGGCTCAGTAACCTCTTAAGGTAACAGGACATTTGCTACACTAAATTTATGAGTAAGCGTGTAGCGATAAAGGAAATTATTAATACATATAAAAGGGTTGGGAATGCTACTCAAGCAGCAAAGATTCTGGGTATTTCCAAATGGACCGTATACCGTTGGGTAAAAAGAGGCAAAACTTTATCAAACGGATATATTAAATGGAAAGGACTTAAAAGAAAATCCACTAGACCCCACACAAGACATTTTGTATTGCCGCTAGATCTGGAGAAAGAGATTATTGACCTAAGAAAGACTGAACACGTGGGAGCAAAGAAGTTAAAACTAATGCTTAATACTAAAGTTTCCCATATGACAGTACACAGATTGCTAAGAAGGAAAAATCTTGTTAGTATACAACCGAATTACAGAAGGCCATTGTTTCAGAACGGAAAATCCATGAGACCATCAAACACAAAATCATTAGGCTACCTCCAGATGGATACAAAACACGTAACTCCTGAACTTTCAGGCTTAGGCTATACGGTTTATGAATATGCAGCAATAGATATTGCCAGCCGTTACAAGGTAGCTATACTTCTTCCTGAAATTGACGATGAATCTGCCTCTTTTGCCCTTGAATATTTCCTTAGGTGTTTTCCCTTTGATATAACCTATGTTCAAACAGATAATGGTTTTGAATATCAAAGGAGTTTTCAGCAGTTTTGTGAGAAGAGGAATATCAATCACTATTTCATCCACAAGAACTCTCCCAATGAGAATGCTGTTATTGAAAGAGCTTTCAAAACGGATCAGGATGAGTTCTACTATTGGCTGGAAAAACAACCGGAAAACATCGGGGAGCTAAACCAATGGCTTCAGGAGTTTATGCTTAAATATAACACCAAACGTTTTCATCAAGCGCTTGGATACAAAAGGCCAATTGAAGTTGTCAGACTGTTGCAAATGTCGTGATACCGCAAGCGATGCTTGACACTCAATCGAGGCTATGGTATCATGCTTTATGTGAATGAATCCCGGGCAAGTCCGGGAGGAATTTT
>DAHWUP010000001.1 GCA_027334565.1 Candidatus Levyibacteriota bacterium | reverse complement strand
GGGATTGAATTACTCACTAACTTGACAATGTACATTTATAATGTATAATTGTAATCAACATGAATATTGTAAACGCGACCGTTTTAAGAAACAACCTTTCAGACGCTTTAAATGAAGTAAATAGAAATAAGGATTTTCTTTTGGTAGCTAAGAAAGGCAAAATTACTTCTGCTTTGGTTAACATTGATTTGTTTGAGGATTTACTTGCTTTGTCCAATAAGGATTATCTAAAAAGCATAAGGCAGGCAAGAGCCGAATATAAAAATAGTGACGTGTTCTCCCACGAAGAAATATTCGGAGAAATTTAATGTCTTATAAGCTCTTATATACAAAGACCGCATATAACGATATTAAAAAATTAGACAGAATTGCCAAAAAAAGAATTGGAAAAAAAATTGAAGAATACTCCAAAGACCCTCTTTTAAACTCTAAAAAACTAACAAATTCTACCATTGGAACATATAGATGGAGAATAGGAAATTATAGAGTCGTTTTCGATTTAGACAATAAGAATATCGTAATTTTGAGGGTTGGGCATAGAAGGGAAATCTATAAATATTAGCATAAATAGCTCAATTAATATCTTTAAACGTATTCTTGACAATACGTTCTAAAGTATTATATAATTTACTTACTATGATAAGCACAGCATCAATTACTGATTTAAAACAAAATACTGCAAGTATTATTAAGAGTTTGCAGGAAGAAGGAAAAAGTGTGGCAATACTACAAAGATCTCAAGTAGCAGCTATTTTAGTTGATCCGGGCTATTTTGCAGTTTTAGAAGAAGCCTTAGAAAATTCAATTGATTTAAAAGCTATAGAAGATCGCAAAAATGAACCAAAAGTTTCATTTGAAGAAGTTGCCAAAAAACTGGCTTTGTAATGAAAATTTTATTGGTTAAGTCTGCTGAAAAAGAACTATTAAGTCTTAATAAAAACCTCGGGCAAAGAATATTCCAAAAAATTAGCTTATTAACAAATGATCCTTATGGGCAAAATAGCCAAAAGCTAGAGGGGAATAAGGGGTATCGTATAAGAATTGGTGACTATAGAGTGGTTTATACGATTGATAAAGAAAATCAAACTATATTAATAATTAAAATTGGACATAGAAGAGAAATTTATAGACAATAGATTCATTTAATGTATCGAAATCTAAAAATGCATTTGTCCACGCCGCACAAGGCTGGGTTTAAGACACAAATTTGACTTTATATTCATATACTATTTAAGGCTACAATTAGCTTGACAAGTAGTATAAAGTAGTATAATATAGTGATATGGATAAAAAAATACAGATTTTAAAGCTTAAAAAACAACTGTTAGACAAATATAAACCGTTTCCAAAAGAGATTGAAATAAATCTACATGAATGGTTTCGTATTGAATTAACGTATACATCTAATGCTATTGAAGGTAATACTTTAACTCGTCAGGAAACTGCTTTAGTAGTCGATGAAGGATTAACAGTTGAGGGTAAAAGTTTAACAGAGCATCAGGAGGCAATAAATCATTCTTTGGCCTTAGATTATATTTATGCCCTGGCAAACCAAAAACAGAAGTTAAGTTTAAATGAAATATTAGAAATTCATAATATTATTCTTAATAAAATTGATGATTCTAATAAAGGTAGATTGCGAACGGTTTCAGTAAGACTTAAAGGATCTGAAACAATTTTGACAAATCCACTAAAAGTTCCCGAATTAATGAATGATTTTGTTATTTGGCTTCAGGATAAAGACCAGAATGATCCAATTAAATTTGCGATAGACGCACATTTTAAATTCGTCACTATTCATCCGTTTGTTGATGGGAATGGTAGGGTTGGACGATTGTTAATGAATTTGTTATTAATAAGAGCAGGATATCCACCGGCAATTATTCGAAAAGAAGATAGAAATGAATTCGTAAAATCTTTGGAAAAAGGTCAAACCAAACAAGAAATGGATGATTATTATACTTTAATGATTAATGCTGTAGATAGATCGTTAGATATATATCTCGAAGCGCTAAATCCGAAGGAAGAAAATGTAAATGAAATTCAAGAAAAAAGGTTTCTTACTACTGATGAAGTTGCAAAATTACTACAGGTAGATCCAGAGAGTGTTAGGCGTTATGTAAGACGCGGTGATTTAAAAGCAGTAAAATTAGGTGGTAAATTTATTAGAATTGAAAAAGTGGATTTAAATAAGTTCATCGAAAAACTCAAAAAATAATTTAATTTAGATCATGTCGTAAAAAATTTGCTTTTCGACTAAATTTAATTTATCACTTCAATACCACCTTAACTTAAATGACCCCAATATCCTATAATATTGACTTTTCGGGTTGAAACTGCTATAATTTTCGCTTGTGTCAAAACAGGAATATGCCCCTATAACACATCACGAGATCTATAAACCGCGCGGAGAAAAGCTTATCGCGACCTATGCCGGTAGGCATGTTCGCGAATACGATTCTTTCGATCCGCGCCTGGTAATAGATATCATGCAAAACGGAGATTATTTGGGAAAAATAATTGCCGATAATTTTACGTTGTTTGAAAATGGTATCAATACACACCTTGACAGGGTAGAATTCATAAGAGGACATCACAAAGCAAGGCTTATTTTTGGGATCGGAAACAGTACTCTCGACGAAGACGGCGTTGTCAGGCACGAAGTTTATTCACCCGACGGAATCGTAGGATATGCATACGGAGACAAACTCGATTTTTATCTTGCGTCTTTACTTTACGACGACCCTAAAATTCTGGAAAAAGCAAGAGCGGGAGAGGGAAGATTCGATGAAAAAGTTCAACGATATCTCGAACAGGAACTTAGTCTTCCCGGACTTTTTAAAAACCCATAACTTCACCCGTTTATTTTATAATTCTTCATGAAAAACATAGGGTTTGCGACCGGAATTTTTGGTAAAAAGTAATGATATAATGATTTTGTGATCATTACAAAGTCGGAGCCTTTCACAAGGGAAGAGATATTAAAACTAAGGGAATCGTTTGGCGTATACATAAAAACCGTGATCGATGTAAAAAAGAAACTATGTTCGGCAGGTTGTGACAGGCATTTTGAATCGGAAAAAATTTTACTTAATCAAGGGTCGCGTCAACCGGATCTATGGGGAGGAGGAATCGATCTGGAGATGAAGATCATAGACTGTAATTCCTTTATCAATATCAGACCAAATGAGAAAAATGCCAGCAATGAAATATTGGACATTAAGACAAGAAAACGATTCGAAGGTTTGACAAAATATTTTTTTAAGGAAGTTCTATGAAAAATAAAGCAATATTGGGGGCGATGGCAATGGATCTAAAAAGAGCAGCTCTTAGTTATTACCGGGGCTCCGATGCCATAGCCGAAAGGTTTTTGGAAGAAGCGCTGAAAAGAAAAAATGAGGTGGATATAAATAGCGTTAAACCATATGTTGCCAAGCGGTTGAACGAGTTAGAAAACATAAAGAAGGAAAATAACGAAAAAGCCGCCGAAGATGCACTTTTATACAGTACGATCTTTCAAAATGCCTCACAAACTTAATTTGACTTCTTACGAATAAATTGTATAATGCCTGGGTATGGTAGAAAGAAGAACTCATCAAACTCCGTCTTTGCAAAGGGAAGCCAGACCGGCTCCCGTTCCCACCGAAAAACCCGCTAAAAAACGAAAGGCTAAAACCCAGGATCATACCCAACGCGCACCGATGCCAAGTTTTGGTATAAGAAGCTGGGATCCCGATTATCCGGAAACTTATATTCCTTTTTCCTCGGACTACGAGTAACTGCAAAAAAATTAATTCATCCGGCCGGGTTCTTGCGGAGTTTCTGATGCGGCTTTTTTCCAGTTGGGTTTGGGGCCTTCGGGTTGCCAGGGCGCTTTCCAGACCGTGCCTGAGAAATGAAATTTTCTTTCGCCCAAACTACCGTCCTCTTCTACCGTACGGGTGGACCACGAATCGGCGCCGAGACGGTCGGCTAAAGCGATGATGCCTTCCTCGGCGGTTTTGGGATCGGTCGCCAGTTCCCCAACGTCTAGGACCCTTTCTCCGTTTTCGACCCTGTCGCCGAATAAGAAAAAAACCGCAAATCTTTTTGGTCCGTTATCTTTCTCCCCCATAATTTGTTGCTACCTATGGATTATACCACCAAGCAAATTTTAAGGCTTTGCTTGACACGATTTGCTAAAATAGTCCAATATAATTTTATGCTTGAAGCGGAACCTGACCGAAGCAAAGACATCGAGCTACTTTCTACCCAAAACCGGGTCTTCCGCTTTGCGGGGCAAAGCGCCGACAGAAACAGCTTGAACCTTTTGGCAAGGGACGGACTGTTCAAGTACGCGCGCTTAAGTTATCTTATCGAAGACATCCGGTTCCTGTTCCACGGTACGACCATGCAGTACGCCTTTTATCCGGTAGAGGAAAACGAGGACGGAGAGCTTACCGGCGAACTCGTCTCCCGCGACGATTATTCGGAAAGGATGAAATATTTAAGCCTACTTGCCTCAAACGTCTATAACGACTATCTAAACGGAAGCGAAAACGCAAGGCTGGCGGCAAGGGAAGTGAAGAATTTTATCCTCGACCGGTATCCGAAATTCCCTCCGCTTGAAAAATGACCTTCGCTTTTTTGTTTGCCCAAAATTTTTATAGGTGGTATAATCTCGGCTTATGGAAAGAGTGGTAGGTAAGGATGGACATTTGGAGTGGGCGGACCGCGAGCTGGCCAAGCGTGGCCGGTTACAGGCGGAAAAACCGGACGAGCCGGAAGACAAGCGCCCGAACTACTGGACCAGGGTCGAAGACATAACCCCAGAACTGTTCGGCGAAGTGGTCGGTGTCTATCTTGATGTCTATCATGACGGCCAAACGGGAGAGGCGGTGCCGACCTTTGCGGACTATGCCCAACAGCTTAAACAAAAAGGTTATGCCGACTGGACCACCAAACGGTACCAGCTGTTCGAGGCAAGGACCAGGCCGGGCAACGGCGGACAGGTCTGGGTAAGATTCACCGCCAGCAGGGAAGGAACAATCGCATACAACCCCAAGAGAAACGACGCATTCAGAGAGAGGGTGGATGCGTTGCTTCTTCAAAGAAAATTGGCAACGCCTTTGGCGGACACTTTTTAATGCGATTTTTGCTTAACGAGCGTATCGATGACGCAGCTTGATAACGACGCTCCGCCGCACTGGGGTAAATCGCCGCCTTTTTCATCGTACAGCGTAAAAGTATAATAACCGTTTAGGATTATCCAGTTGGCCGAGGTGGCGGATGAGCCGTTGGCGCCGAAATTTTCGGACATCAAAGACGATTTTCCTCCGGAGTCAGCGCAAAGTTCCACTTTGGCGGTGCCGTTTGCGCCCGCGACCAGATTGTTCCAGTTATAACCGAAGTTGGCCTGACCGTAATTTTGATTGTCCGGCGGGATGGTAAGTGTACAGGTGACCTGTCCGCGCGACCCGCCCGAAACGCCCGTCGGGGCCGGGGTGGCCGGTGCGTTCTGGTTGTTTGAAGAAACCGCCCGGGTCGGGGTCAACCCTTTGGAAACGGTAGGAACCTGAGTAGGCGTTACCTCGGTATAAATCCTTGTAGGCGTCTGTTTAATGGTGTTTTTTCCGCCCGTTAAGTTTTTCACCAAAATAACTCCCAAAACAAGGATTATTAATAGTATAAAAATGCTCAGCCAGCGGTTTTTGTTCATATCCGGCTTTTGCATTTTAACATCCGTAAGTTTGAATTTCAAAACAACCAAATTTGCATAAGTGTTTTTTTCCGGCTTACGTTAATTTTTTAAGCTAACTGCCCGCATCTATCCATTTACTCAATAGGTTACAAAACAGAATGATATTTTATAATTTTTTTAAAGATTGAATATTTGTCAGAGACAAATATTCATGCTAAACTAGTTGTAATGCATAAGAATTTGGAGACACTGCTCTCCCCAAAATCAATTGCAATCATCGGCGCTTCGGCTTCTCCCCAGAAAGTGGGAGCGATCGTACTAAATAATCTGATAACCTCCAAATACCCGGGAAGGATCTATCCCGTCAACCCCAATTCGCAGGAGATCCACGGTCTTCGGTGTTATCCGCAGATAGGCGGCATTCCCGAAGTGGTGGACCTTGCGGTGATAGCCATTCCGGCGGGGCTGGTTAACGGCGTTTTAAATGAGATCGGGGAAAAAGGGGTCAAAAACGTGGTGGTGTTTTCCGCCGGCTACAAGGAGATCGGACCGGAAGGGAAGGCGCTTGAGGATGAGATGGCCCAAATCGCCGAGAAATACCAGCTGAATATCCTAGGTCCCAACAATCTGGGTTTTGTCAATAACGCCGTGCCGGTGAATGTCACTTTCGGCGAGCCGGTCTATAACGCCGGAAACCTTCGATATGTTTCCCAGTCCGGTGCGCTGGCCGCTTCCATCTTCGATTTTTGCAACGCCACCGGCCTTGGTTTTTCCGAATTCATCACCCTGGGCAACAAGACGGTCATTAACGAAAATGACGTCCTGACGCACTTTTTAAACGAAGACCAGAAAGTGAACGGCTCGGTGCACCCGATCGGTTTATACCTTGAGTCCATCTCAAACGGTGCGGATTTTTTGGACATCACAAAAAAACTTTCGCGTAAAAATCCCATCTTCATCATCAAGCCCGGCAAGACCACCGCGGCCATCAAGGCGATGCAGTCGCATACCGGGGCCATAGCCGGCGAGGATATCGTTTTCGACGAGGCGCTGGCCGAAGCCGGTGTCATACGCTGCGATACTTTGGAGGACTATTTCGATCTGTCCAGGTCTTTCGCCTGGGTGAACGCGCCGGGGGGGCCGAGGGTGGCGATAGTCTCAAACGCCGGCGGGCCGGGGGTTATCAGCGCCGATTCGGTGGTTTCGCACAGGCTTGATCTGGTCGAATTCAATAAGGAGACTCAAGGGATGCTGCACCAGGTCCTGCCGAGGTTTGCAAGCGTTGTCAATCCGGTCGACGTTTTGGGTGATGCTTTGGCCGACAGGATCGCCAAGGCTTGCGAGATAATCCTTCAGACCAATCAGGCCGACAGCCTGATGGTGATATTGACACCTCAGGTGATGACGCAGATCGAAAAGACGGCGGAACTTATCGGTAATTTGGCCAGGCAGTATAACATTCCTATTTTCTGTTCGTTCATCGGCGGAAGTTTGATCGCCCAGGGCGAGGAAAAACTGAACAGTTACCATATCCCGTCGTTTCGGTTTCCCGAGCGGGCGATCTCTACCATCGCCAAAATGTGGAAATGGAAACAGTGGCAGACAAGGGCTACGCCGCCGGTCAGTAAATTCGATACTCTCATCGCCGAAGAAAACCAGAAGCTTATCAAAGACGTCGTTAATAAAGCGGTTTCGCAAAACCAGATCTCGCTTGATAACATCGACGCCAACCAGCTTTTGGTTTACGCCGGGATCCCCGCTCCGCAAACGGCAAAGGTTGCTACTTACGAGGACGCGAAAGATTTTGCCGACCAGAACAAATGGCCGGTGGTGATGAAACTATCCTCCCCGGGACTTTTACATAAAGCCGATATCGGCGCGATAGTCAAGGATATCCAGTCCGACGACGAGCTGGAGAACGCCATGACCAACCTCAGGAACAAGATCATCCAGCTGCCGCAGGAGATCAGGGACCACGTGTCGCTGCAGATACAAAAGGACATCATTTCCGGGATCGAGGTCATTGTCGGGGTCAAACGCGATCCCAACTTCGGACCGGTACTTTTGTTCGGCGCCGGCGGAAGCTGGGCGGAGCTGATCATGGACAGAAACTTGCATCTTTTACCCATAGACCTTAATCTGGCCAAGGAGATCGTGATGGAGTCCAAGATCTATCCGCTGCTTAAGGGTTACCGGGGTGAGCCGATGTATGCACTGGAGAAACTTTACGATGTAATCTTAAGGTTGAGTTCGTTGCTTGAGGTCGTGCCCGAAGCCAACGAAATCGAGATAAATCCTCTGATAGTAACTTTAAACGACGTTTGGGCGGTCGACGGCAAAGTGGTCTTAACACACGCGCAACCCAAGCCCTTGGTGGCGCTTCCCAAATTCCGTGTCGCCGAAACCATCGAAGCGACCAACCTGGCCGGAAAATACCACTACTTTGTTTTTGAAACCGATGCGCCGTTGAATTTCAAGCCGGGGCAATACATCAGCATAAAAGTAGGTAATACAAGGATCAACAGTTATTCCATCGCCACCAAAGAAGGCGATACGAGGTTCGGCTTATTGATCGATACATCGCCGGGAGGGCCTGGTTCGATCTATTTTGAAAATTTAAGCGTTGCGGACAAGATCAGTTTCTTAGGACCTTTTGGGGTATTCACATATAAACCCGACGATTCCGGCCGTCTGTTATTTTTGGCAACCGGCTCGGGCGTGGCACCGCTTCGCTGTATCATCGACGATCTGCTAAAGGTTCAGAATTTCCAAAAACCTATCGCGCTATACCTTGGGGTAAGGTATCAGGAGGATATTTTCTGGGATAAATACTTCGAAAGGCTGATGCAGGATTATCCCAACTTTACTTTCGAACAGGTGATATCCAAACCGGACGAAACCTGGAAAGGCAAGACCGGTCATATCACCGATTACCTGAAGCAGAATTTTCCGGACGCAAGTACCATCAGCGCTTTTCTTTGCGGTAACAAATCGATGATAGAAGACGCTTCAAAGCTACTTTTGGAGTTAGGGATCAAAAAGGAAAGGTTGTACACGGAAAAGTTTTAACCGATGGAAGATATTTTTCATTTGACAGTAGGAGGACAGGCAGGTCAGGGAATAAAAGCCACCGGCCTGACCTTAGCCAAAATCGCCACACGCTCGGGAAAACATGTTTATACATATACCGGTTTTCCTTCGCTTATACGCGGCGGACATAACTTTACCCAAGTTTCCGTTTCGAAAACTTCGGTCAGCGGCCCTTCGCTAAAAAACGATTTCTTGATCGCCCTGGACCAAAAGACCATCAGCCTGCACGCCAGTGAGCTTGGCAAGGGGAAAGGGCTTCTTTACGATAGTGACCGAAAGTACGATCTTTCTTTGGTTGAAAAGGAGACCGCGCTTTATCCGGTCCCTTTGTCCAAATTTGCCAAAGAGGCGGGAGGGTCCGAGCTTTTGAGTAACACCGTGGCTCTGGGGGCGGCGGTGTATCTTCTGTCGGGCGAGCTTGGGATACTTAAAGATCTGCTCAAGGAACAATTCGGTCACAAAGGTGACGAGATCGTCAATTCCAATATCCAGGCGGCGCAAAAAGGTTATGACTTCGCCGTTGAAAACTTTAAAGATAAACAAATACCCGTTCTGACCAAAGAGGAAAACATTGCCCCAAAAATAGTCGCCAACGGTACCGACGCCGTAGCGATGGGTGCCATCGCCGCCGGCCTGCAGTTTGCCGCCATCTATCCCATGTCTCCTATCTCGAACATCCTGGCTGTTTTGGCCAAATACCAGGAAAAATACGGTTTCATCTACAAACAACCCGAGGACGAACTTTCGGCCATCAACATGTCTTTGGGCGCGTCGTTTGCGGGCGCGAGGGTGATGACCGCGACCTCGGGCGGCGGCTTTGCCTTGATGAGCGAAGGATACGGCCTTGCCGGGATCACCGAGACGCCGATAGTCATAGTCGAGGGGATGCGTCCTGGGCCGGCGACCGGTCTTCCCACCTGGAGCGGACAGGGGGATTTGCGGTTCGTTTTGCACGCGGCGCAGGGTGATTTTCCCAGAATCGTCTTGGCGGCGGGCGACGCGGAGGAGTCCTTTCATTTGGCGATGCAGGCCTTTAACCTTGCGGAAAAATACCAGACCGCGGTGGTACTTCTTATCGATAAGAATATCTGCGAGGACGACCAGAGCATCACGCCGTTTGACGCCTCCTCTTACGAAGTTAACCGGGGAAAGATGTTGTTTGAAAAAAGCGACAACTATGAAAGATACAAACTTGAGGAGGACGGGGTTTCGACGCGCACGGTACCCGGGGTCGGCAATTATTTTATCGGAAACTCCGACGAGCATAACCCGGTCGGGATAGACAGCGAGGAGACAGAGGACGCCAATTCGCAGATGCGAAAGAGGATGAAAAAGCTTGAGACCTGCAAGTCGCAGGATATGCAACCCCCAAAACTTTACGGACCCGAGAACGCCGATATCACCGTTGTTTCCTGGGGTAGCAATAAGGGAAGTATCCTTGAAGCGATGAAACAATTGCCAAACGTAAACTATTTGCACATCAGCTGGTTGAACCCTTTCCCCGACGAAGCGGTCAAACAGGTTTTAAGTAAAGCCAGGCACATCGTGAACGTCGAGTGCAATTATTCGGCGGCTCTGGCAGGACTTATCAGGGAAAAGACCGGGATAGAAATAGCTGATCATTTATTAAAGTACGACGGAAGGCCGATCTTCCCCGAAGAAATAGTTGAAAAAATGAAAGGAGTGACGCTATGACACAGCTGGCGGATCTTTCCACCGGTTGCTCGCCGAACTGGTGTCCGGGTTGCGGGGACATGGCTATCTGGGCCGCTTTTAAGAACGCGGCGGTCGCCAAAGACTGGAACAATAACAATTCCGTGCTGGTCGCGGGCATCGGCTGCCACGGACATCTGGTGAACTTTACCAAGATCACTTCTTTCGAAGGTTTGCATGGCAGGGCGCTTCCGGTTGCAAGCGGGGTCAAAATGGCCAATAACCGGCTGAACGTGTTCGTGTTCACAGGCGACGGCGACTGTCTGGCCGAAGGCGGAAACCACTTCGTTCATTCCTGTCGCAGAAATCACGATATCACCGTTGTCATTCACGACAACGCGATTTACGGATTGACCACCGGACAAACCTCACCAAGGTCGCCTCACGGTTACAAAAGTAAATCGACTCCCCAGGGAAATCTCGATAATCCGGTCAATCCGCTTACGCTGGCAATCACTGCCGGAGCGACTTTTGTCGCCAGGGAATATGCGTCGCACATTCCGCAGCTTTCGGAGCTGTTCCAAAAAGCCGCAGAGCATAAAGGGATTTCGGTGGTCGATGTTTTGCAGCCCTGCGTGACCTTCAACGAATTGTATACCCACGAGTTTTACCAGAATAACACCTATTACCTCGATCCTTCATTCGATAAGACCGACAAAGAACAGGCGTTCAAAAAAGCGCTCGAGTGGGGCGAAAAACAAATTCCCTTAGGGGTTTTTTACGAAGTGGACGAACCATCCTACGAAGCGCAGATCCCTCAGATCGGCCAGAAGCCTTTGGTGGATACGCCGGTTGCAAAGAGGGACATTCAAGAAATAATCACCGATTACCGTTAATATCCGGTAAATATTTCCATGGAGATCATCTTAGGTGCCACCCCAAGTCCTTCAAGCGTCCTTGCCGCGGATACGACAAACTTGGGCTCGCCTTTGGGACAATACAAATTTTCGTTCAAGTTCGGGAAATTTTGTTGAATAAGCGTCCGGTCGAAATTGACCGTCTCGATCAGCTTGAAATCGGAACGCTCTTTGGCCAAGCTCTCAAGCTCCGTAATAAAAGGCGCCGAGGCTCTATCGTTGAATACATAAACCAGAGTGATATTGTAATTCAGATCTTTTGCTTTGATATTTCTTAAGACACTGATGACCGGCGCGATCCCGATATTGCTGCAAACAAAAACGACCGGCTGGTTCGGCTCTTTGGGAAGGATAGGAAGGCCCTGGATCTTGTCGATCTCAACTTCCGTTCCTTGGGGCATTTGGAGCAGGTATTTTTTATAGGCGCTTGGGCCGGCCTTTGTGATCATTTGGACGATGTTTTGCCCCGGCAAATTATTGAACCCGAAATACCGGCTGTTTCCGCGCGGGTCGGATTCGGGCGGATCCAGAAGGTTGAGGCTAAAGAATTGTCCCGGTTCGAAATTGACCGTTTCACCTAAAGTTTCAAACTCCAAGCCGAAGATACCGGTTGCGATCTCCTCTCTTTTGCTAAGTTTTGCCCTCATTTTTTTATACTAGCATATTTTGCACCCCTTGCAAGAAATGCGGGATTCGTCTATCATGGACATATGGATAACAATCAGGCAGTTGTGCCGCCGGCACAAGGCGAGCAGGACCAGGAATTCATCATCGGGAAATATAAGGTCAAAGTTTTAAGAAGCGTTTGCATCGGTGCCGCCTCGTGCGTTGCCGTTTCGCCCTCGACCTTTAAGTTGGACGGGGAGAATAAAGCGGTGGTTTTGCCCGACAGTCAGGACAGCGCCGACAATATTTTAATGGCAGCCCAAAGCTGTCCGACCAAGGCCATAGTAGTTATCGATACCGAAACAAACCAGCAGGTTTGGCCCGCATGATATGTCTTCTTCCAAAGTTACCAAAGGAATAGGTTTGGCATTAATAACCGCATTGATATCGGGATTCTCAAATTTCATCAACAAGATCGCCGTTTCCCTGGTCAATCCGCCGCTGGTTTTCACCGCCGTAAAAAATGCTTATGTCGGACTTTTGATAATAGGCTTACTGTTGATAACCCTAAAATGGAAAAAACTTAAAACTCTTACCCCAAGGGAAGCCGGTTACTTGTTTCTGATCGGGATAATCGGCGGTTCGCTGCCTTTTTATCTATTTTTCCAGGGATTGTCGCAAATCCCCGCGATAAGCGGCGCGATGATCCATAAAACTTTATTCATCTGGGTGGCTCTACTGGCGGTCCCGTTGTTGAAAGAAAAGATCTTAAGGCTTCAGGTTCTGGCGGTCGTACTGCTGTTTTTGGCAAATTTTGTAATCGGAGGGCTTGTGCCATTTAGATTTTCCCAGGGCGCATGGTTCGTTTTGGCGGCAACCATGCTCTGGGCGGTAGAGAACATCCTGGCTAAAAAGATTTTGCCGACGGTCGACCCCGATATCGTCGTTGCGGCCAGAATGGGGATAGGATCGCTGATCTTGCTTGGTGCATCCGCCGTTCTTGCCCCGAAAGCTCTTTTTCAATCTTTTTTCATGACGAAGGAACAATGGTTTTGGATGGGAATAACCGTGGTTTTGCTGCTGGGCTATGTTATGACTTGGTATAGAGCTTTGAAACTTGCGCCGGCAACGGTGGTAGCGGCAGTTTTGGTGAGCGCGACCTTGATCACCAACATTCTATCGGCGATATTTGTCACCCACGCCTGGACTTTGGATATGGGGGTTCAAAGCTTTTTAACTATCCTGGCAATCGGGATATTCTATGTCTTAGCAAAACGGGAAAAACCAAATAAAAATGCGGCTTTGTCCTAGGCGGGGAATTTAAGTTTTAGAACCTCTTTCGTCCAAAATCCGATATTTTTCACCTCGTCATCATTTAGTATTTTGATGATCATTTTCCAATGAACGGCCACCGTGTCGCCTTTTTTTAAGCCAAGGACAAGTTGTCTGTCAAAAGGAACCTTGGTTTTGGCAAGCGTCAGTTCATAGGTCCTGCCGTTTTTGGTTTTAAGCGAATTTAAGTCAACGGTTGCGGTGTTTTTGGTTACGCTTTGCACCTTTCCCCAGCGGATCATGCAATCATTGACGGTTTCAAGATTGAACGGAACGCTTCCGCTTGCCCTGCCGACCCCAACGTGCAGTACCTGGAACAAGTGGCTGGGGATGAATTTTTTCGGCATTTTTTCTTTTAGTTCCTTGATGAAAAAACCGGGCACTCCCTGTTTTTGGAAATATCCTAGTAACAAAAGATAATCTTTCGGTTTTGCCTTATTCAAAATTTCGTTGCCAAGCCAATATCCTTCGATGGTTTGTTTAGAAAATTTCGGCTGTTTGGTGATTTTATTCAAAAGTTTTAAATAAGGATATAAAACGATGAAACCGGTCACCTCTTTTTTTACACCGTCGCATTTGCCGTTTATGATGCACTGTTTGAATTTATAGGCGGCGGTTTTTTTGCCGCAGTAGCCCAAAGAATTCGGCGGAAGTGAGAATCGAGATTCAAGTTGAAGAGCCTTGTCCATATTAGCAATGATACATTTTTGCTGTGTTAAAATAAAGTGATGAAAGTTTATGTTTTCGGAAACGAGGATGTTGTCTTTGATAACAACGCTTTGATCGTGGCCGATAAGCTAAAAGGTAAGATCAAAAACATGGAATTTATTGTCGTTAAGCCCAACGAAGACCTGCCGTTTGCGGATGAAAAAGATGTCGTCATTTTGGACACGGTCGAGGGAATAGGAACCGCCACGGTTTTTGGGAACAAGGACCTCGATGAACTGGTTTTTACCAAAAGTTTGACTGTTCATGATTTTGATCTTTCTTTCCAGCTTAAATATCTTAAGAAGATCGGGAAGTTAAATAAAGTAACCGTCGTCGGTTTGCCCGCCCGGGAAAAACCGGATCATTTACGTATCCAGTCTATTTTAAGAAAATTGGTGGCGCAGGACATGCAGGGATCATAGGCTCTGATGATCTTTTCCGCCGCAAGCTTAAGTTCGCCTTCTTCCTTGTTTAAATTTTCATTGAAATATTTTTTTAAGTCGTTTTCGATGGTTATCTGGTTTTGGGAGGTGGGGACGATGACGTCGTAATCTTCGACCATTCCCTTGTCGTTTACTTTGGCCATATGGTAAAGCGTTCCCCGCGGCGCCTCGACGACTCCCACGCCGATGCCTGCAACCGGTGGTTTTCTGACCGGCGGTTCGGGATCGATATTAAGATTTTTTAAGATATCGATGGCGTCGTCGACGCAGTTAAGTACCTCTATCCCTTGAGCCAGATTATTGTGGTAAATGTTTTTGGAGGGAAAAACGTCAAGAAACTGCGCGGCGTCCGCCTTTGTCCTTGGATGGAGAAGGTCTTTGTTGAAATTGATCCTTGCCAGGGCGCCGACCAGATAATCCTCGTGCGTATCGGAAAATCTATAGCCTTGTGACTGGGAGTAAGGAACAACGACCTCCTCCATAAAGCTTAAAAATTCTTCGGAAGGGACCTTTTTGCCGTTTGCATTTAGCAAAAACCCGTCCAGAAAATCAAAACGCGTGCCGTTTCTTAATGCAAGGTAATCCGAATTCCTGATCAGATTTTCCGGCCAATCGTAAAACGCTTTAATGCCTCTTAAAACCTGAGGCCTGATTTTTTCAAGACTTTCGATAAGTTCGGGGAACTTCGTTTGGTCGGGAAGTTTTAAAAATCCGCCGGGGGTCGGGTATGGTGCGTGGATGGCGGCGCCGATGATGACGTTGGTGATATCGGTTCCCGCCTGTTTTATATCAAAGGAATCGTGTAAAAGCACGTGTCCGGGAGCATTATCATCGTCCGGGATATCCAAAATGGAATCCAGTCCCAAAACATCGGGAAGGGTAAAAAAGTACAAGTGAAGGGAATGATCCCTGATCATCAGTCCGTCGTAGGCAAGGCGCCTTAATATTTTGGTTTGCTCGCTTACCTGTATACCTTGTGAGTTTTCAAGCGCTTTGATCGCGGCGAACAAATGTGCGACCGAGCAGGTTCCGCAAATTCTGGATAGAAACGAAGGAACGGCGATGATAGGTTTACCTTTAACAGCGGTCGTATAAAAGCGCCGGTAGTCCTGAATTATGAATTTAAGCTCTGTAACTTTGTCGTCGTTGATGCTCACCTTAAGTCCGGCGGAGCCTTCGATTTTGGTAACATTGTCAATGGTAACGTCGCAACTGTGCATTTTTAAATTATCCCGAATAGTTTAAGATATTTATCAAGAGTTTGCGTAAAAAGCTCAACATTCATCGGACAGCCGGCAACGTAGTCGTCAACCTTAACCACTTCATCCAGCTTTTTCACCTTCTGTCCGTAGCTAAAGGTTTTGATGTACCATTGGATCTTTTCATTAAGCTCCGAGTCGACAAACTGGTTTCTGGTTGCCGAAGGGAGGCCGGTGACCGCGCAAGAACCTACCGCTATCACGTATTTGGCATTCTCCCTGATCTTTTTCATTTCATCCTCCTGTTTTTGGGATGAGGCCGCGCCTTCGATGAAAGCAACGTCCAAATTTGTCATGTCATTTTTGGTTTTTAACACCTTCATGTGTTTAAAGTCGACGACCTTACGCCAGGCGTCGAAATTTTTATTCAAAAGTTCGGTCAGAAGGATGGTCGAATCTTCGCAGCAGGTGAATGAAAACCAGCCTATTGCCAGTTTCTTTTTTTGAGGCGGCAGATCATTATCCATGGGTATCATCTATCATAGCAAAAAAAACCGGAGAAAAAAAATGGTAAAATAGTTTTATGTGTATCGCGGCGCCGGGTAAGGTGATAGAAATAAAGGGCAGAAAAGCTCTGGTTGAATATCCCGGAAAACAAATACGCCAGGCCATGGTCGCGGATGAAAAAGTTAGGGTCGGCTCATATGTTTTGGTGCAAATGGGAATCGTGATCGAAGTTCTGTCCGTCTCTTCGGCAAAAAGGGCGGAAAAAGCCTGGGCGTGAATCTATTTTAAGCCGTTTTGAAAAGTTCTTAAACACAAAAGTGCGCAGTTGTAGCGGGCAGGAGTTATTTCCACTCCGAGATTTTTTAATATGTCCTCCTCCTTTAATTTAATTATCTCCGTAATTAGCATCCCCTTAACTTGTCCGGTCAAAATGGACGCCGAAGCTTTGGAAACGGCGCAACCCTGACAAGTGAACCTTACATCGATCAGTTTTCCGTTTTTAATTTTTCCGGTGATCCTGATCTTGTCGCCGCAGGAAGGGTTGTTGTCGCTTAAATCAAAACTCGGGTTTTTGACCGACCCGTAATTTTGCGGATTCTGCCAGTGCTCCAGAATGATTTCGCGGTATAAAGGATCTTCCATAATTTAAGGTCAATCGGTTAACCTAAAGACATTTTTTACATCCTCAATGCTTGTTATCAGTTTATCAACATCATCCTTGGTATTATAAATGGACAGGGAAGCGCGTACGGTTCCGGCTGTTTGGCATGCATCCATTAAAACCTGGGCGCAGTGATGACCCGCCCGGACACAAACACCGTGTCTATTGAGAATTTCGGAGACATCGTGAGGATGTATGGCACCGATATTAAAGGAAAACACCGGTAACCGGTTTAAAAAATTACGACTCCCGTAAAGTTGGACATTTTTTATTTTCGGTAATCTTGAAAGGGTATATTTTGTAAGGCCGTGTTCATATTTTTGAATAACTTTTATGTCCCGGGTATTTAAGTAGTCGATCGCCGCTCCTAATCCCGCTACTCCTTCCAATTTTCCGGTTCCCGCTTCAAATTTTGCCGGAGCGGGCAAAAACCGGGCTTTTTCCTTGTCAACGTTTGCGATCATGTGTCCCCCGTAAAACAACGGATCGGTCATTTCAAGCAGTTCCTGTCTGGCATACAGCACACCGACCCCGGAAGGCCCGAACATTTTATGTGACGAAAATGCCAGGAAGTCGCAATTCATTTTTTTTACATTTACGGGAATATGGGGAATGCTTTGAGCTGCATCGATCAATATTTTGGCGTTGGTACATTCCTTTTTTAGTGAAGGAATTATTTCTTCCAACGGATTCACGGTTCCCAAAACATTCGATGCGTGAGTAAGGGAGATCAATTTGACTTTTGAAAAGTTGATTTTTTGTTCCATGAGCCGGAGGTGGTCGAGACGATAATCTTCGTTAACCGGTAAATAATAAATTTTTATTCCGAGACTTTTTTTCAGCATCAGCCAGGGCACTACATTTGAATGATGTTCCATTTCCGACAGGACCACAATATCGTCCTTTTTCAGGAATTTCTTGAAATATCCGAACGCCGCAAGATTAATGGCCTCGGTTGCGTTTCCGGTAAAAATGATTTCCGAAGCACCGCCGGCATTTATCAGACCGGCGACCTTTTTGCGAGTCCCCTCGTAAAGTTCCTCCGCTTTTTCGGATAAAGTATATATTCCGCGGTGAACGTTACTGTTGTATTTGCTAAAAAAATCGTTCACGGCGTCTATGACCACTTGTGGTTTCTGGCTGGTCGCGGCGCTGTCCAGGTAAACCATTTTCCGGTTATTTTTAAAAATAGGGAAGTCCTTTTTATACGACATGTTTTATTTGTTTTAAAATCAGGTTTTTTTCTTTCGAATCGGGAAAATCATTCAAAAATCCGCTTAAGAATCCAGCGACGATCAATTGTTTGGCCTTTTTTTGCGGGACGCCTCTTGACATTAAGTAAAATATTTCGGCCTCATTTATTTTCCCCACCGTGGTCGCGTGTCCCGCTTTAATGTCGTTTTCCAGAATCTCAAGGCTTGGTATCGCGCGTCCCTTTGCCCTATCCGAGTTTAAAAGAAGGTGCGCGGCCAGCCAGGCGTTTGATAGATACGAACCCTTGTTGATTTTGACCAAACCGTTAAAGTTGATTCTGGCGGAATCGCCCAAGATCCCCCTGACGATCACCATGCTTTTTGTCTGCGGTTTTTCGTGGGTTATTTTGATATTTACATCGGCCCAGGATTCGCCGTTACCCAAAATCAGCAATAACAGCCTGATGCTCGCCCCTTCTTTTGAGAGTGAGATATCATAATCGATCTGATTTTCCTTTCCCGACCAAATAAGGGGTAAAAAAAATTCCTCGGTTTGTTTTATCGTTAATTTTTGAATCATTTTAAAAGCTCCTTATCCCACAGCCCCTTCCATCGACAGGTTTATCAGTCTATTCAGTTCGACCGCATATTCAAGGGGGAGTTCTTTGACGATCGGTTCGATAAAACCGTTAACGATCAATGAGGTTGCCTGTGCCTCGCTTAGGCCTCTGCTCATCAAATAAAATAATTGTTGTTCTCCCACCTTCGATACCGAGGCTTCATGACCAAGGTTGACATCTTCTTCGGCAACTTCATTCGTAGGATATGTATCGGATCTTGAGGTCTTGTCGATCAAGAGAGCATCGCACCTTACGAAAGATTTGCTTTTTTTTGCACCCTTGACTATTTTTACCTGTCCGCGGTAACTGGCCCGGCCGTTGCCGACGCTCACAGATTTAGAGGTGATGGTGCTGGTTGTCTCCGGAGCCAGGTGGATCGCTTTTCCGCCGGCATCCTGATGTTGTCCGTTTGAAGCATAGGCCAGCGATAACACTTCGCCCCTTGCGCCTCTGCCGCTTAAAATAAGAGAAGGGTATTTCATGGTGACCTTGGCACCCAAATTTCCGTCAATCCATTCTCCGAAGGCGTCATCCTGGATCATCATTCTTTTGGTGACCAGGTTATAAACGTCGCCGCTCCAGTTCTGGATGGTCGTATATCTCACCCTGGCCCTGGGTTTGACCATCACTTCGACCACCGCGGCGTGCAGCGAGTCGGCGGTATAAATCGGTGCTGAGCAACCCTCGACATAATGGACATAACTTCCTTCTTCGGCGATGATAAGCGTTCTCTCGAATTGTCCGACGGCTTTGGCGTTGATCCTAAAATATGCCTGGAGGGGGATCGTTACGTGTACTCCTTTTGGGACATAAACAAAACTTCCTCCGCTCCAAACGGCGGTATTTAAGGCCGCGAATTTATTGTCGTTCGCCGGAATTATCGTGCCGAAATATTCTTTTACCAGTTCGGGATATTCCCGGACCGCCGTGTCGGTGTCGATAAAGATAACCCCCAAAGATTCCCATTGTTCTTTTAAGTGGTGATAAATGACCTCGGAATCGTATTGCGCCCCGACCCCTGCAAGAAATTTTTTTTCGGCTTCGGGTACGCCTATTTTGTCATATGTTTCTTTGATGTCTTTGGGGACATCCCGCCAGTTCTTAAATTTTTTTCTCGACGGGTTGTTGTAATAACACAACTTATCAAGATCAAGTTTGCTTAGGTCGGCACCCCAGGTCGGGATCGGCTTTTGTTTAAAAATTTCGTATGCCTCAAGTCTTTTTTGTTTCATCCATTCGGGCTCCTGTTTGTAATCGGAAATCATTTCCACGATTTTTTTGTTCAAACCCACAGGGACCTTAAAGGTCGGGTTGTCGGGTTTATGAAAGCCGTATTGGTAGGTTGTTTTGATTTTAGGGTTTTTCATACTTTAAGTGTTCGTATCCTGAGTTTTCGATCTGTTTGGCCAGAACCGCCTTGCCCGATTTTACTATCTTTCCATTAAGCAAAATATGGACAAAGTCGGGCTTAAGGTAATGCAGAATCCTTTGGTAGTGAGTTATCAATAAAAGTCCCAGGGGAAAATCCAGGGAATTGATGGTCTTGGCGATATATTTTAAGGCGTCGACATCGAGCCCCGAGTCGGGTTCGTCCAAGACCGCGAAAGTGGGTTTGAGTAGCGCAAGCTGCAGGATTTCCGCTTTCTTTTTCTCACCGCCTGAAAACCCTTCGTTAAGCATGCGCTTGACGATATCCTCTGATACCGAAAGCTGTCCGGCTTTGTCCAGAAGCAGGTTCCTGAAAGCGATCGGGGAGAGTTTGTCTCCCTTTTTCCTTTCCTCGTTCACGGCCATCCTTAAGAAATTGCTGAAATTCACCCCGGGAACCTCCACCGGATACTGGAATCCTAAGAATAATCCCAGTCTTGCTCTTTTATCCGGGCTTAAGTTTGTGATGTCTTTCCCGTTTAACGAAATTTTTCCCCGGGTTATTTTATATCCGGGATGACCCATCAGGACCATCGCCAGTGTCGACTTTCCTCCGCCGTTGGGTCCCATTACCACGTGCATTTCGGGTTGTTTTATCGTCAGGTTTATCCCTTTTAAAATTTCTTTGCCTTCCAGGGTTTGCGCAAACAAGTCATCGATCACCAGTTTTTTCATCATCAAGCCCAGTTTTCCTCTTTCGCAAGTTCCAGGTTTATTTCGTCGATCATTTTTTGAGCTTCTTCGTTACTCATATGATGTATTTTTGTTCCGGTCTCAAGCGTGTCGAACTGGTTCAAAAAACAACTCACGCATAAAATCCCGTATTCGGCCAACAATTCGATCGCTTTAGGGCAGTCGTTTAAGATCTCGCTGATCACGGTTTCTTTTTTTAAGACATAAGGCTTTTTGTCCTGCATCTTGATTTGTAAACTAAAGCTTACTTAGTTGGTAAGTGTTTGTCAATGTTTGAAAGCACGGATTAGCGAATAGAATTTTGCTATAATTTTTGCATGGATTACCACCCGACCACGCATACCATCGTAAATTTGCTGGAACAAAACGGTTTATGGTTTGAGAGTTTCGAGCATGAGCCGGTAACAACCAGTGAAGAAGCGGCAAAGGTAAGGGAAGGAAAATATTCGTTATCCCAAGGAGCAAAAGCATTGATACTTCGCGTAAAGGAATCGTCCGGAAAAAGATTCGTAATGGTCGTATTGCCGGGTGATCAAAAGTTCAGCGGTAACAGGCTGAAAAAAATATTAAACTCTAAAGATATCAGGTTCGCGACCGTGGAGGAAATAAACAAACTTACTAATGGCATAGTAGTCGGCGGCGTACCGCCTTTCGGAAATCTGTTCGAGCTTGAAGTTATCGCGGACATCGGTCTTTTTAAAAACGACAAAATAGTTTTTAACGCCGGAGACAGACGGTTTTCCGTGGCCATGAAGGCGACCGATTACAAGAAACTGGTAAACCCGAGGATCGAGCAGATCACCTGATCTGATTTTAGGTTGCCCGAATTTTTATATGATCAACGTTTCGGAAAAAGAAGCAAGAGCGCAGCCGATCCGATAATGGCGGAACACGCCCCAAAATAGAAAGTTGCCGACGGATTGACCATGGTCCACAGTTGTCCGCCGACGACGCTGGCAAACAAACTTGTTAAACCGACGGCGGTCGAATACCAACCGACCCCGCTGGCCCTTAGTTCTAGGGGAACCAAATCGGTGGCGAGCGCTTTGCCGACAGAGCGGAAAATTCCCTGGTAAAGTCCGTAAAAAATAAATAATAATATGATCAGGATTATATCGGTGCTGACGGCAAAACCCAAATAGGTAACAAAGAATATCAAGAAAGAAATAAGTAAAATATTTCTCCTGCCGATTTTATCGGAAAGCATCCCCGCCGGATAAGAGGCAAAAGCTGCGACCAGGTTAAAGAAAGCGTAAACCAGGATCGTTTCTTCCAAAGAGACACCGATGTTTTTGGTCCGCAGGATTAGAAAAGAGTTGCTCGAGTTGCCCAGGCCGAAAAGTATGGTCACCAGAATATATTTCCAGTACAATTTGGGCAATCTCTTTAGTGAAAAATTTAAATTTGTCCCCGTTTTTAAGATGACGTCCTTTTCTTTTACGAGTAAGACCATTATCACAGCCATAAGTCCCGGGATGAAAGCGATATAAAACACGTGTCTTAAGTTCAAACCAAAAGTAAATATCAGAACGATAGCCACAAGCGGGCCGACGAAAGCTCCGAAATTATCACCGATCCCCTCAAGCCCGAATGCCTTTCCCGTATTCTGCGTGTCAGCCGAAGACGCGATCAAGGCGTCCCTGGGAGCAGAACGGATCCCTGTTCCCATTCTGTCCAAGAACCGGGTTCCCAGCACAAACTGCCAGACCGACGATAACCCGATCAAAGGTTTTGAGACAGCGGCGAGTGAATAACCTAAAACCGCTATATTTTTTCTTTTCCTAAGCTTATCGGAAATAGAACCGGAGAATCCCTGGATGATATTTTGGGTCGCTTCGGCAACTCCTTCGACCAGACCCACAATGCCGGCGCTTGCCTTAAGCGTTTGGGTCAGAAAGATCGGTAGAACGGGATAGAGCATTTCCGTAGATATGTCGGCAAAAAAACTGGTTAGAGCAAGCAGGAAAGTATCTTTGGTAAGGCCCTTAAAAAGGGTATTTTTATTCATGCGAAACGGAAAATTTTTAGTTGATTTTATTTATGATCAAGCTCATTTTAACAAATTATTGATTTTTTGTGCCAAGCTCTCTTCCTCCTGCCCGAGCTGCATGTCCGTAGTTTGCGTATACTGATTTTGTTGGTCGGTAAGCCATTGGTTGGCATTCATTTTTTCTAAAATTCCCGAAATCATCGTCTGCCGTTGATTTATGATGCTGACAATTTGGTCGATGTCCCGGGGGTCTTTGTTGTAAGCCGCCGGTATGGATTTTAAATCCTCCCAGCTTTTGGCGATTTGGTTTAAAGAATTAAGCGCATTTTGCCACGAAGTGATCAGTGTCTTGGAATAATTCGGAGGGATATATCCGGCAAAATGCTGGACGATGACCTGGGTGGGGCAGTTATTGATTTCTCCCTGAACCGCCGCAATCCCAAAATCCTGATAATCCTTGTCCAGCAAAAACTTTTTGGTATCGGGGAACTGGAACTGGTTATCCAACAGTTCCGATGCTTCATAATAACCCTGTGTAGGCGCCTCGCCGTAAACGATGTTGGAGTATCCGACTTCCCGCATTGCCTGTTGCATCGTCAACCCCGAACGGGTTGCATCGAAAGAAAAATCGTCGAATTTGATCATGGCTTCGGCCCTTAACGCCGCCGATTCCGAGAGTTTGGGTTCGTATTTTAAAGGTTGGATCCCGGCCTCTACGCGTTTCTGGTTGAGCAGGGTCAAGTATTGGCTTACGTCGAGCGTGATCTTTGAGGCCGGTACAAAGTCGTTTGTCGTGTCGCGCCAGTGTTTGTCCCAAACCCCCTTCTGGTTTTCAATCGGTAAGACGTGATCGATATCGTTTAAACCGACGAATCCGATGTCCCTGGAATCATCACTGCTTTTGCGGTTATCTCCCATCACAAAAACGTCGTCATTTGGAACCTTGATGATATGACAGTCGGAAAGAAACCCCTCACCGAAGGTAGATTGCGGTTTGGCGGTATACGGTTCTTTAAGAGGCTTGCCGTTTAAATAAACGATCCCGCCCCGAAGCTCGATGGTGTCTCCTGGCAATCCGATCACCCTTTTTATAAATCCGACCCCGACCCCGTATTCTTGCTTGGTGATCTCGATTGTCTTCTGGTTTTTAAAGCTGACGATGTCGTCTCTTTCGATGTTTCTTCCGAAATAACGTTTACCGAACAGAACGATTCCGCTCGGAAATGAAATGAACGAAGGTGTTGCGACGGTTTGTTTGAACTGGTCGATAGGAGTGACCGCATTGCTTTTGGGAAAGGTCGGGTACATCGAGCCGGTTCCCGCAACGTACTCCGTCACGGGAGCGTATCCCAGTTCTTTCAAGACCACCTCTGTTGAGATGTTTTTAAAAGCACCATATCCTATGACCCAGGCCGGCGTAAGGATAAGAATAACGAATAAAACCAGAATTACATTCCCGTAGATTTTTTTGGGGGTAAGAGTGTCAAATAGACGGCGGGTCAGAATAAGCCTGATAAAAGTGAAATACCAGTGAAAAAGGACATAAAAGGGAAGGAAAATAAAAACGAATACGAAAACCACACTTTTTAGCAGAAAATTCTGGATATGTATTTTTTCGACAAAATAAGATGTCAGGTCCGACGCCCCTGTTAAAAATGAAACCGAAGAAAGAAAACAGAAAAGAAGAAAAAACATCAGGGGATAGTTAATGCTTTGGAGAGTAAAAATGTGCGTAAGGGACGAGTCGATCGATTTTTTATAGAGAAAATAGGTGACCAAAAGCCCTAAAAACGAGAATGCGAAGAAAAGGAAAGCCAATGCCGAGGATTTTAAATATTTTTTACTCACGGTTTTTAAGATACTTATCTAAATTTTAGCACAATGAAATCCACAAATCGTCGCGCAAGAAAAGGGCTTTATCTAATTTCGCTTGTTGATATTGAGTAAACTGATATAATATCTTTATGGCAAGGCATAGACACTATTCCAAGCACAAGTTCAAGATAAAACTGAAGAAAAATACCGTTTATTCGATTTTTGCCTTTTTTTTGATCCTTGCGGGTCTTTTACTTGCATTGTCGTTCACCAGAAGCGGCAGCAATTTTGTTTCGCTCCATGATGTATTGGCCGGTTATTTCGGATTGTTCGCGATTTTGTTTCCCGTGGTGCTCATCCTGTTCGGGTTTTTCTTTCTTAGGCTTAAGCTATTTTTATCGCGCCCGAACGTTCTGGTCGGATATCTGATCTTTTTCTTTTCCCTGTTGGGTCTGACCCATGAAGGAAGCATCGGTCTCTACTTGAATAGCCTTCTGTCGGAGGTGATTTCCGGTTTAGGGGCGCTTTTGGTATACCTGGCCGGAATATTTGTCGGTGCAGTGGTATTTTTGGATACTTCGGTGGACGAACTGGCAGTGATCCTCGGTTCGGTTTTTGGTGTTTTTCAAAGACTTCTTCCGGGAAACATACTAGGATTTTTCAAGAAGAAGCCGTCGGCTTTGGAAGACAAACAAATGGTCATCAAAGGTATGACGGATAAGCCGCTTCCGGCAAAAGACATTAAAATAAATAATCCTCCCCAGATCGCCAAAAAAGAAGAACCGCTCATATCCGATAAGTTGGTGATCAATGCTCCGGGGCAGGTCGGCATGTGGCATCTGCCGCCTTTGGATATTCTTTCAAACGACACTACGCAAAAGGCGGACAGGGGTGATGTCAAAGATATTGCCAAGAGGATAGAAGACACCCTTGGCAGTTTCTCGATCAGGGCAAAAGTGGTCGAGGTGAACCTAGGTCCCGCTGTCACTCAGTACGCTTTGCAGATCCCGATGGGAACCAAAGTATCGAAGATCACCAACCTGGCCAACGATTTAGCCTTAAGTACGGAAGCTCCGACCGGACAGATCAGGATCGAAGCTCCCATTCCGGGCAGAAATCTGGTAGGGATAGAAATTCCGAACCGAAGTCTACAAATAGTAAATTTAAGAACAATGTTGTCCTCGGACATCATGAAAAAGAATAAGTCGAAATTGGCAGTATCTTTGGGTCTTGACGTTTCCGGCAATCCGCTTCTTGCTGACATCGGCAAAATGCCCCACGTACTAATCGCCGGAACCACGGGTTCGGGAAAATCGGTGATGATCAATTCATTCATTGCGTCTTTATTGTTTAGAGCAACGCCGGACGAGGTAAGGATAATTTTGATCGACCCTAAAAGGGTGGAGCTTACCGGATACAACAATATTCCCCATTTGATGACACCCGTTATCGTCGAGGTGGACCAGATACTTGCTTCGCTGAAGTGGGCGTTGGGAGAAATGGATAAGCGGTACAAACTTTTTGCCGAACACGGTGTGAGAAATATAGATTCGTATAACGAACTGGCGGGTTTTCAGACGCTTCCTTACATAGTTATTTTTATTGACGAACTGGCGGACCTCATGGCCTATGCTCCTGTTGAGGTCGAAGACGCCATTGCGAGGTTGGCGCAAATGGCCCGCGCAACGGGAATTCATTTGGTGGTTGCCACACAGCGGCCAAGCGTCGATGTCATCACGGGGCTTATCAAGGCTAATATTCCCTGCAGGATCGCTTTTAACGTTTCCTCGATGATCGACTCAAGGGTGATACTGGATACCCCCGGAGCGGAAAAGCTTTTGGGAAGAGGAGACATGTTGTACATTCCGCCCGAGCAGGCTAAGCCGACACGCATTCAGGGTGCATTTGTCTCGGAAAAAGAGGTCAAAAGGCTGGTCGATTTCTTAAGGAACGAAAATCCCCCGGCCCAGTATAATACCGAGGAGGTTTTATCACAGCCGTTGGTTCTTAAAAAGGGTTCGGGAGGTATCTCTCAGGGCGGGCCGGGCGGCAGAGATGAATTATTCAACGATGCGGTCAGGATAATTTGCCAGCACAATACGGCATCCGCGTCTTTTTTACAGAGAAGGCTTGGCATAGGCTTTTCCAGAGCAGGTAGGTTATTGGATCAACTTGAGGAGGTCGGCGCGGTAGGAAGAGCCGAAGGCAGTAAGCCAAGGGACGTATTGATAAGGGACCCCGAAGAATTTTTGAATAATTTGGGTGAAACCTGAGACTTCGTATACCTATGACTACAGCCGGACAAAAATTAAAGGCAACAAGACTCTCAAAAAATTTGAGCCTTGAAGATGTTTCCAAATCTACAAAGATAAAACCTTTGTTTTTGGAATACATCGAGAACGGAGAATACCATAAGCTTCCCTCGGTTTCCTATGCGCACGGATTCGTGCGAAACTACGCCCTGTTTTTGGGTCTGGACGAAAAAGAAATAATGGCACTTTTCAGAAGAGAATTTGATTACGAAAAGTCGCAGAGGGTGTTGCCGAAAAGCTTCGGTACGGAACAAGAGTTTACTAGATCCCGAATACGCATATATTCAACCGTTTTACTCATCGTATTTATCCTCATCCTTTTTACCGGGTATATACTTTTTCAATACCGTAATGCATTTTTGGATCCGCCATTGACGATCATTTCCCCCAAAGATAATACCGCAATTTATTCTTCGGTAATCACTATTTACGGAAAAACCGACCCGGATGATACCGTATATATCGACCAGAATGAGGTTAGGGTCGATTCCAACGGGTATTTTACAAAAACACTTGATGTTTTTCCGGGCGCATTAACCATAAATATCAGGTCGATAAATAAGTTTCAGCGTGAAACCGATCAACAAATCAATTTAAGTATTAAGGGCTCTTGACAACAGATCGAATTTAAGTTACTTTAAGACCATGATGGATCCTGCCCAGACCGCACTACTTTTGGTAGTAATTATTTTAACCATACTTTTAATAGTGTTGGGAATCCAGGTATTTTTTATCCTCCGTGAGCTCAGAAAAACCATCGACAAAGCCAATAAAGTTTTGGACGATACTGGCTTGATCACAGAAAGTGTTTCCAAACCGATTTCTTCGCTTTCTTCTCTTACCATGGGACTTAAGGCGGGCGCAAGAATCGCCAAGATTTTAAACGGAAGCAAAAAGGAGCATAAAAAAGATGAATAATCAAAATGATAATAAATTTTCACTCGGTTTCTTAATGGGATTGGTCTTGGGTGGCGGAATAGTTTTTCTGCTTGGGACAAGGACCGGAAAAAACTTACTTAAGATCATGTCGGAGCAGGGACTTGACGGCATAATAAATTTATTGGAAGAGTACAACTTTGATGATTTGGAGGAATACGAAGAGGTAGAAAACGAAGAAGAAGCGGATCTTGAAGAGCATCAACATCAGGAAAGCGAAGAGAAAAAAGAGGGAAGTAACGGCGAAACAAAACCTCAGACCAAAAGACGATTCTTCAAAAAGATAAGAAGATAAACTACTGTGAATATTTTTGGATGTTAGCCTGGTGTCCTTCCAGTGTGGTCGCGAAATGCAAGTGTCCCTGCTTGTCTGCGAAGAAGTATAAATAATCGGTATTAGCCGGTGCAAGGGCGGCTTTGATAGATGAGAGTCCGGGATTGGAAATAGGTCCGGGAGGAAGTCCGGTATTCACTCTTGTGTTATAAGGCGAATTTATGGCCAAATCGTCGACGGTCAGATCTTGTTTCCACCAGGTCTGGGTATCGGGTTGGTAACCTAATGCGTACTCGACGGTCGGGTCGGATCCAAGCGGCATTCCAAGGTTTAGGCGGTTGATGAACACCGATGCAACCAGTGGTCTATCTTCCGCAAATTTCGCTTCCTTTTCGATTATCGAAGCAAGAATGATCGTTTGCGCTTCGGTCAGATTTGTTGTTTTTGTATTTTTAATGCTGTCGTATTTTGCCTGGAAATTCTTCTTGAATTGAGACAGCACCAAATTGATGTCCGCGGTTCTCGGTATCAGGTATGTGTCGGGGAACAGGTATCCTTCGTTTTGTATCAATGCCTGCTTCCATGAATCGTTATAAGAAGGAATTTTTTGTTTCAAGATAGCCGCTATTTCCTCGGCCCTTAAACCTTCCGGAATAGTGACCCAGATATCCAAAATTCCGTGGGTTAAATTGGTTGCGATTTGGTTTGCGTCCATCGAGGGGCTGAGCCTGAAATCGCCCGCCTGTATTTGTTTGTCGTAACCTTCTTGGCGTAAAAGCAGGAAGAAGACAATGGGATCTCTTATCAACCCTTCGTTTTTAAGGTTGTTGGCGATCTCTCTTACTCCCTCGCCGTTTTTAACAACGAATAGCCTGGTAGCTTTATTTGAGGAATTCACGGGTAGGAGGCCGTTTTCCCACCACAGAATTCCGAAAATGAGAGCGATTAAAATAATTCCAACCAAGACGATCAATCTTTTCATTAGAATCTAACGATAGGAAAATTTACCAGTGATTGTTTTCCTTCTTTAAGATTATACACATTTTCGGAAAAAAGTGTATAGAGTACATCACCTTCCCTGACGTGGTCACCTATTTTTTTGTAAAAATAAATTCCTGAACCTTTCTGGGAAGGCGCGCCCAGAATTTTTGCGATGATGGTTATATTTTTGCTGTTCAATCCCTTCACGGTTCCATTGAAATTCGCTTTGTCCTCAAAAATATGTTTACCGACTTTTAATTTTTCACTGTCAATCTTCGGATTCCCGCCCTGTGCTTCGATTATTTCCTGGAGTTTTTTAAATGCCGAGCCGGTTTTTAAGATATGAGTGGCCCAACCGAATGCGTTACCGAAATCTTTTTCGATCTGATCCTTAAGTATCTTCGGAGAATCGTCCAGACAAATCCCCAATAGGTTACCTGCAAGATTAATCGCCCGGATTTCAAGATCGAGGGGGCGGTTCGCTTTTTGTTGCAATACCCTTAAGGCTTCCCGGATTTCCAGTACTGGTCCGACACCCCTTCCGGCGGGTTCTTCGGTGCGGTGGATCAGTGGTTTTAGTTTGATGTCGAAATTCTTGGCAAGATAAATGAATTTTTCCGCCAACAGCCGTGCGTCATCCAGGTTGTGCACTTTAACGTCTTTGCCCCAAGGAATATCGATGACAACGTGATTGGAACCGAAGGCTATTTTTTTGGACATAATCGAAACGATCACCTTGTCATAGCTTTCAAACAGAAGGGGTTTTTCTACCTGGATGATAATGTCGTCGGCGGGTGCAATGTTAAAACTCCCACCCCAAACGATACAACCGTTTGTTTTTTCGACTATTTTGTAAATCTTTTCTTTGCTCATCTCGACCGGTGCGAGTACTTCCATATCATCGGCGGTTCCGTCCGGTGTAGTAATCGCTCGGGAACTGCTTTTCGGAATCTTAAAACCGGCCGCCGCAACGATTGCAACTACGATCGGGGTGGTTCTGGTTCCGGGAACACCGCCGATGGAGTGTTTGTCCGCGATTATTCCCTGAAAGTGTAATTTTTCTCCGGTTTCAACCATTGCTTTTGTAAGATAAAAGAGTTCCTCGTTACTAAAACCCTTGGAGTATCCGGAAGCGGCAAAATAAGTAGTTAGGATTTCGCCTAATTTTTTGTGGGCGATCTGGTCCATCACGGCATAAATATCTTTATAATTCAACTCCTTGCCTACGAGTTTTTTGCGAATCGCGTTTAGGGCAATTTGCTTTTCGTCGTCCATAATCTAGAAAGTATTCTTGATTTGCTCAATGGCGGTTATAACCAGGTTCCTTGTCGTCATCAATAGAAAATAAAGCGAACCATTGATCACACGGTATATTTTCGGCCAAATTTCGTATAATGCTCTTTGCCACCAGGGTCTTTCCATAATTTACTTTGTCGTAATGTTAATGAATATCTTTCGATAGTCTTCCGGAAGATTTTGCGGCAAAAGGGGAATGCCGGGGTTGAAGTTGAATTGTACCCGCTGTGCCTGCACAAGGTTATCAAGAGTATTAGTGGCTTTTGTTTTTGAAAAACCCGCGATTTGTTTTCTCAAGCTATCAATATCGATTTTTGGCATCAGCCCGGCGTTAATAGTAATTTCTGCAGTTATGTCTTGATTGGCTTGCTGTTTTATGTTGGCAGCGTTAACGGTTAAATCATTTGACATTATCCTCTCATCAGAGGCGAATAACGAATTGGCCAGATTATCCATGTCGCTATTTAAATAGGAGATCGCATCGAAAGTCACGGTACCGTTTAAACCGACTGTTGAAACCTGGTCGCCTTCTTTGTTACTAAAATCTTTATTTGAAACTGTTTCCGAAATGAATTGACCGATCACCGTTCTATCCGGGGTCGATTTTGCCTGAAGATCTTGTTTGGCTTTTTGTTCCAGGCTTTTCGGAAGGTCGGTAAGAAGCTTGTTCAAGTCATCGGAAGATACCACAACTACCGATTTTGAACTTCCTCCGGAAAAGGCGCTGTCATTTTTAGCCGCAACATCAGGATTTGTACCGATAGAGAATTTCGTTCCGGATGGAAGATTGTAGTCCTGTCCGATATCCGCCGCGGTTACCGTAACACCGGCGGTACCGGGCGTTGTGCCGGAAAAAACGTCACCCGACGCCGATGCAACGGTGACTTCTTTGTCGGTGGTGTAATTCAGATTGTTTGATGAGGTAATCGTAGTGCCTTGGGGAAAATCCATGACCGAATTGCTGTTGTTAAAAATCGTTACAGTTCCTTTCGCCGCCTGACCAACATTTTTTTTACCGGTCGTGTTGGTCGATACCGATCCTGTTTCCGTCACCGAAACGGTCTCAAAAGCTATGGTCTTGTTGGTAATATCTGTTGCATTAGAAAAAGTTACCGGAGTAGTTTTTTGTTCCTGTTTGGGATTTACGTAGACGTTGATTTGGACGCTGGTTTGGAAAAGGTAGACATATAAGATCCAAAAGACTAATAAAACAAGTATTAAGGGAATAATCAATAATAATTTATTCCCGGATTTAAGAGATGACAAAAATTGTCTATTGATTTTGATCTTATCGACCAGATTAAAAGCCTTAGGTAGTACGGTTTTTATTTTTTCGGACACGAAACCTATGTTTATCGGAAGGGGGATTTTTTTTTCTTCCTCCGTTTTTATTTCGTCGGGAATCTCCTCGATACTCTCTTCGGTTATTTGACTAGGCACGTCTTTGTCAAGCGAAATTTTTGATGGGGCGGTCTCGGTGACATCTTTGCCCTCAACGAAACCGAAGAATTCGGCCGTCGCCTCGGTCACTTCTCCAACGGGTTTTGTTATGGCCGGTTCTTCAAACCCTTCGGTTTCCTCTGTCTTCCTCTCTTCGGGCATTCCTTTTTGAGTCTCTTCACTCTTTTGTTCTTCATCGTGGGTCATCTCTTCTTCGACTTCGGTTTCAAGGTTTTTTGAGTAATCATAGACAAGTTGAGTGCCCATTTGGGTAGCGGCACCCAATAACATCGCTTTGGCAGCGGCGTCTTGTGGTAAGCTTTCGACTTGCGGAATATGTAAAAATGATAAGCTTTTGCTCCACTGGTGACCGATAAATTCTTGTGTTAGTTCCTCCTCGTCGGAATTAAAGATGATTATCTTGGACGGTAAACTTCCCCCGCTTTGGAAATGCTTCATTAAAGCATCGGTTGTAAATGAAGGAGAATCATGGATTTCAGATGTTTTCGTTTCAAGGATTTTTCCTCCCTTGATCCAATAGACAGTGATATGTTTCTTGCCCACGTTGACCAGGACCGAGGTTAACGGAGCTCCTTCCTCTTTTTGAATAAGGTTTATCAGGCTTTCGGAAAAAGCCAAAAAACCGATCGGTTCAAGAGCCAGTTCGTCGCCGGCTTTTTTCAACTTTTCCAAATATTCCTTTTTGATCTTATCGTTTTCTATCCAGTTATCTTTTAGCCCGAACAATGTTTTGTGTGTTTCGATGCTTTCGGGAAGCGCGGTTTCGGCGGTAGTGATGACCTTATCCAGAATATCCAAAAATTCAATTTCCGTGGCATCTTCAATAGTATTTTTAAAATATTCCTCGTCGCTCGAGATATATTTTAAAGCTTGTCCTTGTTTTTCGAAAATAACCGAATTTACTTTTTCGTTTTGAAGGACAAGCGCCAGATAATATTCAACTTTTTCTTTTTTTTCTAAAAATCCCAAAGGTATTTTCATATCTGATCGTTAACTTTCGCGTAAATTCTTTTCTGTCCTTTGCCGATATTCTCCACCTTTATTATTTTAAACTTTTTAAGCTGCCCTGTAAAATTAACATGAGGTCCGCCGCAGAACTCGACCGAATAAAATTTTTCTCCGGGGTGCCCGATAAAATATACTTTAACGTCTTGTTGGTATTTTTCATCGAATAAGCCGATCGCTCCTATTTGTTTGGCTTTTGTCAAGGGCATTATTTCAAAATGTACCGGAAGGTCTTCTCCGATTTTATCGTTTACCGTATTTTCAATTTGCTTTATTTCTTCAGGCGTTAACATTCTGTCAAAATTGAAATCAAATCTTATTCGTTCACTTGTTATGTTCGATCCGGTTTGATGCAACTGCTCACCAAATTTACTCCTTAAAGCTTGATGAAGAAGATGGGTTGCGGTATGTCCCATTATGGTTAAGTCCGAGTGATCGGCAAGACCTCCTCTAAATTTTTGTTGTGCCCCGGTACGGGACAGTTTTTGGTGATCTTCCATTTTATCGGCAAATTCCTGTTCGTCGAAAACATATCCTAAGCTTCGAATTTGTGTGGGAGACAATCCATGAGTCGAATAAAGAATAAACGCGTCTTGGGCTGAAATTTTTTTAACTCCGTCGATTAACCGCTCTTCGTATTTATTCTCGATAAAACTTTTTGCTTTCTGTAGCGTGCGGCCGTAATTCTGTTCCTCTTCTAAAATAGTTAATTCAATTTCTTCGAAATTTACTTTGAGATACTCATCGGTCGGTATATATTGGTCAACGATTTTTTCAACCACAGCCCGGATATTTTCCCCTTTTAACAGATAAAAATTGTCAAAGGAGCGCCTCAATAATCTTCTTAATATATAACCCTGATCCTTGTTGGAGGGTTTGATACCCGAATTGGTTATAAAAACAGCAGCGGTCAAATGGTCGGCAATGATACGCATTTCTTTTTTATTTTTGAGGTAAGCTTTACCGCTTTCCTGTTCTATACTATTAATAATAGGAGTAAAAAGAGAGGTTTGGAAAATATCCGACCTGTCTTCAATAGCAGCCAGAAGTCTTTCTACGCCTCCACCGAAATCTACATTTTTCTGCGGCAGTTCTATAAATCCCTGTTCCGTTTTTTGATATTGTATGAAAACGGAGTTGGCAATTTCCAAAAATTTTCCGCATTCGCATTCAACCGGGTTATCTTTGCATTGCGGTTTATGTTCAACATCATCGAATCTGTAATAAACTTCCGTGTCCGGTCCTCCGATTTCACCGACAGGCATATTTTCCGGTATGCCCGATCTCGACCACCAATTTTTATCGACCCCGGCGAAGAAAATTCTGTCTTTGGAAACGAGTTCCGACCAGATCCCGTAAGAATCGTTGTCCCTTTCGATATTTTTGAATCCGTTGAATACCGTGACATAAAGTTTTTCCTTAGGCAGTCCGAACCCTTCCGTTAACAGTTCGAAAAGCCAGGGAATTTCTTGGCTTTTGAAATAGTCTCCCAAACTCCAGTTGCCTAGCATCCGAAAAAATGTCGAATGCCGGTTGTCTCCCACTTCTTCAATGTCCACCGCCCTGAAACAATTTTGTGCGTTCACCAACCTGGACCCGGCCGGGTGCGGTTCGCCCAAAAGATAAGGTATCAATGGCTGCATGCCGGAAGAGGTAAACAGAGTGGTTGGATCATTTTCAGGGACAAGCGGCGAATTGCCGATTTGCCTATGCCCCCGCTTTTGGAAAAAACTGATGTAAGTATCAATGATTTGTTTTGCCGTCATATTTTATCCTAAAACATCTTGAAGGATTAGCTAAATTATAGCATGAGGACAAGGGAATGGTGTTAATTCCGTTTTTAATTCAATAAATTTTTGGCAACCGAGACATCCGAAGATTCGGTTTTTATGAATATTTGTTTAAAAAACTGGTGCTTGACATAGCTTCGGATGATATGGTATAAAAACAATCACTCATTAAGAGCAAATGGAAAAGGTGAGAGACCTTTCCCATTTTTTTGGCGTTATTTTTAAATCCTATATTAGTAATGGCTAAGCAAAACGACAACGATAATAAGGATGGCATTAGAATCAACTGGGGAAAAGAATTTTCTCTCTTGCCGAAATTAGACCTTCTTGCTGTACAAAAACAGTCTTATCAGTGGTTCTTGGAAAAGGGTATTAAAGAAGTTTTGGAGGAAATTTCTCCAATTGATGATTTTACCGAAAAAAATTGGACGTTGGAGCTTAAGGATTATCGTCTTGGAAAAGCAACTAACACACCGGAAATCGCTCTTTCCAAAGGTATCACTTTCGATGCCCCTTTATATGTCAATGCTGTTCTTACCAACAAAAAGACCGGGGCAAAATACGATCAGGAGGTGTTTTTGGGCGACATTCCCCAGATGACGGATAGGGGAACTTTTGTTATCAACGGAATTGAAAGAGCGGTCGTAAACCAACTGGTTAGAAGTCCCGGAGCATTCTTTACCGCAACGGTTGATAATGTTACCGGAAAAACTCTTTATAATGCGGAGATAAGACCGGTCCACGGCAGTTGGTTGGAATTTACGACCACCCGTCATGAAACCATTATGGTTAAAATTGACAGACGCCGAAAGTTTCTTGCCACAACCTTCCTCAGAGCGCTCGGTTTGTCATCGAATCAGGATATTAAAGATAAGTTCGTTCAAGCCGAAACGGACGGGACCACCAAATATATCGAAAATACATTGCTAAAAGACGAGACGACCGACTCCAATGCGGCGCTGGTTGAAATTTTCAGAAAAATGCATCCCGGCGAGCCGGTAGTTATTGATAAGGTCAGGGAAAATTTCCTGGGAACATTTTTCAATAACCGTAGGTACGATCTGGGTCTTGTCGGACGCTACAAGATGAATAAAAAACTTACGGGAATCGAAGGCTTCAACGCACCAAATTCCGATACCAAGATCCTCACTGTTGAAGATATCATCGGAACGATAAGCTATTTGATCAGGCTTGCCAAACGAGAGGAGGAAATTGATGATATAGATTCTCTGGCAAACCGAAGGGTACGTTGTGTAGGCGAACTGGTTTCGGCAACCGCGTTTCGGATCGGAGCTTTACGTTTGGAAAGAAGTGTCAAGGAACGAATGAGTTTGATACAGCCGGATGTTCCGATTTCCATCGGAGGACTGATAAACGCCAGACCGATCATGGCGTCCATCAACGAATTTTTCAGAACATCACAGTTATCGACCATTTTGGACCAGACCAATCCCTTGTCGGAGGTTGATAATTTAAACAGGTTGACAGTAATGGGAACCGGTGGAATTTCCAGGGAAAGGGCAGCTTTTTCCATCCGCGACATCAACAGTTCCCAGTATTCGAGGATTTGCCCTATCCGAAGCCCCGAAGGACCGAATATCGGACTGGTGACATATATGTCTTTGTACGCAAGAGTCAACGAATTCGGATTTTTGGAAGCCCCTTACAGGAAAGTGATTCAGGAAAAGCACGGTGATGCGACAATTTCCAAGGCAACCGATGAGATCGTTTATCTGTCGGCCGACGACGAACAAAAGCATTATATTACCCATGCCGGAGTTTTGGACGGAAATAAAATATCAAGAGACAGGGTAGCTGCAAGATATAAGGGTGAATTTATTGAAACGGATAGAGAAAATATCGAATATGTCGATGTCGTGCCAAGACAGGTTGTCGGGTCGGCTGCATCGCTAATTCCGTTTGTTTCCCATGATGAAGCGAACCGAGCTTTGATGGGAACCCACATGCAGTGTCAGGCCGTGCCGCTCATAAGGCCCGAGAGTCCGATGGTCGGGACCGGTATGGAAAATTCTATTTCACAGATGATGGCAAGAGTAATTTATGCTCCGTTTGACGGGGAAATCGAATACGCCGACGCAAATAAGGTCGTCTTAAAAGGTAAATCACCAAAAGAAGAAGTAACTTATTACATCGATTCTTTTAAAAGGACGTCATCGGCTACCTCATATACGCAAAGAGCGGTAGTGAAAACCGGTGATAAGGTCAAACAAGGCGATCTTTTGATCGACGGACCGGCCTCACAGGGAGGGGAACTTGCCTTGGGTCAGAATTTATTGATTGCCTATACGGCATTTGACGGGTTGGGATATGAAGACGGCATTGTAATTTCCGAACGTTTGGTTAAAGACGACGTCCTATCGTCAATTCATATCGAGAAACACGAGGCTTCGGTAGTTGAAACAAAATTGGGGCCGGAGGAAACTACCAGAGATATTCCCAACGTTTCCGAAGAAGACTTGGCAAACCTGGATGAGGAAGGAATTGTCGTGGTGGGTTCCGAAGTGAGTCCCGGTGATATTCTGGTCGGTAAGATTGCACCCAAAGGGGAAACCGAACTTTCGGCGGAGGAAAGGCTTTTGCGGGCTATTTTCGGGGAACAGGCTCGGGAAGTCAGGGATACATCTTTAAGAATGCCGCACGGTGAACGCGGAACCGTTATCAACGTACAGATCCTGGATAGGAAAAAAGGCGACGAACTGGAACCGGGGACGATCAGAAAAATCATTGTCGAGGTCGCGCAACTTAGACACGTTGTCATCGGAGACAAGCTTGCCGGAAGACACGGGAACAAAGGGGTAATTTCAAGAATCCTGCCGGAGGTGGATATGCCGCATCTGGCGGACGGAACCCCGGTCGATATCGTTATTTCTCCGATATCGGTACTGGCCAGGATGAATTTGGGACAGCTTTTGGAAGCACATCTTGGTTGGGCGGCAAGAACTCTGGAAGAAAAGATCGCTGTACCGGTTTTTGAAGAGGTTGATGAGGAGAAGATTGTCACCGAGCTTAAAAAAGCAGGACTTCCGGTTAGCGGTAAAACCACTCTTTATGACGGAAGGACCGGTGAACCATACGATAGTCCTGCGGTGGTCGGAATAGAATACATGATGAAATTGATTCACATGGTTGAAGATAAAACCCACGCACGCTCGACCGGTCCGTATTCTTTGGTTACACAGCAGCCTTTAGGCGGAAAAGCTCAGATGGGTGGACAGAGATTGGGCGAAATGGAGGTTTGGGCACTGGAGTCGCATCGCGCCAGATATACCTTGCAGGAAATGCTGACCATCAAGTCGGATGATGTAGTCGGCAGGGCCAAGGCATTCGAAGCAATTGTAAAAGGGACGGATATCCCTACCCCTAAGGTCCCGGAAAGCTTTAAAGTATTGATTAAAGAGTTGAATGCTTTGGGATTGAACGTCGTTCCGGTCGGGGCAACTGTTTCCGCCAGGCCTTTGGATGTAATTGATGAGGGAGTAACCAATGCGGAGAAAGAAGAGAAAAGCGAAGCGGAAGCCAAGGAACTTCGGGAAGAATTGGGCGGGGAAGAGATGATTAACGAAACGGTTGGTCAGGCGGAAGAACAGGGTGTGGAAATTTCCGATCCGACCGTTGGAGGTAATAACAACAATGAACAACAATAACGACAGAAAAAATAAAGATATCACGATCTTGGACTTTAAGTCATTAAAGTTATTATTGGCCTCAAAGGATGATATCATGAATTGGTCATTCGGTGAGGTTACCAAACCGGAAACGATCAATTACAGGACTTTAAGGCCTGAAAAGGACGGATTGTTCGACGAAAGAATCTTCGGACCTACCAAAGACTGGGAATGTTATTGCGGAAAATATAAAAGGATCAGAAACCGCGGGATAATTTGCGATAAATGCGGCGTTGAGGTCACTCTCTCCAGGGTCAGAAGGGAAAGGATGGGACACATCACGCTGGCAGCTCCGGTTGCACATGTTTGGTTCTTCAAGGGATCTTCCTCGGCGCTGTCTCTGATTTTAGACATGTCGCAAAAAGCACTGGAATCGGTCATTTATTACGCGTCATACTTGGTTACGGACTTTGATAACGAAAAGAAAAAGCAAGCCATTTCGGAGCTGGCAAAAATTATCGAAGAAAGAAAAGTCGAGATCAAAAAGCTGGTTGACGAGGAAAAGAAATCACTGGATAAAGAATCATCGGAAAAAGAAAAAGAAGCTACCAAGACGAAAACCACTCCCGAACAGAAAGAACTGATCAAACAGGAAATAGATTTGCAAAGGCGCCAGAAACAGGCAAGGCTTGACGAAAGACAGGAAGCGGAAAATAAAAAATTGGACGAGATCCAGGATGCGCTTTCAAAGCTGATAAAAAGCCTTAAGATCGGGAGCGTTTTGTCCGAAGACGAGTACTTTAAGATTTTGGAGTATGATATTCCGGTATTCTTTACCATTAAAACCGGTGCCGAAGGCCTGATGGAGCTGATAGAAAAGATCGACTTATCGGGATTGATTGTGGCACTCAGAGACGAAACCAGCAAGTCGAAAGGGCAAAGGTATTTTAAACTCATCAAACGCTTAAGACTTTTGGAAGCGATGCGAAAAGCCGGAATAGAGCCGCGTTCAATGGTGATGGCGGTGTTGCCGGTTATTCCGCCCGATCTTAGACCGATGGTTCAGCTGGCAGGTGGAAGATTCGCAACTTCGGACCTCAACGATTTGTACCGAAGGGTGATTAACCGAAATAACAGATTAAAACACCTGATTTCGTTAGGTGCTCCCGAAATTATCCTTCGCAATGAAAAAAGGATGTTGCAGGAATCGGTCGATTCTTTAATCGACGCGTCACAGAGGTCCAACCAGGTTGTTTCTTCGCCCCTTCGCTCATTATCGGATATGTTACGGGGTAAACAAGGAAGATTCAGGCAGAACCTGCTCGGTAAAAGGGTCGATTATTCGGGACGTTCGGTAATTGTCGTCGGACCGGAATTGAATTTGTCACAGTGCGGGCTTCCCAAAGAAATGGCTTTGGAGATGTTCAAACCTTTCGTATTAAGAGAAGTGATAGTCAGGGGATATGCACCGAATATCAAATCGGCAAAAAGATTCATCGAAAAGAGGCCGCCTGAGGTATTCGATATTTTGGAAGAAATAACCAAGAACCACCCGGTCCTTCTAAACCGTGCGCCTACCTTGCATAAGTTAGGAATCCAGGCATTTTATCCGGTATTGATCGAAGGATCTGCGATTTCTCTCCATCCTTGTGTCTGCGCCGGGTACAATGCGGATTTCGACGGTGATCAAATGGCCGTTCATATTCCGCTTTCACAGAAAGCTCAGGAGGAAGCAATTAGTTTAATGATGCCAAGGGAAAACCTGTTGAAACCGGCGGACGGAAGCCCCATTACCTTACCCAACAAAGAAATGGCTGTCGGCGTTTTCTATTTAACTACCTTGGATGAGTCTTTGAGGAAGGAAAAAGTTCAGGTTTTCATGAATCCTACCGAAGCATTCTTGTCTAATTCTCTCGGAAAAACAAAGTTAAGAGAATTGATTCAAGTCAAGATCGACAGCGAGATGATCGAGACAACCGTCGGAAGACTGATGTTCAACGAAAAACTTCCACAGGGTTTCGGTTTTATTAACGAGGCGGTTAAAGCTTCGGGGATCAAGAAAATTATCACGACCGCAATTAAACAATACCCGGCAGAGGAGATCGAAAGACTTATAGATAATATCAAATCTTTAGGATTTTACGGCTCGACCATTTCCGGCATATCCGTTTCGGTGTTCGATAACGAAATGGTCGAAGAAAAAGACCAGCTTATCCAAGAGGCCGAGAAGAAAGTTGCCGGCGTAGAGGGTGATTACCAGGAAGGTTTAATCACCGTTGAAGAAAAGAAAAGACTTTCAAACGAGATTTGGCTTGAAACTACAAATAAAATTGCAGATCTTACCTGGAATAATTTACAGGCAGGAAGTGTCATCAGAACGATCATCGATTCCGAAGGCGCCAGGGCCGGGAAGGAACAGCTAAAACAGTTATCGGCCATGAGAGGATTGATCCTTGACCCGTTAGGTAAAATTGTCGAACTGCCGGTTAAATCCAACTTTAGGGAAGGATTATCGATTTTCGAATACGTTACTTCGGCTCGCGGTTCAAGAAAAGGCTTGACAGACTCGGCCTTAAAAACAGCGAACGCGGGTTATCTGACCCGAAGGTTGGTCGACGTTTCGCACGATGTGATCATCAGAGCCGAAGATTGCGGTACACATGAAGGCATCGTAATTTCTGAGAATCAAGTTAGAACTGCCAGTTTCGCAGACAGGATTTTGGGAAGAACTGCGGCTGAAAAAATAGTTTCCAAAAAAACTAAGAAGGAAATCGTGCCCGCAAATGGTGAGATCACCGAAGATAAAGTTAAACAAGTTGTCGACGACGGGATCACGGAAATAATCGTCAGAAGCCCGATCACCTGTAAACAGGAATATGGAATCTGCGCAGCATGTTACGGTTGGGATTTTTCAACTAAGAAAAAGGTCGAATTGGGTGTTCCCGTCGGAGTGATCGCTGCGCAAAGTATCGGCGAGCCGGGCACTCAGTTAACCATGAGGGTCAGGCATTTCGGAGGGGTAGTAATGTCGGACGTTACGCAAGGGTTGCCGAGGGTAGAGGAGTTATTTGAAATGAGAACTCCAAAAAATCTATCCCCCGTGTCGGAAATTTCCGGAAAGGTTAGTGTAGAGACAACCGAGGACGGGTATATTGTCAGAGTCAGGTCTTCAAGAGCTAAACCTGTCGACGAAAGAGAATATTTTGTTCCCTTGGCTTCCACCTTAAACGTTGCCGATGGCGACGAGATCGTAGCGGGTGCCCAACTTGCCGAGGGCTATCTTGATCCTAAGGAAATAATTAAGATCAAGGGTCAGATCGAGGCGCAGGAATATATTAAAGCCGAAGCGCAAAAGGTTTATGAATCTCAGGGAATCGGTATTAACGATAAACATTTCGAAGTTGTATTAAGAAAAATGTCCGATAAAGTGATCATAGAGACGGTAGGAGATACCTCATTGATCCCCGGAGACTTTATTTCAAAGACCAGGTTTGAAGAAATTAATGCCGAGGTACTATCGCAAGGTGGGGAACCGGCCACCGGAAGGCAAACCATTTTGGGAATTACCAAATCTTCACTTTTCTCGGATTCGTGGCTTTCGGCATCATCTTTCCAGGAGACGACAAAGGTATTGACCGACGCTGCGTTGGAGGGGGCGGAAGATAAATTGGTCGGATTAAAAGAAAACGTTATCATCGGAAGATTGATTCCGGTTGATTCGGATCAATCGGGAGAAGTTCAACAGCTGGAATCTACCGGGGTTGAGACGCAAGCCATGCAAGCGATATAATTGCAAATAATTTCAAATTAATAATATGCCAACACTGAGCCAACTTGCCAAGAAAGGCAGAAAAAGGAAGACGAAAAAAGTTAAGGCAACCGCTTTGCGAAGGATCTTTAATGCAAAGGAGCGAAGATATAAAAACATTGAGGGCCCGCAAAAAAGAGGTGTGGTCACTTTGGTCAAAACCATGACGCCTAAAAAGCCTAATTCGGCTTTAAGAAAGGTTGCCCGCGTTAAACTTTCAAACCGTACCGAAGTTACGGCTTACATTCAGGGAATCGGACATTCTTTGGCAGAGCACGGTATCGTATTGGTCCGCGGCGGAAGGGTTAAGGATTTACCGGGTGTTAAATACCATATCGTAAGAGGAAAGTTCGATCTTCAGGGGGTTGACGGACGCAAGTCTTCAAGAAGCAAATACGGAGTGAAAAAATCAGGGGGACCGGCAAGAGTAGCAGGCGCGGTGCCGGCAGCGGAATCATCCGCACCCGCAACCCCTGCGGAAGGATAACGCATGAGACATCGAAAAGTAACCAAGAGACAAATCAATGACGATAAACTTTATCAGAGTAAACTGGTTGCCAAATTCATCAATAGAATGATGAAGGATGGTAAAAAGTCGGTTGCCGAAAGATCATTATATCAAGGCTTCGAGCTTTTAAAAAAAGACGGCGACCCCTTACAAATTTTTGAAACCGCGATTAATAATGTCGGTCCAAAACAAGAGGTCAAATCACGAAGAGTAGGCGGCGCAAATTATCAGGTTCCTCAAGAAGTAAGGGGAGACAGGAGAATCACTTTGGCGATCCGTTGGATTTTGGAAGCGGCCAGAGCAAGAAGTAATAAAGATTACCATCACTTTTTTGAAAAACTTGCGGCCGAAATTTTAGAAGCATCAAGAAACGAGGGTGCGGCAATCAAAAAGAGGGATACGGTCCACAGAATGGCGGAAGCGAATAAGGCATTTAGTCATTTTCGTTTTTAATGCCTTAAGAAGTCCTGAGTTTGTCGAAGGGTCAATAAAGCTTTTTCGCATTTCAGGTTCTAAATTTTCAAAAAATATTGTACAATTTTAAAGAGGGATTTTTATGGCTGAGGATAGATTAAAAACATTGGATAAGGTAAGAAATATCGGCATCATTGCCCATATCGACGCGGGCAAAACCACCACCACCGAGCGGGTACTTTTTTATACGGGAAAAACCCATAAAATCGGCGATATCGATGAAGGAAATACGCAGATGGACTGGATGGAACAGGAAAGAGAAAGAGGGATCACGATTGTTTCGGCCGCAACCACCGCGTTCTGGAAAGGCTTCCGCATTAACATCATCGATACTCCGGGCCATGTCGATTTTACCGCAGAAGTGGAAAGGTCCTTAAGAGTTTTGGACGGCGGCATCACTGTTTTGGACGCCGAAGAAGGTGTACAGTCGCAATCGGAGACCGTCTGGCGACAGGCCGATAAATATAAAGTGCCAAGACTTTGTTTTGTAAATAAGATGGATAAATTAGGCGCAGATTTCCTTCATACGGTTAAAACCATCGAAGACCGGCTTGGAGCAAATCCTTTGATCATGGCCCTTCCGATCGGAGCAGAAAGTACGTTTAAAGGGATAGTTCAGTTGATGGAAATGAAGGCTTATGTTTGGGGCTCCGATGAGCTGGGTGCAAAATTCGACGTGGTTGAAATTCCGGCGGACATGAAAGCTCAGGCGGAGGAATATCGACATAAACTGGTTGAAAAAATTGCCGAGACCGACGATACGTTGACGGAGAAATATCTCAACGGAGATACCATCAGCGACGAAGAGCTGAAAACGGCCTTAAGAAAGGCGGTCATCGCTTATAAGTTGGTACCGATTTTTTGCGGAAGCTCTCTAAGGAATAAAGGAGTTCAACCTTTATTGGATGCGGTAGTTGACTATCTTCCTTCTCCTTTGGACGTTGGTGAAGTTCATGGAGAAAATCCTAAAACAGGCGCGGCCGAGGTTAGAAAACCCGAGGCGGACGAACCGTTTGCGGGATTGGCTTTCAAAATACAAATAGATCCACACGTCGGTAAACTAACTTACTACCGGGTCTATTCGGGAAAAGTGTTGGCGGGGTCATACATTTACAATTCAACCAAAAATCAAACCGAAAGGGTCGGCCGAATTTTATTGATGCATGCAAACCACAGGGAAGAGATAAAAGAAGCTTATGCGGGTGAAATCGTGGCGCTGGTCGGTCTTAAGGATACAGGAACCGGAGATACCCTATGCGAAGAAAAAGCGCCGATAATATTGGAAAAAATTTCTTTCCCGGAACCGGTCATTTCGTTGGCGATCGAACCTAAAACCAAAGCCGATCAGGAAAAATTGGGCTTAGCGCTCAAACGTCTTTCCGAAGAAGACCCTACATTCAGCATCAAAGTTAATCACGAAACCAATCAAACCATCATCTCGGGAATGGGAGAGCTACAGCTTGAGGTAATGGTTGACAGGATGAAACGCGAATTCGGCGTTTTGGCGAATGTCGGCGCACCGCAAGTTGCATACAAAGAAACCGTTAAGGTAATGGGTGAGGGGGAAGGAAAATATATCCGCCAGTCCGGAGGCCGCGGCCAGTACGGTCATTGTTGGTTAAGAGTTGAACCAAAGCCGCGGGGTGAAGGATTTGAATTCGTCGACGCTATCAAGGGAGGAGCAATTCCTGCCGAATTTGTGATCTCGGTTCAAAAGGGAGTTAAGGAAACAATGGAAAACGGTATACTCCTCGGGTATCCTATGGTCGATATGAAAGTGACCGTTTACGACGGTTCCTATCATGAAGTTGATTCGTCGGACGTTGCGTTTAAAATCGCCGCGTCACAGGCCTTGCAGGCGGCGAGCAAAAAAGCAAACCTACAGCTTTTGGAACCGATCATGAAGGTTGAAGTTACCACCCCGAGCGAATTTATGGGGGATATCATCGGTGATCTTTCATCCAAACGCGCTCAAATCATGGGGACCGAAGAACGGGGAAAGGCGACCATAATTTTGTCAATGGTGCCCTTGGCTGAGCTCTCAGGCTATGCGACCACCATTCGTTCGATGTCTCAGGGACGCGCGTCATATTATATGGAACCAAGTCATTACGAAGAAGTTCCGCAAAGTATCGTCCAACAGATGTTGGCAAAATCCACTTTTACCGGAAGAGTTGAATAGGTTTAAAAATTTTTTGAGTGTTCTATAATCTTCCATTTAAGGAATCTGCTATAATTTTTGGCAATGAAGGTAAAGATAGCCATTACAGGTTCGGAAGGAGTGATCGGAACAGTCCTTAAAAAGGGTCTTTACGATGATTATGAAATTACCCCGATCGATATAAAACTCGGAATCGATGTGCTTGATTATCAGACACTTATATCGAAGCTTAGGGATAACTTTGCCGTAATCCATCTTGCGTGGAATTCCCAAACCGAAAATCTAAAAAATGAAAATATCGACCCCGAAAACGCGCAAATGGCCGTCAATTTATATAAAGCGGCGAGGGAAGCAAAAGTAAAAAGAGCGATCGTTGCCAGCTCCATACATGCGGATTCATTTTATGGTACAAAGCCGTTTCTTTCGACCGACCATACCCCCGTTCCGGATAGTCCTTACGGCGCAGATAAGATTTTTATGGAATATTTAGGGCGGTATTTTGCCAAAAGCGATATGGAAGTGGTGGCGATCAGGTTCGGCGGGGTGAATCCCGGGAACGTTTCGCCTTCGCTTAATGATCGTCCCAGGGAAGAAAGGGGAGCCTGGTTATCGCACGGCGACTGCGTTTCTTTAATAAAGAAGGTACTAAATGCAAAAAAAGTTCCGGAAAATTTTGCTGTTATATATGCTGTGTCGGATAATCCGGGAAGAGTGCATGATGTTTCCAATCCGTTCGGCTGGAAACCAAAAGATTCGGCGGACGAGTTTGTTCGAATATCGACAAGATTAAAAAAAATAATGCGGTCAAGTTGATCAAAAAGGCCGGACCATAATTTTTCGGTAGCGACTGATTAATGTTTGGTTTTACCTAATGACGTAATCGCATGCAACTGTTCATCGAAACTTTCCCTGATTTCTTCGGGGGTATTTCCGTTTCCGATGATAAGCATAATTCTATTCATTGCCATCCATTCTTCGGTCGTCATATTCAAACCGCGTCTCTTAAGCCATTTTTTGGTTTTTTTATTGTAGATATCCGCTCCATTATGACTTGATTTTACCTGAATGAAAACAGGATCTCTTTCGAGTTCATCCTTAAATAAAATTATTATGTCGCGGCCGCGCATGTCGTCGGGACTATAATGTTCGGTCATGGTCACCCTAGAAATTTCCGGATGATCCATTAAAGCTGTCGCAACTTTGATTTCCGAATAACTTCCTTTTTCATCCGAGGTAAGGTCAGGGGGAGCAAGCGACCCGTCCGGTAAACCGAGTGCTCTGGATAGGGCAGGGCTAAAGGCGGAGGCCTCTATCGTCATCTAATATTAATTTATAAATAAGTTGATAGTTCTGTCAAGATGGAATATAAGACATTATTTGTTTGCTATAATTAAAAGGTGATGGGCATTATTCAATTTTTAGAGGAGGTCGGTAAATTAAAATCGATTAAAAGAACCGGTTGGATAAAACATCATATACCGGACCCGGAAAGCGTTGCGGACCATTCCTTTAGGGTCGCCGTCATGAGTTTGGTCCTGGCCGAAAAAGCGGGCATCGATGCAAATAAATGTGTAAAAATGGCCTTGGTGCACGACATCGGTGAAGCAAAGGTCGGAGATTTGATCAAATTTGACGCAAAGGGTTATTTGCCCGGATATGAGGAGAAATTGCTTAACGAATCGAAAGCTGTCGAAGAGATCACCGGTTTGATCGGAGGTAAAGTGTATGATTCTTTGTTTAAAGAGTATTCCGAAAATAAAAGCAAGGAAGCAAGGTTTGTAAAGCAGGTCGATAAACTTGAACGAGCTTTGCAGGCGTTGGAATACGAGAAAAAAGTAAGAATTAAGCTGGATGAATTCTTTCAGTCGGCAGACATGTTGGTGGATATTCCGATTCTTAAAGAAATACTTTTAGAAATAGAAAAATTACGTTAAGATAAGCTTCCGCCGGTACCCTAAGGAAAAGTAATGATAAAAGTTGTATAATCCCCATGCTTATGCCGGTTAGAATTGAAGTATTAAGAAATTTGAATCAATGGACCCGGGTCGATATGGGTCCGATGCCGATCGGTATTCCAAGCGGTATCGCAAAAACAAGCCCAAAGCATGTCGTTTTCCAGGGAGATAATGGCCCGTCGCTTATTATGGTAAGGCAATCCCGGTTTGCGCCCCCATGGCCAACTACAAGCGAAACAAAATCTTTGATGCCGGGGAAGTCTGAATATGTCGAAGGGATCTTGCCCGGATCTTTAAGAACGGAACTGATCAGGATCACTCAAGAATGAAAATTTTGGTTGAAAACTTTTTCAAACTAATTCATAATTAAAATATGACGATCCACTTCATTTGTAAGGGAAATACCTTCAGGAGCCGTCTGGCGGAAGCTTATCTTAACTCAAAAGAACTCCCCAACATCAAAGCGGTATCAAGCGGTGTTGCAGCCTCGTTGAATCAATGCGGTCCGGTGAGCTGGTATGCGCAAAGGATCATCCAACATCACCACCTAATTCCGTATGAAAAACCGGTTTGGGACCAAACCACCAGGCCGCTTTTGGAAGAAGGGGATTTTACCGTATTCATGGATAATGATGTATATACTTATTGCACCGAAAAATTCGGATATAAACCTGAGAATTTTGAAGTATGGGATATTAAGGATACAGACAGCACCTTTAATTCCTCATCGGAAGAAATTAAAAAAGTACAGTTCACCGAGGGAGTTTTCGAAGAAATAAAAAATCGGATCAATCAACTTTTGCCTAAGCTGCGGGAGAAAGCAATTTAGCTTCCGGAATGTCATTAAATAGAATTAACTGGCCCGGTGATCTTGGTATATCACCCCGGTTGAAGACCCTTTGCAATTGAGGATAGAAGCTGTCGGTCAGGATTTCATCCGCCGATTTGGTTTCAATGCCATTGATTAAAATGAGATTGTTTTCCGTTAGCCAACCCTTAATGAGGTCTTCAATGTTGTCTTCGGCATCCGGGAAATATTTTTTCTTTATCCACCGTTTATAGTTCACGACCTCTCGTCTACTGGCTTTAACTTGTACATGAACGGTTCTAACGGGGCAGTTATCGCGTAATGTCAGAGTGAGATCGTGTCCCAAACCGTCCTCTTCGCTATTAAAACCGTTTCGGGTCACGTCGGCAACGACATTTGTCCGATGAAGTAGAATTTTCCCAACTCTGTCTTCGATAAATTTAGCTCTTTTGTTACCCAATTCACCGGTTGCGTGAATCAGCTCCGCAGGAATGTTTACATAGCGGGGGTTATCATGACCGGAGATGATAAAACTGCCTTCTTCCGGTTCAGTGGGGCAATATTGGAGCTTGAAGCACTCCTTACTTGACATTTAATTCATTGTCCGGCAGAAAATTTTTTTTGTCAATGGGGAAAAGCCTACGTTCACAAGACCTAGAAAACAGATCTTCGCGGAATTTGTGTATCCCTGAATCCCCAAAATTTTGCCGGCTCTTTAATTATCGTGTATGCTTGAACCGGCTCTCTGGTGCTTAGAAGTTGTAAAGGCGATTCCTGTTCAAAGATCCCCTGACGAGTTCTTGAGAAGTCGTCCCTGCTAAAAACGTCGGGAATCACTCTTTGTAGAAAACACATGATACCGACCAATTGTTTAAACCTGTTTCTGAGCATAGGATTTTCCGTTATACTCGGTATTTTTGCTTCTTCGGGTAAAACAAAAAAACTTTCGGGAAGCTTAAAAAGTTTGGATAACTCAAAGGGCGTTAAGATAAGCGTGTCTCTTGAAAAATATAAAGAACCCGAATCGCTTCCCAGATCCCAATCGGTTCGAAGTTTTGCGTTCACTATTTCCTGATTCAAATCGGCTAAAACCGAAGCTTCTTCGTCCGACGATAACGGTTGTGTTTCGTAATTTCTCACGGGTTACAATATTATAGGATAATTGTCTAAATGTCAAATGTTATAATGGTTTAAATGGATAAACTTTGCACGATTTATCTGGTTAGACATGGAGAGTCTGAGGGGAATATAAATTTCGGTAATTGGCTCCATGAGGTGCAACGAACAAAACTCGGTTCGGACCTTACCGATACCGGACGTAAACAAGCTGAGTCGCTGGCTTCTAAATTCAACCATATCAATTTTGACGCTATTTTTGCTTCGCATTTGAACCGTGCAAAACATACCGCGGAAATTTTGGCCAAGGAGCGAAAAATGGCTGTTGTTGCCAAAGAAGCTCTGGAAGAACGCCGTAAAGGAAATTTGGGTGGAAAAACCGAGAAAGAGCTTAGGGAGGAATTGGATATCGGTAATATTTTTAATTACCCCGAAAATATGCCTGTGGAAAAAATCTGGAAATGGAAACTTTTTCCGGATATGGAAAGTGCCGAGGAGGCCTTGGGGAGATTTATTACGGCACTTCGGGAAATCGCAATAGCCTATCCGAACAAAACGGTTTTGGTAGTAAGTCACGGATTCGTTATGCGTGCGCTTTTGGTGCATTTGGGCGTCGGGACGTTCAGAGAGTTAAGCTCCGGGGCGATTGCGAATACGGGATTCGTCGTGCTTAGAAGCGACGGAGTGGATTTTTTTATCCAAGAGATTTCGGGGATAGAAAAAAGAAACGCTTAAACAATATATGTATAGTTTTTAAGGAGGTGAGGTAAATTGTATTATTCTTTTGCCTGTCCGAAGTGCGGACAAGTTCTTTACGAATACGAAGACGACTCGCAGGCCAGCTGGGACGCGAATTATAAATTGGAAGATATTGTCAAACAGCATTACAGTCAAATGCATGGCGATGAAGAGCAGACGATGACGGATGAAGAATTGTTGTATGCGATAAAAAGCGGAATGAAAACCTCCGATGAAAAACCATACTAACATGAGTCCTGCGGCTGTTTATAAATTTTGCCCTAAATGTGCGGGAGTTTTAAAAAAACGAACCGATAATCTTTTAATTTGTCAAAAATGCGGTTTTAAATTTTATCAAAACGCGGTTCCCTGTAATGCCGTAGTTATTGAAAACGATAAAGGCGAAATATTATTGGTAAAAAGAAAATTTGATCCTCAAAAGAATAAATGGGATTGGCCGGGTGGATTTTTAAACGGTGGAGAAAATTTTGAGCACTCGGTCATACGGGAGATAAAAGAAGAGTTGGGAGTCGAAATAATGATAAATAGGTTGGTCGGAGTATATACGGACTCTTATGAATATCAGCACATTGATTTTCCGATTTTGTGCGTAGCGGTCTTTGCAAAAATCACTCGGGGAGAAATTAAAGTTTCGGACGATGTTTCGGAGTATCAATATTTTCCACCCACGGAGATTTTGAATATGGATCTGGCTTTTAAGACAATCAAGGTCGGAATTTCGGATTATCTTCAACTCAAATAACAAAATCCGCTTTAAGAACTACCGAAATATGTAACACTTCCGGGTTTATGACCGTTGTAGATGTACAACGCACAAATTATCATGAATAAATTTCTTCCGTTGACATTTCTTGCGGATGTAGTATTTTCAGTCGTAGAATTTTTACTATTACTAAGGATAGTTTTAAAGCTATTCGGCGCAAACACGCAAGCCCCGTTCGTGGCTTGGGTTTACGATACAACCCAACCGGTATTGGCACCATTTGTAGGAATTTTTCCGAATCAAGTATTAAAGAGTGGATTCGTTCTGGAATTATCCACTCTTTTTGCGCTTTTAGTGTATGCCTTTTTAGCATATTTGGTATCCGAAGTTATAAATATCCTTTCTTTAAGAGAAAAAGAAAAATTAAAATCGGAAAAGTAAATTTTACCTCTTGACGGTTTTTAAAAAGTATTGTATATTAAATTCAACCTTGAGGGGTTATTTTTTTTGATAAAACATGGCAGACAAATACGTACGAAATAAACCACATGTAAATATCGGTACCATCGGTCATGTAGACCATGGTAAAACCACGTTAACGGCGGCTATTGCTACCGTTTTGGCCAAGAAGGGAATGGCACAAGCCAAAAAATACGAGGACATCGATAACGCCCCCGAAGAAAAAGCAAGGGGCGTTACTATTAATATTTCCCACATCGAATACGAAACCGCCAAAAGACATTATGCTCATATCGATGCACCGGGCCATGCGGATTACATTAAGAACATGATTACGGGAGCCGCCCAGATGGACGGCGCTATCCTCGTAGTTTCAGCTCCCGACGGCCCCATGCCCCAAACCAGAGAACACATACTCCTTGCCCACCAAGTTCAGGTACCATCAATTGTAGTTTTCCTTAACAAATGCGATATGGTTTCCGATCCGGAGCTTTTGGACCTGGTTGAAATGGAAGTAAGAGAACTTCTTACAAAATATCAGTATCCCGGAAACGAAGTGCCGATCATCAGGGGTTCTGCTCTTAAGGCTCTGGAAGGCGACCCTGAAGCCGAGAAACAAATTGAAGCTCTGATGGACGCGGTCGATTCCTATATTCCGACCCCGGTCAGGGACCTGGATAAACCTTTCTTGATGCCGATCGAGGATGTTTTTTCGATCAAAGGACGTGGGACGGTCGTAACGGGAAGAATTTCAAGAGGAAAAATCAAGGTTAACGACCCGGTCGAAATTGTCGGGATCAAACCGACCAAACAGTCGGTGGTTACCGGCGTAGAAATGTTCAGAAAGAGCCTTGAAGAAGGTCAGGCCGGCGACAATGTAGGAATCTTACTTAGGGGTGTTGAGAAGACCGATGTGGAAAGAGGTCAAGTCATTGCAAAACCGGGCTCAATCACACCACACAAAGAATTTGAGGCGGAAATTTATATTCTGACCAAAGAGGAGGGGGGTAGGCACACACCTTTCTTCTCGGGATACAGACCGCAATTCTTTATCGGTACGACCGATGTTACTGGTGAATCCACCTTGCCTCAGGGCGTCGAGATGGTAATGCCCGGAGATAACACTAAGATGACCGTCAAACTTATCACGCCCGTTGCCTTGGAAGAAGGACTTAGATTTGCGGTGAGAGAGGGCGGAAAAACGGTCGGAGCAGGCGTAATCAACAAAATAATCGCCTAATTCTTCATTATCTTCTGCCCAAAGATGTTCATTAGCTCTTTAATATTTATTGCATATGCCAAAAGGAAGAATCAGAGTAAAATTAAAAAGTTACGATGCTAGAGTGATCGACTCAACGTGTCAACAAATTCTTGATACGGCAATTCGAACCGGTGCCAAAGTGGTCGGGCCGATACCTCTTCCTTCAAAGCGCAGCGTATATGCGGTAAATAAATCCACGTTCATCGATAAAAATGCCAGGGATCATTTCCAGATAAAAATCCATAAACGATTGATCGATATCGTCTCCCCGACGGAAAAAACCATCGATTCCTTAACCCACCTTGAACTCCCCGCGGGAGTTAACGTCGAAATCAAGATGTAACCCTCTTTTAGCTTGACTTGCCTTGCTTATTATGAGACCATTTATGCATGGATGCGGCCGCGGAAACAACAGAAGACCATCAAAACGAAACCGAAGGTACTTTGGGTCCGGAACAAGTATCAGGCCTTAGAAAAAGGGTATTCGATGCACTAGAGGCGATTCCCGAAGCGAAAACTATAATCGACTCGGGGCAAAGCGGTTGGCTGGAAATCAAAGGCGCGCGCTATAGTTTAGGTTCTAATTTTCGTGAACATCCAAAGCTTGAAGAATTAAGGCCGGCCTATCAGCGTGTGATGGAATACGAACCTGCTCCGAAGGCTGAAGGAGAGGAGAGCGGACCGGCAGACCGTTTGATAGCCAGGGAGGGTTTAAAATTCCTGGGCTGGCTGTCGATAGATATCGATTTTTCGGATGACAACGTTACAACCTTCTCCTGCATGAAAGAACTCTTACAGACCCAGCAGATGAAGGACGAAGGCGTTGGAGTTTACTCTCCCAAATTGCATACGCTTCTAAAAGAGACCAGGACCGGCCAAGAGGCGGCCAAAGTTACCGGCAACGTTCTTGGACGCTTGCAACCCGTGCAGGAATAAAACCGCATCCCCTTGCATTTAGGCACGAATTTCTATATAATAACTTTTAACAAAATGATCAGGCAAATGGAGGTGATCGAAGCTACATAGGAGGCTTTTTACAAATTTTGTGATAAGAGCGACTCTGTGTGGTCGCTTTTTGTTTGTCTGGAAGGAAAACATGCAATTAAACGCACTTATCGGTAAAAAAACTTATCAAAAACAGGGATTCCTGCAAGACGGAACGAGGGTTCCGTTGACCGGGGTGACGGTTGCCGGAAATGTTATCACTCAAATAAAAACTCAGGATAAAGAAGGATACAATTCGATTCAACTTGGGATGGATGCCAAGAAAAGGACGAATAAAGCGATTTTCGGTCACGTCCAAAAGGCACTTAATTCCCCGAAACAAACTTCCGAAACAGACCCCGCAGTAACAAGAACGACCATTCCCTCACCCAAATACTTTAAGGAAGTCAGGGTTGAAGATATTGCCGGCGCCGTTTTGGGTACGGAAGTGGCCGTTGGTGAAATTTTTACAGCGGGTGACATAATCGACGTTACCGGTGTTTCCAAAGGAAAGGGTTGGGCCGGTGGGGTGAAAAGATATCATTTTAAGGGCGGTCCCAGAACCCACGGACAATCCGATCGCGAAAGAGCTCCCGGTTCTATCGGTCAAACCACTACACCTGGAAGAGTGTATAGAGGCAAGAAAATGGCAGGAAGAATGGGAAGTGATAGGGTCACCGTTAAAAATTTGGAGGTCATCGATATCACCAACGACGGAGTATTGCTAATTAGGGGTTTGGTGCCGGGTAGAATCAACTCGCTTCTGCTGGTTAAAAAAGTAGGAGAAAATAAAAAATTTGTACCTTTATATAGCGAGCCCGAAGCGGAACCGGAGCAAAAAGACATTCCGGCCGATGAAACGGTTGTAAACGATGAAACAGAAACGGTTAAAGAGCCGGAATCGGTTCAGACTTTAACTGCCCAGCCGGATCAGGAATCAGATACCGAAACCAAAAATGCGGAACCTGTTCAATCCGATATCCAGGCGGAAAATAAGGACGTAGCGCAAGGCGAACCGGCAGCTTCGACGAAACCAGATGGTTCGGAAGCAACAACGGTAAATAAGGAGGTTGTTGAATAATGCCAGTAACTAAAAAATCACCGGTTGGTAAAACAGTAAAACCGTCCGCTAAAAAGGCGGCATCAACGCCCGCGAGATCCGTGGCAAGTTCCGTAACAAAAACGCCCTTGGTAGAAACCGGACTTCGTCAAAAAGTATACGACATAAGAGGACATTCGACCGAAACGGTGACCCTGCCGAAGGAAATTTTTGACGCAAAGGTTAACAACCCTTTGATGTCGCAAGCGGTAAGAATATATTTATCAAACCAGAGAAGGGGTACGGTAAAAACCAAATCAAGAGGAGAAGTGAAAATTTCGACGCGAAAAATTTACAGACAAAAAGGAACCGGACGGGCCAGACACGGTGCGAAATCGGCTCCGATTTTTGTCGGCGGCGGTATCGCATTCGGACCTAAACCGAGGGACTATTCCCTTAAACTGAATCAGAAAATGCGAAAAGCGGCTCTTTTCAGCGCTTTGACCGCTAAGCTTAAAGCGGGAGAAATCAAAATTGTAAAAGGATACGAAAAGCTCGAGCCGAAGACAAAAATCATGTCGCAGGCCCTAAATGGCTTGGCGCTTGAAGGGAAAAACCCGCAATTGTTGCTGGTCACACCCAAAGCCACTAAAGATTTTGAAAACGTCGTTAAATCGGCCAGAAACATCAGCGGTGTCAGCATTCGTGCTTCAAATTTATTAAACACTTATGAGGTTTTGAAGAATAAAAACATTATATTCATGAAAGATTCATTAGAAATGTTAAAAGCGACTTATTTAAAGGACTAGAATATGAATAAACTTATCGGACCGGTGATCAGTGAAAAATCTATGGACGAGGCTTCCAAAGGAAGATACACTTTTAAGGTGGAAAAATCGTCAAACAAACGTGAGATCAAGAAAGAAATCGAGGACAAATTTAAAGTGCATGTTCTAAGGATAGCCACTTCTTTTACCAAAGGAAGATCTTTGAAAGCGGGAACAAAAAGAATAGAAGTTAAATTAGCTTCATTTAAAAAAGCGATCGTAACGCTTAAAGAAGGTGAAAAGATTTCTATCTTTGATGTCGGGGGAAAGGAATAATATGAGCAATTTAAAGTTTATCAGAAGAAAAAATTCGGGAAGGGATGCGTCCGGAAAAGTGTCGGTCAGACATCACGGAGGAGAACAAAAGAGATTCCTAAGAATTATAGATTTCAAAAGGGATAAAAGAAATATCGAAGGAAAAATTGTGGCTCTGGAATATGATCCCAATAGAACCTGCGATATTGCTTTGGTAAAATACATCGACGGCGAAAAAAGATATATCCTGGCTCCTCAGGGATTAAAGCTGAACGATTCGATCACGGCAGGCCAGGGAGCGGACATCAAGGTCGGGAACGCTCTTCCCCTGATGGCAATGCCCATAGGAACATTTGTTCATAATGTCGAATTAATTCCGGGGAGGGGAGGACAAATTGCGAGGGGAGCCGGAACAGGGGCGGTAGTTGCCGCAAAGGAAGGGGATTACGTTCATTTACGGCTTCCGTCGGGCGAGGTCAGGAAAATCAGGTCAAAAAGTTTCGCTACGGTCGGTACCCTTGGTAACGTTGACCTAAAGAATAGGACATTTAAGAAAGCCGGAACAAAAAGGCATATGGGAATAAGACCCTCGGTAAGGGGAGTCGCGATGAATCCAAGAAGTCATCCTCACGGAGGAGGAGAGGGAAGATCCGGTATAGGAATGACCCTGCCAAAAACTTTTGCCGGTAGAAAAGCGGTCGGAAAAACCCGAAGGCCGAAGAAATATTCGAATAAAATGATTTTACAAAGGAGGAAAGGCGGAAAGCACGGTTAAAAATATGGCAAGAAGCGCAAAAAAAGGACCATACGTAGATCAAAGAGTACTGAAAAAGGTGATGGCACAAAAAGCGTCGGGCGACAAAACTCCGATTAAAACCTGGATTAGAAGTTGTCAGATCCCGCCGGAATTTGTCGGACATACCTTTGCGGTCTATAACGGGAAAAACTTTATTAACGTATTTATTTTGGAGGCGATGGTGGGACACAGATTGGGAGAATTTGCTCCTACCAGGACTTTCAGAAGTCACGGAAGAGTCGTAGCGAGAGAAATTTCTAAGACATAAAATATGGAAGTTGTTGCAAGATCATCGGTTAGAGTTGCGCCGAGAAAGGTTAGACTGGTCGCGGATGCGGTCAAAATGCTTTCTTTGGATGAGGCATTAGTGAATTTGTCGGTAATTAAAAACAGGGGTGCCGTATCACTTCAAAAAACTTTGAAAAGTGCAGTGGCAAATGCCACAAATAATAACAATTTAAAAAGAGAAACATTAAGCATTAAATCCATAGATGTTTTAGAAGCGCCGGCTTATAAAAGATATCACCCTTCAACCCGGGGCAGGATTCATCCTTACAAAAGGAGAGGGAGCAATATAAAAATAGTTTTAACGGATGAAACAGGCTTAAAAAAACCAAAGGTTGTAAATAAGAAAGAAAGGAAGGAAAAATAAGCATGGGACAAAAAATTAATCCAAGAATTTTAAGATTGGGTGCTCTCAGCACCTGGAGCAGCAGGTGGTTCGCAGACAAGAATTATAAAGACCTGCTTTTGGAAGACTTTAAAATAAGAAAAGCGTTGATGGAAAGGCTTAAGGCGGCCGGAATCTCCGAAGTGGAAATCGAAAGGTCGATTAACAATCTTAAGATCACCGCTTACGTTTCAAAACCCGGAATGGTGATAGGAAGGGGCGGAACGGGTTTGGAGGATCTTAAAAATTATTTACAAAGGGAATTCATAAAGAAATTGAAATCCAAAGCGCAATATAAAATAGATATTAAGGTTGAACCGATCAAAGATCCGAATTTGGATGCTTACCTTGTTGCCAAAAACATTTCGGAGCAATTGGTGAGAAGGTTGCCGGCAAAAAGAATTCTTGTATCTACCCAGGAAAAAGTTATGGGCGCGGGTGCAAAAGGATTGAGAATTGTCCTGGCCGGAAGAATCGGCGGGGCAGAGATCGCCAGAAGAGAAAAATTACAGGTCGGGACGGTGCCGTTGTCGACCATCCGAGAAGATATCAGTTACGCCAGTTACCCGGCTTTGACCAAAAAAGGATATATCGGAGTTAAAGTCTGGATCCATAAACCGGAGGAAAAATAATATGTTGGTACCAAAGAGAGCAAAATATAGAAAACAGATGCGGGGAACCATGAAAGGCAATGCCTACAAGGGTACTACGGTATCTTTTGGTGAATTCGGCTTAATGGCCGAGGGTACCGCTTGGGTTACTTCAAGACAAATCGAAGCGGCACGCAAGGCGATCACTCATTACACTCAAAGAGGGGGAAGAGTCTGGATAAGAATTTTTCCGGACAAACCGATTACCAAGAAACCGCCGGAAGTCAGGATGGGGTCGGGTAAAGGAGACGTATATGAATTCGTCGCACCGGTTGCACCGGGAAGAATTCTGTTCGAGATGGGCGGGGTAACAAAAGAGACGGCTCATGCGGCCCTTACTCTTGCATCCCATAAACTTAATGTGAAATCAAGAATTGTGGACAGGGAGGAATAAATAAATGAAGCTTAAAGATAAAAAAGAAATATTCGCAAAATCTCAAAAAGAACTTGAGAAGATGCTATCGGGCGCGCGCGATGAACTTTTTAAATTAAATGTGGAGCAGACACAGAGAAAATTAAAAAATACCAGACAGATCTTCTGGAAGAAAAAAGAAATCGCGATGGTCTTGACCGCATTGAAAGAAGTTGAACTGACAGCGAAAGGAGAGCAGAAATAGTGTTAAAAACATTTAACGGCAAAATAGTTTCGTTAAAGATGAAAGGGACCGCCGTGGTCGAAGTCGTCCGAAGATCGCCGCATCCTTTATATAAAAAATTGATCAGAAAAAGTAAAAGATTCAAGGCGGATACGGGCGATTTGGCATTAACTTTGGGCCAGACGGTTAAGATTGCGGAAACAAAGCCGATGTCAAAGGATAAATCTTTTAAAGTAACGGAGGTAATTAAATAATGATACAACATAGGACCATGTTGAAAGTTGCCGATAACTCGGGCGCCAGAGTCCTGCAGGTTATTCATATTTTCGGCGGAAGTAAAAGGAAGTTTGGTTACATCGGCGATGTTCTAAACTGTGTAGTTAAAGAAGCGATACCGACAGGACAGGTTAAGGAAGGGGAAATAGTGAAGGTAGTTCTGGTCAGGACGGCAAAAGAGCACAAAAGGTCCGACGGGTCGTACATCAGGTTTTCGGATAATGCCGGTGTAGTGATAGATAATCCTAAAGACAAAAATCCCAGGGGGACAAGGATCTTTGGACCGATCGCAAGAGAGGTCAAGGATAAGGGATTTGCAAAGATTGCCAGTATGGCTATTGAGGTGGTATAGCTTATGAAAATAAAAAAGGGCGACGAAGTTAAAGTAGTCAAAGGAAAAGATAAAGGGAAAACCGGCAAAATAGATAAGGTTTTTCCCAAGGAGGATAAGATAGTAATCGCTAACGTCAATTTATATAAAAGGCATTTAAAAGCAAGAAGCGAGACCGAGCCTTCGGAAATAGTTACTTTAACCAAACCGCTGCCGGAGGAAAATGTTCAACTGATTTGTCCTAAATGCCATAAACCGACCAGGGTCGGATATAAATTGCTAAAAGGTTCAAAGGTTAGGATTTGCAGAAAATGCGGAAAGGAAATTTAAAATGACGAATTCTTTACAGGATCAATACAACAAAGAAATTTTAAAAACAATAAAGCAAGAGCTAGGGATCAAAAATGTTCATGCCGTTCCCAGACTGTCTAAAATAACCATTAATATGGGAGTAAAGGATGCCACTTCGGATAAAAAGAATATGGACAAAGGCGCCGAGGTTTTGGCTCTAATTTCCGGTCAAAAACCGAAAGTGGTTAAAGCCAAGAAGTCGATTTCCTCCTTTAAACTACGGGCAGGAGAAGAGATCGCTCTGATGGTGACACTAAGGGGGAAGAGGATGTATGATTTTTTCCAGAAGCTAATTGATATCGTTTTTCCAAGATTTAGAGATTTTCACGGAGTTAACAACAACAGCTTCGACGGACACGGTAATTATACGCTCGGATTTTCCGAAAGTACGGTTTTTCCGGAAATCGATCCGAGCAAAATTGACAAGATACAGGGTTTTGAGGTATCAATAGTGACAACGGCAAATAACGACAAGGAAGGATATGCACTGTTAAAGGCGCTTGGAATGCCCTTTAGAAAGTAAAATATGGCAAAAACATCGAATGTAGTTAAATTTAAAAAGAAACAAAAGTTTTCGACCAGAAACAAAAATATTTGCAGTCTTTGCGGAAGATCAAGAGCTTACATGCGAAGATTCGGTATTTGCAGGATTTGTTTTAGGGAATTGGCTCAGAAAGGAGAATTGCCAGGCGTAGTTAAGTCAACCTGGTAAATGTCTATATGAATCATCTGGTTTCCGATTTTGTAATAAGAATAAAAAACAGTGCGTTTTCAAAAAGAAGGGAAGTATCTTTACCCTTTTCCGGTGTTAATAAAGAAATCGCAAAAGTGCTGGTCAGGGAAGGATTCTTGGAAGAGGTCAAAGAAGAAACCAAAGACGGTAAGAAAGGATTAAAAGCGATCATCAAATATGATAACAGGATTCCGGTTTTAACCGACGTGACGATCATTTCAAAACCGTCCTTAAGGGTCTATTCTTCGAGCAAAAAATTATCCGAGATCGCCAAAAGGGGAAAGAGAAAAATAATCATTTCAACCAGTCAGGGCGTAATGACGGCATTTGAAGCGCAGAAGAAAGGATTAGGTGGAGAAGTGCTCTTCGCCATATGGTAACATTATGTCAAAAATTGCCAAGAAGCCAATTGAATTGATTGATCAGGTAAACTTTTCGTTACAAGGAAACAGGGTGAGCGTAAGCGGTCCGAAAGGAAGTCTTTATCTTGATATCCCGGACGGGATTAAGGCGGAGGTCAAAGATAAAAAAGTAATTGTTTCCCAGGTTAAGGAAAACGATAAATTGACCAATGCCCTATTTGGCTTGACCCGCGCCAATCTGGCAAATCTTGTTAAGGGCGTTACCGACGGTTTTGAAAAAAGACTCGAGTTGACCGGTGTAGGTTACAGAGCGCAAGCCGCAGGGAATACTCTTACGCTTTCCCTGGGTTTTTCTCATCCGGTGGTAATCAATGCGGATAAGGGAATTCAATTCAAAGTTGAGGAAAATATCATATCGATTTCGGGAGTAGACAAGACCGTCGTCGGCGACACTGCCGCCAAGGTCAGGGCAATCAGACCACCCGAGCCGTACAAAGGAAAAGGGATAAAATATGTAGGAGAACGAATCAGACGAAAAGCCGGAAAAGCCGCTAAAGCTGTCGGCGCAGGAGCAGCGAAGTAAAACATGAAAAGTAAAACGAAATTGTTAAGACAAAAAAGAATAAGATCTAAAGTTAGGCTGAACGTTCAAAGACCGAGATTATCGGTATTTAGATCCAACAAATATATTTATGCTCAAATCATAGACGATGTCAAACGGGAAACCTTGTTGGGCGTATCGGAGAAGGATTTGACCGTTAAAACTGCAGGCAGGTTGGAAAAAGCGAAAGCACTCGGTACGCTGCTTGCAAAAAAGGCGGCCGGCAAAAAGATTTCGAATGTGGTATTCGACAAAGGAGCTTATAAATTCCACGGGAGGATAAAGTCATTGGCCGAAGGAGCCAGGGAAGGAGGACTTAAGTTTTAAATGAATAGAAGAAGTGATAATTTGGACAATCAGAGATTGCAGGACGGATTTGAAGAAAAAATCGTTCAGGTTTCCAGAGTCTCGAAAAAAACAAAAGGCGGTAACAAGATCGGTTTTTCGGTTTTAATGGTTGTAGGGAATAAAAACGGTAAGGTCGGGATTGGGCTTGGTAAGGCCGGTGACGTTTCAACGGCGATCAAAAAGGGTGTATCCCTGGCTAAAAAACATGCCATCGATATTCCGATCGTGAACGGTTCCATTCCTTTTGAGTTCTATATCAAACTCGGCGCGGCAAAGGTACTGCTTAAACCCGCACCGGCCGGTTCAGGCGTCATTGCCGGAGGTGCCGTAAGAAGCGTAGTATCTTTGGCAGGAATTCAAAACATCTCGTCCAAAGTTTTGGGCACCGACAATCAGGCGAGCAACGTTTATGCAACCATGGAGGCACTGAAAAGGCTGGCGGATAGATACCAGAGAGAAGAAAAGAGAAGGGAATTAAAACATGCGACTAAATAATTTGACCAAAACTACCGTGAAGGGAAAACGAAGGTTAGGCCAGGGGCATGGAAGCGGTCGGGTCAAAACCGGCGGACGAGGCACAAAAGGCCAAAACGCCAGAAGTTCAAGGCCATTATCTTTTGAGGGTGGGGCGTTACCGCTCACAAAAAGGTTGCCGTTCAGAAGAGGAAAGGGTAAAAACAAGGTATTCAAAAATAAACCGGTAATCATTAACGTAAAGGTTTTGAACCTGCTCAAAAAAGACACGACAGTTGATTTAAAAACGTTAGTGAGCCACAATATAGTTGATCCCGAGGAGGCAAAAGTATACGGAGTAAAAATCTTAGGGGACGGAGCGATAAAAATACCGTTAACGGTTAAATTGCCTACCTCCAAAGGTGCAGCGGAAAAAATAAAGAAAGCAGGCGGCCGCTTGGAATCGGAATAGGGTAAATTTAAATTTTAACTTAATGGATAAAATTTTTGCTATTTTTAGAAACAGCATAAAATCACCTGATGTCAGAAAAAAGATCTTGTTCACTGCATTGATTTTTCTGGTTGCAAGAGTTTTTGCTCATATCCCCGTTCCGGGGGTAAACTTGGCCCAACTCCAGGCACTTTTTTCGCAAAATCAGTTCCTTGCCCTGCTTGATGTTTTTTCGGGAGGAACTCTGGCTAACTTTTCCGTCATGGCTTTGGGTCTTAACCCCTATATTAACGCGTCGATTATCCTTCAGCTTTTAACCATGGTTTATCCAAAACTTGAAGAAATGCAAAAAGAAGGCGAAGCGGGAATGCAGAAAATCAATCAATATACCAGAATCATCACCGTTCCATTGGCGGCACTTCAGGCCATAGGGATGTATGCGCTTTTAAGAAATCAGGGCATTATTTCGAATTTGAGTATCTTAAACCTGATTTCTTTGGTGGTGACCATGACGGCCGGTACGATGTTGTTGGTTTGGTTGGGAGAGTTGATCACAGACAGGGGTATTGGTAACGGGATCTCGCTGCTTATTTTCGCCGGGATCGTTGCCAGGCTGCCGGTAGCGTTTTCGCAAACCGTAACTACGGTTAACGCCCAGGATTTTTTCAATCTTGGCGTATTCGTGGTGATGGGAATAGCGGTAATTGCTTCGATCGTGATAATCAACGAGGCGACCAGACAAATAACGGTTTATTACGCGAAACAAGTTCGTGGTAATAAGATGTACGGAGGACAGTCCACGCACTTGCCGCTTCGATTGAACCAGGCGGGAGTGATACCGATCATTTTCGCGGTTTCGTTGGTTTTGCTGCCTTCGCTGATCGCCAATTACCTGGTCGTTGCCAAGAATCCGTTACTGCACGGAATAGGCGTAAGTATCAGTACCTGGTTTACGCCGACCGGCATTCTGTATAACGTGGTATATTTTGTTTTGGTTGTAGGATTTACCTACTTTTACACCGCGGTTGTATTTAATCCAAAAAAGATCGCCGAAGAGATCCAGAAATACGGTGGTTTTATTCCCGGAATCAGGCCGGGCGCGCCTACCGCAGGCTATTTGAATTATATTTTAACGCGTATCACTTTGGCCGGCGCATTGTTTTTGGGGCTTATTGCCATTTTCCCCACTATTGCAAGATTTTTTACCAACGTTCAGAATTTGATCTTGGGCGGTACCGGAATTTTGATCGTGGTATCGGTGGTGCTTGAAACAATCAAAGCGATCGAAGCGCAACTGGTAATGAGAAATTATGAAGGTTTTCAAAGAAGATGATCTGACAGGATCTTCCTAAGGCGTTAGCTTGGAAACCATACGAGGTAATTATTAATTATGAAATTAGTCTTAATCGGTATTCAAGGTTCCGGCAAATCGACGCAAGGAAATTTGTTGTCCAAAAAATTAAATATTCCTTATCTTTCTACCGGACATATTTTCCGTGAACTTGCAAAGGAAAAAACCCAGAACGGTAGATATATCAAAGAAACCATTAACGCCGGTTTTTTGATTCCTGACCATAGGACCTTGGAAATAGTCGAAGAATATTTGGCAAAACCGCAATATCAAAACGGTTATATCCTGGACGGTTTTCCCAGGACTTTGCGACAGGCGGAAGAATTTAAAGACGGGGTGGACCGGGCAATTTTTCTTGACGTGTCGGACAAAGAAGCGTTATGGAGACTCTCGGATAGGGAGCAAGAGCGCGAAGACGAAACACTTCAGGCAATCAGAAAGAGAATTGATGTTTTTCACGAACATACCAAACCCGTTTTGGAATATTATAAGGAAAGAGGAAAACTTATGTATGTTAACGGGGAACAGACGATAGAAAAAATTACCAAAGAAATTCTGGAAAGACTAAATTAACCCCGTTTTCGAACATTATGAATAAAGGTTATTCGATTGCAATTGACGGACCGGTGGCTGCCGGAAAAGGCACTATCGCTACCGCCTTAGCAAAGAAACTCAAAGGAAGCGCTATCGACACCGGTGTAACCTACCGTTGCATTGCTCTACTCTGCATTCAAAATAAGCTTGATGTCAATATCGAAAAAAATGTTGTTAATATTTTGCATAAAGCGAATATAGTCATTGATAACCGAAAAGTTTTTTTGAACGGAAGGAATGTAACACAACGGATAAGAAAAGAGGATGTATCCAATGGGAGCTCCATTGTTGGCGTTTACCCTGAAGTTAGAAATGAGCTGGTCAAAAAACAACAATTATTAGCTAAGAATAGCATCGGGAAAGGAAAAATTGTGATCATGGAAGGAAGAGATATAGGTACCAGGGTCTTGCCAAACGCCGAATTAAAAATATTTTTGACTGCTAACGTCCAAGTCAGAGTGAAGAGAGGTCTCGAAAGATATAAGCAAAAAGGGATCATCAAAACTTTATCGGAAGTTTTGCATGAGGTCAAAGAAAGGGACTATAGAGATTCGCATCGGAAAGTGGACCCGTTACCCCTGAAGCCTGATAAATATGGTTATTGGACTTTGGATAATTCAAGTCAAACGGTAGATGAAACGGTTGCTGCTGTCATTAAAAAATTAAAAGAAAGGGAGTTGGTCAGATGATTAAGCTAAAAACATCACAAGAGTTAAAAATTATGGAACATGCGGGGAAAATCCTGAGCGAGACAATGTGGGAACTTATTAAAGCCGTTGGGCCGGGGGTTTCCGAACTTGAACTGGACGCTTTGGCGGAAAAATTGATCATCGAAAAAGGCGGAGAACCGGGATTTAAAAAGGTCGAAGGATATAAACATACGATATGTATTTCCACCAACGACGTTTGTGTGCACGGAATTCCTTCCGCTTATCGGTTCAAAGCCGGCGATAAAGTCGGAATCGACTGCGGAGCATACTATAACGGTTTTCATTCGGACATGTCGGAGACAACGGTCGTTGAACCGGTATCCGACGAGGTTAAGAAATTTATTGCAACTGGTAAAAAAGCATTGGAAGAAAGTATCAAACAGGCTGTTGTCGGTAACCGCGTCTTTGATATTTCCGGGATAATTCAACATATCGTGGAAGTTGAAGGAGGATATTCGGTTGTTCGAAGCCTGGTTGGACACGGGGTGGGGAAAGAATTGCATGAGGAGCCCGAGGTACCGGGGTATATCTTCGGTCGAAGAGGAAAATCTCCCGAACTTAAGGAAGGGATGGTGATCGCCATTGAGGTGATTTATAATATGGGCGATCCGGATCTTACCCTGGATAACGACGGTTGGACGCTGAGGACCAGAGACGGTTCGCTTTCCGGACTTTTTGAACGGACAATTGCGATTACGAACAAGGGACCGAAGTTACTTACACCCTAAGAAATTATTGATTTGGGGTTAAAGGTTTTTTAATTGCCTTAACAAATTTTATTATTTAGTTTGCTCTTTTTGGCCGGCTTTGATATAATAATCGGGTAAATTCTAAACGCACTTAAAGAGTGGTTTAGGATTTATATTTTTATGGTTTCGGCCGTTCATCGATGGCCGGAACAGAATATATGGCTCATCAAGGCTCAATAGAATTGGACGGAGTGGTTAAAGAATCACTTCCAAACACGTTGTTTCGGGTTGAACTTGAAAACGGTCAGATAATTCTTTGTCATTTATCCGGTAAAATGCGGATGAATTTTATTAAAATTCTTCCGGGAGACAAAGTTAAGGTGGAAATGACACCGTATGATAAAGAAAAGGGAAGAATAGTTTATAGAGGCAAATAACCGAAGGGGTTTTAATTATGAAAGTTCAAGCAAGCGTTAAACAAAGATGTGTAAAATGTAAAATTATAAAAAGAAGAGGGGTTTTAAGGGTTGTCTGTGATAATCCGAGACATAACCAACGGCAAGGATAATTTAAATATATGAGAATTTCGGGAATAAATTTACCGGACGAAAAAAGAGTGGATATAGGTTTAACCTACCTTTTTGGTATCGGACGTGGAAACGTCGGCGAAGTGCTGATGAAAGCAGGGGTTGAACCTTCAAAAAGAATCAAAGCATTGACCGAGGAGGAACAAAAAAATATTCAAAAAGTACTGGAAACATATAAGCTTGAAGGTGATTTAAGAGTGGAAATTCAGGATAACATCAAGCGGTTAAAGGAGATCGGAAGCTACAGGGGACTAAGGCATAGCAGAAACCTTCCCGTGAGAGGCCAGAGGACCAAATCGAATGCAAGAACCAAACGCGGTAAAAGAGTTACTATCGGAGCGATCAAAAAAGAGGTAGCAGCCAAAATGGGGCTTGTATCCGAGTAAGTTTGATAAATTATGGCAAATAAAGAAGAAACGACCAAAACAAAAGTTAAAAAATCCAACCTTAAATTGACCGAAAAAGGACGAGTATATGTTTTAGCGACTTTCAATAACACGTTGGTAACTTTTACCAACGAAGCGGGTGATACCGTTGCCTGGAGCAGCGCAGGAGCCGCCGGATTTAAGGGCACCAGAAAATCGACTCCCTTTGCGGCAACCACCGCGGTTGAAAAAGCCGCAAGCAAAGTGCTGGAAAAAGGAATCAAGGTTGTTGACGTTTATATCAAAGGACCCGGTGCCGGACGGGATGCCGCGTTAAGGGCAATCAAATCTGCCGGTCTTTCAATCTCATTGATCGCCGATTTAACCCCGATCCCTCATAACGGTCCAAGAGCTGAGAAAAGGAGGAGAATTTAATGGCCAGGTATACCGGACCAAAACACAGACTGGTTAGAAAAGAGGGGGTAAATCTATTGGATAAATCTTCGCAAAGTTTGTTGCGAAGATTAAATATCCCTCCCGGTGATCACGGCAAAAAAGGAAAAAGAAGACTTTCCGAATTCGGTTTACAGCTCCGCGAAAAACAGAAAGCGAAAACCACCTACGGCGTTTTGGAAAAACAATTCAAAAGAACCGTTCAAACGGTTCAAAAGAGAAAAGGCGACACCAAAGAATTGGTAATTTCGATGCTTGAGACGAGATTGGATAACGTTGTTTACAGACTTGGCTTTGCCAAAACCAGATTTATGGCCAGGCAATTGGTTTCCCACGGCCATGTTTTGGTAAATGGTAAAAAACTTTCGATCCCTTCTTATCAGGTGAAAGTTGATGACGTAATAAGTCTTTCGCCAAAACTACAGAACAATCCTCAGGTCCTGGAATTGGCTAAAGAAGAGACCGAAGTTTTGCCTTTTTTGCAGAGAAAAGCTTTTTCGGGAAAGCTTGTCAGGCTGCCTAAATTAAGCGATATGCAGGTTCCGTTCGATCTGCAGCTAATTATTGAATATTATTCAAGATAATGGTAGAATATTAAGCTATGGTTGAGCCTACGTTTAAAATTAAAGAGGAAAAAGTCACCGAGGATTACGGTGAATTCGTCATCGAACCATTGGAGTCGGGATTCGGTCATACCTTGGGAAGCGCTTTAAGAAGAGTATTATTGGTATCTATCCCGGGGGCAGCTGTCACCTCGGTAAAAATATCGGGTGCAAAACACAAGTTCACAACGATCCCGGGCTTAAAGGAAAATGTCGTCGATCTACTGTTAAACATTAAAGGGTTAAATTTAAGACTGTTGGATTCCAAATCCGAAAGCACGATCAAATTATCCGTAAGAGGCCCCAAAGAAATTACGGCGGCCGACCTTGAGCTTCCCGAAGACGTAGAAGTAGTAAATAAAGACCATTATTTGGGATTTTTAAGTGATAAAAAAGCAAAGTTGGATATGGAGTTAACGGTTGAAAGAGGAATGGGGTATTCGTTGGCGGACGAAAGAAAAATTTCAACCTTAGGTGTGCTGGCGACAGATGCGGTCTTTACACCGATTAGAAGGGTTATTCCTGAAGTATCGCTAACCAGGGTAGGAAGACAGACAAACCTCGATAAACTTACGCTAAAGATTTGGACCAACGGTGTGGTCAAGCCCAGAGAGGCGTTGGACGAAGCGGCAAAGATACTATCTGCCTATTTCCGTCAAATATATCAGCCTAAAGAAGTCGACGTTGAGGATGCGAATCCTGTTTTAACCGGAATAGCTGAGGCAACACTCAGAATGACCGTTGATGAGCTGGACCTTCCGACCAGAATATATAACACCTTAAGAAACGGCGGAATCGAGACCATCGGACAACTTCTGGAAGTCCCGAGAAAAGATTTAATATCCATGCGTAATATGGGCGGGAAATCAATTGAAATCATCGAAGAAAAATTGAAAGAAAAAGGAATTAGTCTTCAAAGTTAGATATAATCTCAAAATCTTAGATCTCAAATTAATAAGTTAAACCAAGATAGTTTTGAGATTTAAGATTTTTTAGTATTGGAGCAAGTAGGGAATATATGAAAAAAAATGTATACGGAAGAAAACTGGGGAGGGACATGAACGAAAGAACGGCGCTTTTTAAGGCGTTGATGTCGTCTCTGGTTCTACAGGAAAGCATCAAGACCACCGAGGCTAAAGCAAAAGCAATCAAACCTGAAATCGAAAAACTGGTGACCAAAGCTAAACATTTGGAAAAAGGAGCAGACGCAGTTTTACAAAAAAGCTTATCAAAAGAGGCTTTTGAAAAAATGACCAAAGAAATTGGTCCAAGGTTTGCCCAAAGACAGGGAGGTTATACCCGGATAGTACGTTTGGGTGAAAGATTCGGTGATAATTCACCATTGGTATTGATCGAGTGGGTGGATAAGATGGAAATAGTTCCCGTGGAAGGAATAAAAAGAAACGACAGAAAATCTGCCGCCAGGACAACTCAAAAACAAACAAAGGAAACGAAAAAACCCGCAAAAAGGGTAGTTAAGAAAGCTAAAAAATAGATATGGCAAACACAAACTCGACCAAATTAAGCGAAATAAAAAGAGATTGGCATTTGGTTGATGTCAAAAATAAAATATTAGGCAGAAGCGCATCGGATATCGCACAATTTTTGATGGGAAAAAGTAAAGCCAATTTCGTCAGGAATTTGGATATGGGAGACTACGTGGTGGTAATAAATGCTAAAGATATCAAAGTGAGCGGCAAGAAGGAAACACAAAAAAAGTATTACAGGCATTCGGGTTATCCCGGAGGTTTTAAACAGCAAACGTTACAGGAATTGAGGGCCAAGAAGCCGGTTGAAATAGTAAGACATGCGGTTTCGGGAATGCTTCCCCAAAATAGACTGAGGGCATCGATGCTTAAAAGGCTTTACGTTTTCGCGAACGAGGAACATAATTATAAGGATAAATTCAAAAAGGAATCTTTAAACGGTAAATCCGACGAGGGGAAAAAGAAATAATTATGGCAGATAAAAATTATATTTTCACCAAAGGAAAGAGAAAAGAAGCCGTCGCAAGGGTCAGACTTTATAAAGATTTAAAAGAAACACTGACCGCAGGGACATTGACCGTTAAAAAAGGAGACATTTTTATCAATGACCTGCCGGTTGACAAATATTTTAGCGGCTTGGTGGCCAAGGCTTATTTTGAAGAACCGTTAAAAATAACGAATAATTTAGGTAAATACACCATTACCGCCAGGGTCGAAGGTGGCGGTAATCAAAGTCAATTGGGAGCATTCATACACGGTGTATCCAAGGCCCTGTCTCAAATCGATGAAAAGAACAAACAAATTTTAAGAAAAAAAGGTTTTTTGACAAGAGATCCGAGGGTCAGACAACGAAGAAAGGTCGGAATGGGCGGTAAGGCAAGACGAAAGAAACAAAGCCCGAAGAGGTAGTTAAATTTTCAATCTTTTTTTAGATATTCTTTTAGAGCTACGGCATTATTATATTGGAGATTTTTCGCTCCGAATAAAAGAGTAATCGTTCCTTTCCGGTCTTTTATTTGTTGGATAACATCCTTTTTGTTTTTAAGTTCCTCAAAATATCGCTTTTTAAATTCTTCCCATTTATAATCTTTATGGTCAAACCATTCCCTTAAGCTGTCTGACGGTGCTACTTCTTTTAACCACAAATCCGCTTTAGCTTTTTCTTTCGATAATCCTCTTGGCCAAAGCCGGTCCACCAAAATTCTTAAGCCGTCTTTTCCGGAAGGAGAGTCATAAACTCTTTTGATAAGTATCATGATAAGTGATTGAATATTAAATCATTTTTTTTGCAATCGCAACCTTTACCCACGGGGCGAGATTTTCGTAGATCCTGCTGTTTTTATTCAGTAATTCCTCTTTTTTTACCAGCGAATAACCGTAAGCAAAATCGAAATTCGGTTGGGGCAGCCTTTTTAATTTTACTTCAACCATGTCACAAACCTCATGTTCGGTAAAAATACTTTTCTCATCCTTTGCTTTATAATAGACCGCTCCCAAAATCTTAGGTTTTCCGATAAAATCTTTGGCAGTTAAGTTCCACTCTCGTTGTAAGCAGTCAAGACCGGCTTCGATCGTAGACTGCAGTTTATCATTTATATAAAGCTGATGTGACGAAATAGTTATGTCAAACACTCCGTCGAAGGCAATATGTTTTCTATGTTGGATCACATAATGATCTTTATAGATCAGGCTGACGGTTAAAGCTTTATGTAAGATGCCTTTTTTATGTGCCTCCCATTTTTCGATCCGGCCGATTATTTCACCCTTTTTATTGACTCTGGCAATGATCTGTTTTTGTTTGTAATATTTGTTCATAATTTTTAATTAGTCCGCATATTTTTGTCTTAACGCCTCCAATTGTTCTTTGGGTAATCTGAATGTTCTTGGCATTTCGGGTAATACCTGTGGTAATTCTATCACATTTACGCCTAAGCGCCTAAATTCATTCAATATTCGTTGCGTGAACTCTTCTGGCGCCGAAGCAGCCGCCGTGACCCCGACTTTTCTTACCGAAGGCGTAAACATTTCCCAATCGATATCCTGAGGTTTTCCGACAAGCATACGCGGTATTAATTTTCCTTCCCCCGCCGGTCCCTTTACTTCTATATCTCTTAACCCTCTCGCGTTGTTGCTTGATATATCACCTACCACCATCCATAAATCCACACCTTCGATGAGCGGTTTGCCCGCGGCATATCTGTTTTTTAAAGCATAGCAGGGGAGGATTCTTGTGTCGTCGAGTTCGCCTACACGTTCCTTAAGTTCGTTTGCTCTTAATTCATTCCTGGCCGGATCATTGGTCGTTTTAACAAATAACTTTGCTCCGTCGGGAATGTGTTCATCTTCGGGGATCGGTTCATTCGGATCGAAAACTTTGATGGCGCCTTTTGGGACCTGGCCTTTAATTCCAATGGTTTCAGGGTGATTTTCTTCTCCAAGATAGACAATCGGAATTCCTTTCGCGGCAGTATTTCTAACTAGCTTTTGCTCTTCGGTCACGATTGGACAGGTGACATCTATTACATGTAGATTTTTTGATTTTGCCTCATCAAATAAACTTGGGGGTGCGCCATGCGCCGATACTATAAGTATAGAGCCATCGGGAACATCCGAAATATTTCCACCTGCAATTTTAAGCCGATCTCCATATCGTTCAAAAGCCTGGGGAAAGTTAATCGGTGTGTTTGTTGCGTAAATGGGAATTTCTTGCGGAACAACTTCCATGATCTGACTTACGGCGGCAAGGGTCATTTCAACCCCTCCGCAGGTACCTCTATTCCCGGCCACAAATACTTCTTGCACATTAAATCCGGGAGGAATTTCGGGTACCTGGCCGTAATTGAATTGCGGAGATTCCGTTACCATAACAGGGTTAGATTATACCAAAACCGAAGGTTGGACGCTAATTTTGACGATCCTGCATAATTTGAATTAAATCCAAACACGTTTTTTTATAATCGTTGCCCAAATCGGCCATATTGATTAGTCTTTTGGCTTCTTCAAGGTTTTGTAAAATTAATTTTTTACCTGCGTCTATCGCACCGGATTCGGTAAAAATATTTATCACTTCTTCTTGTTCACCGGAGTTTAATTCATTGCCGAAATAATGCAAAAATTTTTCCCTTTGCATCTTGCTGCCCTTATGTAATACAAAATTGGTAAAAAACGTGCTTTGCCTGTCGGCGACGTCCCTTAAGATATTTTTCTCAAGCTTCTTTGTATCACCGATTATATCGAGCAGGTCATCCTGCAGCTGAAACGCAATACCGAGCTTGGTTCCTAAATTTTCCAAGTAATCGTCAAGCTTGTTGTTGGGATCAGCTAAGTGCGCGCCGATTTGTGCCGGTCTTACGAATGTATAGCGAGACGTTTTAAGTATGGTTTTTTGTGTTACCAGTTCCTCGGGGGTTACTTTCCTTGAGGTGGTGTCTATATCAAATATTTGACCCAAGCAGACCTCGTCAACCATTTTATAAAAATAATCATGGGCGATTTTTAGGTTTTTACCGGGAAATTCTTTATCATCCAGGAACAATTCCATTGCCCATGAGAAGAACAGACTTCCCGCCAGAATTCCCTGTGCTTTTGCGACATTTTCCAAATCGCCGGTCCTGTCATTTTCTTTCAATCTTTCCAAAACATAGGCATGAACCGTGGCAATCCCGTGTCTTTTGTCCTGCTTGTCCATCACATCGTCATGCATCAGGGCAAACATATGAAATATTTCAAAACAGACAAATAATCTTAATGCCGCCTCGGTATTTTTCCCTCCACTTGCCGTATACATAATGTAAGCAATATAAGGCCTGATCCTTTTTCCACCGGCTAAAGACAGTGTCTTTGAATACAATACAAAGTCCCTGACAAAAGGATCGGTTGTATTTCTCAAAAATTCATTTATTCTTTTGTCCAGGAATTCCTTCAGGATGGGGTCAAAAACAGTTTTAAATTCTTGCAATGTATACATAAAAATTCGAGACGATGCTTATTATAGCAATAATACTTGAAGATTTCCCGAGTGGAAATCTTTAAGAAAAATGCTACAATCATTTCATGGAAACAAAGATCGAGGGTATCGTTAGGCTCGAGTCTCCTGCCCATGCGGATGAAAGAGGATTTTTTAAAGAGGTATTGAGATTTGGGGCGCTGGGAAAAGAAACCGGCAAAAGTTTCATCCCAAAACAGGTGAATCATGCGCATTCTACCAAAAATACACTGCGCGGGATCCATGTTGCTCCCTGGAACAAGATAATTTATGTGGTTAAAGGTAAGGTCCAGGTTGTAATTGTGGATTGTAGAACGGAGTCTGCAAATTATGGAAAGTACGAGTCATTCATGCTGGGAGATGACAACAGGATGGCCCTATTTGTTCCGGCCGGACTGGGAAATTCATATCTGGTTTTAAGCGAGGAGGCCGATTACGTGTATATCACCGACGAAGAATGGTCGCCGGGCAGGGAAAAAGACGTCAGATGGAACGATAAGGATCTAAATATAAACTGGCAAACCGATGCTAAACCTTTTTTGTCAAAAAGGGATCAGGAAAGTCCTCCGTTTTCGGCGATCTTCCCGAAATCCTAGACACTTTTTTGTTTTAGCGTACCAATTCCGAATAATTTATAAATCAGACAGAATCCCGTGATAGCCGTAAATAGCAGAATGACCGCTAACACATAAGCTACGATTTGTAACCACCCGCTTAAATACATAAAGCTTGCCGTTGCCAATAATAACCCGACGACGGCTCTGATTATTCTGTCAACATCACTTTCGTTTTTGCCAAACATATTTTTCACCTCCTTAGTTTTTAAGGATTTGAGACAGCCTGCGTTGATCAAAACCTATTACATATTCTTCTTTTCCGTTTTCGTATCTGATCTCGGTTACCGGGACACCCATTTGTCCGGTTTTAGCTACCATTTTTCTTGCCTCGTCGATATTTTCGTCTACGTATGAAACTTCATGCTTTATTTTTTCCTGTTCAAGCCAAGCCTTTTCCATCATGCAAAAAGGGCAAGTAGTAGTAGAGTATAATTTAACACTTATTGGTTTCATTAATTCACCTCCTTGCAATAAACGTTTAATTGATTGGCAACTTTGGCCACTTTCTGGTCGGTAAGAGAATAATAAATGAATTTACCGCTTCTTCTTGCCTTGACCAGACCGGCTTTTTTAAGCTTAATAAGATGTTGTGATACGGCAGACTGGGCAAGTCCGCATATGCTGATGAGTTCGCCGACACAACGACTTTTTTTTGACAAGCAGCAAAGCATTTTTATTCTGACGGGATTGGATAACGCGTCTATCGGTGAATATGCCATATAGAACATATTAGCATTTGCTAATACAATAGTCAAGTGTTATACTTTTAGGTAACTTTGATGCGAAAAATTTTAACGGCATTTATTTTGTTGATCGCTGTAGTTTTGATTGCCGCCGCACTTATTCAATCAAACATTCTTTTACACGGAACACTAAAAATAAATGATCAAATTGTCGGTTATGAAAATCCATTCACGCATTTAAGTCCACAACAGTTTTCCGCCGACCTTGCCAAAAACCGTTCCAAGCTGATAGATATCCGGACCCGGGACGAATATGACCAGGGCCATATTGCCGGTGCGGAAAACGTCGATTTCAATCAAACACAGAATTTTTCCGATTATCTTGATGCCCAAGATAAAACAACCAGGTTCCTGATCTATTGCCGGACGGACAGCTGTTCCCAAAACGCAATGCAATTAATGCAGAATAAAGGTTTTGCGCATGTAAATGATTTGACAGGCGGATATGATGCTTGGGTAAATGCCGGATTTCCCGTTGAACAATAATTTCATTTTTTTTGGAAACTCTTATAACAAGGTATCGTTTGCTTAGTTTTGGTACAATATAGACAGGATGAGTAAACGAAGCGAGGAGAAGCAAAGAGAACACGATCTGATTGTCCGTACTTCCTATAAAACCTGGGTAGAGCGGGGAGATGTCCGCGCCTACCAAAATCCCGGAGATGAACATAATTTTTCCGTCGCCGGCTCGTATTTTCCCGACGTAGTGGTAATGGACCTGAATAACAACCTGTATTTGGTTGAGGAGGTTGAAACGGAGGAGACCGTGACATCCGAGGAGCTTGAGGAATGGAAACATTTCGCGGGTTTTGGTGTTTTGCTCAATCTGATCGTACCCGAGGGAAAAAAGGATGAAGCCTTAAGACTTATTGACGGAATTTCCAATATCAGGCTTCAAACCTATACTTTCAAAAACGGTCAACTCGAGTTTCATATATAATGACAAGAGTATTTATCGGGATCAAATCATCCGAAAAGCTTTCCGGCAAGATCACGAAATGGCAGGAAAAAAATAAAAAGCTTAAAGTCAGATTCATAAAACCTGATAATTTACATCTTACCCTGATCCCTCCCTGGTATGAAGAAAATACCGAACTTCCCGTTGCGCTTTTAAAACAAATTCAATTTGGAGAATGTGAGTTGGTTTTTGATAAGTTTAATGTTAATTTCAAAAATAAGGTAATCTGGATAGAAAGTTCGAACCCACCCGTACAAATTTTTAAACTTTTAAAAAGTCTAAGAGGAATGTTCCCTCACGGAAACCAAACTGGGTTCAAGGCTCATATTACTGTCGCGCGGTTTAAAGACGGTAAAAAGCTGGAGGATATAAAGTTTAAAGCGATCGGTTGGAGAGAAAGAGTAAATAAAATTACGCTTTTTGAATCAGTTTTGGGTAGAAAAGGAGCAAATTATAAAATATTATTCCAGGTTTAATCTAAATAACGGCTGATTTTCTGATATAATTCATTTGCTATCGGGGAGTAGTTTATCGGTAGAATGCGCGCATGGGGTGCGTGTGGGCCGAGTTCAATTCTCGGCTCCCCGACAGCAGGCCGATATTAAGCAATACGGCTATGTGGCGGATTATAAATCAGTAAAACGTTTCCCGAAGAAAATTTGCGAAGGCTTATAAGCTCAAAACGGATGGACTTATTTAGTCCCTGAAATAGCAAAGTGCCTTTGCCGATGGCCACCGGATTTAACATTATTCTTATTTCTTCGATCAACCCGAGTTTTAGTAATCCGACAGACAAATTGTTACTGCCCAGAATAGCGATTTCCTTTCCTTCTTCGTTTTTCAGCTTGTTAATCTCGTCTTTAATATTTTTATTGATAAGCGTTGTGTTGATCCAGTCTGCCTTTTTAAGTGTTCGTGAAATTGCAAACTTAGGGATGCTGTTCATATATTTTTGGGTGATAGGGGAGGTATCTCCTTTTTCCGTTGGCCAAAAACCGGCCATCATTTCATAGGTTTTGCGCCCGAATAAAATTGATCCGGTATTTTGAAGTTGATCATTTGCAAATCTCTCAAACTGTAAATCGACATTATGCCAGCTTAAATCGTGGTCTAACCCTTCAAAAAAGCCGTCAAGACTTACCATCATAAACAAATATATTTTTCTCATTGCCGCTCATGATAATAAATACACGTTTAAGGTTATGTGATTTTGCTTACAAACACGGCAAAAATAAACATTCTGATACACTTTGTCATATTGAAATCGTTATAGAAAATTATTAGAATGGGCTATTAGTTATGGCTAGGCGCGCTGCTTCGACAAGAACGGAAAAATCTGCTCCGGTGAACCACGAAGAGAACTCCCAAAAAATGGAAGCTGTAAAGCTGGCGATGGAACAGATCGAAAAACAGTATGGCCGTGGCAGTATAATGCGTTTTGGCGATATCGGACAAAAACTGGACGTGTCGGTGATCTCAACGGGTTGCCTTCCTTTGGATTTAGCACTTGGTGTAGGCGGAGTGCCAAGAGGAAGGGTAATCGAAATCTACGGACCCGAAGCCTCGGGAAAAACTACGGTTTGTCTATCCATTATCGCACAGACACAAAAGCACGGAGGCATAGCCGCGTTTATCGACGCCGAACATGCGCTCGACCCGTTATGGGCAGAAAGGATCGGAGTAAAGTTGGACGAGTTGTTGATTTCGCAGCCCGATACCGGCGAACAGGCTTTGGAAATCGCCGAGTCGCTGATCCGTTCGGGCGGTGTTGACGTTTTGGTCATTGATTCCGTAGCCGCATTGGTGCCACGCGCCGAGATCGAAGGCGAAATGGGCGATGCGATTATCGGTCTTCAGGCAAGGTTAATGTCGCAGGCTTTAAGAAAACTAACCGCCGTCATATCAAAGTCCAAAACCGTGGTAATTTTTACCAACCAGCTAAGACAGAAAATAGGCGTGATGTTCGGGAATCCCGAAACCACTACCGGCGGTTTGGCTCTAAAGTTCTATGCGTCGGTCAGGATCGATATCCGCAAAATAGAAAGCCTTAAAGAAGGCGACAGAGTGGTCGGCTCAAGGCACAGGGCCAAGATCGTCAAGAATAAAGTTTCCGCACCCTTCCGAATTGCCGAATTCGACGTGATGGCGGATACCGGAATTTCAAGGGAAGGCGGAATTATGGATGTCGGAGTTGAAATGGGAATTGTGCAAAAATCCGGGGCGTTCTTCAGGTACGGTGAAACAATGCTTGGGCAAGGAAAGCAGGCAGCAATTCTATATTTAAAAGAAAAACCCGAAATTGCCAAAAGAATTGTCGAAGAGATAATGACCAAAAGTAAGAATTCTCCGGCGCAGGTTGAGGTCGGAGTTGAAAGCCACGACTCGAAAGAATAGTAATTGTTCCGAACAATGGAAGAATTCGATAAATTCTATAAATCCTCCATAAGGTTTTTGTCCTTACGACAGCGTAGCGAAAAAGAGATGCGTGGCTACCTTAAAAGGAAGAAATGTAACGATTTGACGGCACAAAAAATTGTCGAAAGCCTGAAGCGTGATAAATTTATAAACGACGAAGAATTTGCCAGGATGTGGATCAGATCACATACCGAAATTAAGCCCCGGTCATGGCGTATCATAAAATCGGAGCTTAAGATGAAAGGAATTGCGGAAGATATAATAGAGAATTATGAATCAATGAACAAGAGCGGTGGGCAGGATAAAGAAAGTGCATTCAAATTGGCAGAAAAAAAATTAAGGACGATACACGATAAGGAGAAATTTAAAATCCGCGAAAAACTCGGGAGATATTTGGCTTCAAGGGGTTTTGACTGGGATACCGTTAAAGATGTTATTGACCGGGTTTTGGAAGAATAGTATAATTGAATGAACAAAAGGAAAGATATGGATAGATTTTTCTTGCAAAATTCATCTTATCCGTCAGCCCATTAATTTGGGTCTTCTTTTGTCTTAAAAAAATACGATATGGCAAACAATCAGGATTTAATAGCACTGGAAAAAAAGCTTCTCGATAGAGAAGAGAAACTTGAACAAGACAGGCAAAAGCTTGAGGAGCTGAAAGAAAAATATCGCGAAAAACTGGAGAACGCTTCAGGCCTGACCGAAGAACAGGCAAAAAAAGAGTTGTTCGAACAGCTTGAGATGGACGAAGCGAAAGCCGTTGCCAAGATCATCAAGGAGAGAGAAGATGAGGCAAAATCAACCTCCGATAAAAATGCTCAGGAAATACTTCTGGACAGTATGCGTTTCGGTGCTTTGAAGTTCATTGCGGAATACACCGTTTCGGTGGTCAAGATCCCCGATGAAGAAATCAAAGGCAGGATAATCGGGAAAGAGGGAAGGAATATCAGGGCTTTTGAGCAGGCAACCGGAGTGGATGTGGATTTGGATGAAGAAGGGGTAATCAGGCTTTCGTCATTTGACCAGGTAAGAAGGGAAATCGCCCGACGTTCGCTTGAAAAACTTATCAGAGATACCAGGATACAGCCGTTTAGGATCGAAGAAATTGTTGAAGAGGCCAAAAAGGAAGTCGAAAAAATTATGTTTGAGGAAGGGGAAAAACTGGCTCACGAAGCAGGAGTTTTCAATCTTTCAAGAGACATGCTTTCGGTTTTGGGGAGATTTAAATTCAGAACCTCATTCGGACAAAATTTGATAGTTCATACGTTAGAAGATGTTAAGATCGGGGTGCATATCGCCGAAGAACTTGGAGCAAACGTAAACATAGTTCGGGTCGGCTGTCTGTTCCACGATATCGGGAAAGTTTTGGAAGGCGAGGGAAGTCATGTCACTTTGGGAGTTGATTTTCTTAAGAAACACGGCATTCCCGAACCGGTAGTAAATTGCGTCGCGGAGCACCATGAAGATAAACCGTTCACGTCCGTAGAGTCGGTGATAGTGCATATTGCGGATCAGATCTCGGGTGCAAGACCGGGAGCCCGATATGAGGATGTGGAAGAATACGGCAAACGGTTGACGGAGATGGAAGAAATAGCCAAAAAACACGAGGGAGTTGAGGATGCTTATGCATTTGAAGCCGGAAGAGAGCTTAGGGTCATCATCGATCCTGGCAAGCTAACCGACGAACAAACAACCGTGGTGGCCACAAAAATTAGAGACGAAGTCGCAAAATCACAAGCGGTTCCCGGGGAGATCAAGGTTACCGCCATCCGCGAATTTAGGGCTACCGCCAGCGAATTCTCTTCATAATCGGTTTTTGTTATAATTTTTATATGGATTTAACAAAAGTTGTCATAACGACCGACAGATTAAAACTTGTACCTACCTCACGAAAATATGCTACGGAAATTTTTAATGAATTTACCGACGAAATCTCCATTTACATGTTTCCAAAGCCGGCGGCACAAATGGATGAAACGTTGCATTTTATTGATTCCGCGGTCAAAGGTATGCTATCCGGTTTAGAACTGTCGGTAGCAATTTTGGATAAAGAGACCAATGAATTTTTAGGGCACGCAGGCGCATCGAAACTAAATTCAAACAGGCCGGAATTGGGTATCTGGATAAAAAAGAAAGCACACGGTCATCGGTACGGCAGGGAGGCGGTCAAAGGATTAAGGGATTGGATCGATGAGAATATTACCTACCAATATATTAAATATCCGGTTGATAAAAGAAACATCCCGAGCCGAAAGATCGCGGAGTATTTAGGCGGTGTAATCGAAGACGAATATAAAAAAATCAATTTGGCCGGAAACGTTCTTGATGAAGCGGAATATAGAATTTATCCAAAAGATTCCTCTTGACAACTATTTGATTACATTGTATTGTTAACCTAAATCAAAACAGGCCATCGGCCCGGGAGGAGGTGAATTTAATGACAAAAAAAGACCTTATTGAACTGGTCGCAAAAAAAGGTAACCTGACCAACAAAGCCGCACGAGAGTCGGTTACCGTTTTTCTAAACGGAATCAGAGATTCACTTAAAAGAGGCGAAAAGGTAGTGATAACCGGATTTGGAACATTTTCCGTAAGAAAGAGAGCCTCCAGACCGGGAAGAAATCCTAAAACAGGAGAAAAAATTACCATTGCGGCTCGCAAAGCTCCAGGCTTTACCCCTGGCAAAACCTTAAAGAAAGCAGTCAGATAATTGTAAGTATTATAAGCCAGGATTTGTTATAATACTCTTAGGTATGACTTTAAGACTAAGGTCGGTTTTTCTAATCGTAATCGGTCTTTTTGTGCTTTGGTTTCTGTTTATTGAAAGGGCTATCCTTACTCCTTTTGTTATCGCAGCGATATTTGCCTATATTTTTAATCCCGTGGTAAGCTTCTTTTCCGAAAAGTTTAAACTTCCGAGAACTCTTTCCGTAGCGGTAATCTATCTTATACTGATTTTTATATTTGTCGGTACGGGCATACTGTTTTCACAGAGGATAGGAGAAGAAACCCAAGAACTGCGCCATGAAGTTTATGCGCTGACAATGACGGCAAAAAATCAAATCAATAACATGCCTGTCTGGCTTAGGCCGACGGTCGTAGACATCTTATCGACAGTGGAAAAGACATCCACTTTTAGTTATCCTTCCGCATTTTCCGTTTTTCCGCAGGTGTTTTCAAGAATTTTTGGTTTCATAATTTTTCTTTTTTCCGCATTTTATTTTTTACAAGGTGGGAGGGGAATGGTTGACAAGATATTGAACTATTTTCCACATAATTACCGGATAGAATTGGATATACTGTTGCGTAAAATAAACTCCGTCTTGGTCAGTTATCTCAGAGGTCAATTATTCCTGGTGTTTTTTGTTTCCCTGGTACTGTTTGTCGCATTGACTATTTTGGGGGTTAAATTCTCGTTGATCCTTGCGGTTTTCTCGGGTTTTGCGGAAATAGTACCGATCATCGGACCGATCGTCGCAGGAGGCGTTGCGGCAATAGTGGCATATCTTGGAGGTACTGCCAATTTCGGTTTGGATCCGTTCCAAATCGCAATTGCGGTAATAGTTATTTATTTTGTCTTAAGGCAAATACAAGACTATTTTATTACGCCTTATGTGATGGGAAAGATCACCAAGCTTCATCCCTTGGTAATTTTATTCGCGGTCATTGCCGGTGAGCATAGTGCGGGAATCTTGGGTCTTATTTTGGCGGTTCCTATCGCAGGGATTTTAATGGTAATTTTTGAATATTCCTTGGAAAAAATAACTCACCACGAGGCGCAATAATTATGATCGTTGCGGAAGGTAATAAGCCAGATTCTGTTTTTAACCTATTCGATTTCTCTTTAGGGTTATAAGTTGCAATCTATCTCGATACGATATTCGGTCGTTCTCGCCCCGTTTATTTCGGGATGCCCTCAATCTTTTGGTACTCCTTAAAGGAAAAGTTTTAACGCACCAATTCGGAGGTTGCAGCAGGTGGGATTGCCCGTTTCACCCCTACTCGTCTCTGTTGCTCTCGGATTCCGTCATTTCGAAATCCGTTTCCGATTCACATGTAGGCAAAAATCGGAACACCGGTTATTGCTAACCGGAGCTTTACGCTCCGTCCCCGTCCTTATTCCTGTCTGGACTTTCCTCTAAGCACCTTTCGGTACTCAGTAGCAACTCTCCTTCCGCAAGATCGAGTGTATTTTAGCAAATTTCATCCCGGAAGTCGAGTTCATATGTATCAAAATATTCGCATGTTCATGCTGTTGGTACAAAAGGGGGGAATGTCAGGCGTTACAAAGAATTTTATCCTTCAAGCTTTGGGGCTATGATATTATGCATTGCATAATATCTTGTATTCACAGTTTTTACACAGGATGTTTTTGCTGCATTTGAAATCGCTTTTTTCGATTTCCTTGATTTTCTCCAATAACTCCTTTTCGAATTTATCTAAATCCTTTTTGGTAAAAGTCATTGATTTCTTGGTGCCTCCCTCCAAGAAATGCAAAGTAAGGGTAATATTCTTTGCCCTGCGGTTTAAAACTTCATCTTTCGCCTTAGTCGCCGCCAGAGCGTATATTGCAAGTTGAAGCTCGTGTGCAACATCCGCTTTGGGATTGTCCTCGCCCGTTTTATAATCGATGATTTCGATCCCATTGCCTTTTTGATCTATCCTGTCGATCTTGCCGTAAACCTTAACACCGCCTTTTAGAGTGAAAGTAAAAGGTAATTCCAGAGACAATGGTTTTACCGGAGGGTTACATTCCGATTTATAAAAATTTTTCAATGTTTTTACTGCTCTTTGTATGTTCTCTTGTTCGTGTTTTTTGCTGTTATAGCCTTCATTTATCCATTCTTTTTCTAGAATTTTAATCATCTCATCCAAAGTCGGTTTTTCCCCGCGTTGCACGAGCTTATAAAAGTTATACAGGGTGTTATGGAGTGAGATGCCGAAACTTTGCACGAATGATTTGGGGGTGGGAATATTTAAAATCACTTTTGCTTTATAATGCAACGGGCAAATATCAAACATCTGCAGATTTGAGTAAGTGATATATTCAACTTTTATCGGTTTTAGGGGTTCACTTTTTTCTTCCGGGGTTTGATAGGATGTTAAATTCTTAATTAATGAAAGTTGTTCCGGTTGTTTTTCATCCAAACTTTCCGTCAATTTCGGTAAACTTTCGTATACAAACGGAGAAAGTTTTTTCAAGCGTTTTCCCTCCGCATATGTTTTGGCACCGGTAAAATAAAGCAGCTCTTTTGCCCTGGTCATTCCGACATAAAAGAGTCTTCGCTCTTCCTGCAGATGGAAATCGATACCTTGGGGAATTCTTTCTTTGACCAGGCTTTTTGGAATAGGAATTTTTTCTGGTCTTTCACGGGTGGGGAAGCGGTCGTTGACCAGATTTGCCAGGAAAACTACTTTAAACTCAAGGCCCTTACTGGAATGTACGGTCAAAATACTTACCGCATTTTCGTTTCTTAAATCCAAGTCCGCAGCTTTGGGGCTGTCACCGATATCCAGCATCAGGTTTATCCATTCGATCGTTTCAAATAAAGTGCTGCCTGATTTTTCCGATTCGAAGCTTTTAATTCTGTCGAATAACTTGGCGATATTTTGCGCGGCCTTTTCTTCTTTCAAGGTAGTTATTTCATTAAAAGTTTGTAAAAGCCCCGAGTCGACCAGAAAATAATAAAGAATTTGTCCGGCACCCTCTTTTCTGCTGTGTTCAAGGTGTCTTTTTGCCATTTCTCGAAAATTCTCCAGTTTGTTTATCGTTATTTTGGTTAAAAATTTTTGATCAAGGTCAAACAGACTTTCGAAAAGCGAATAATTTTTTTTCTTGGCAAAGTTTAGCAAAAAGTTTAATTCGATCATCGGGATTTTAAATATTTCCATCGAAAGAACTCTGAATAGCGAGACGGAATCGGAAAGGTCACCGAGGAACTTAAGATATGCTACTAAATCTTTGACCTCTTCCTGCATAAAAAGGTAACCCGGTCCTAAAAATTGGTAAGGTATTCTGTGTCTTTGCAGGGAAAAGGTTATATTTTGAGAATGGTTGTTGGCTCTTGTCAAAATAGCCATGTCTTTAAATTCATAATTTTTTTCAAGTCTTTTGATTTCCAATGCGATCTCTTCCGCTTCGTCTTCGCCTCTTGGAGCAAAGATTACTTTAATATCATTTCCCTTGGTATCCGAAAAACTTTTTAGTTTCTTATTGATTTTTTCCGCTACTTCCAGTCGGTTGGGATTATTGTTTTGGATTAAATCATATGCGCTGTCAAGGATCGTCTGAGTCGAACGATAGTTATTGGTCAACACTACAACCTTTGCGTCTTTATAATTTTTTCTAAACTGCAATACGTTTGAAACCGCAGCACCCCTGAATCTGTAAATGGATTGGTCATCATCGGCGACAACAGTGATGTTATTCCGGCTTCCTGCCAAAAGCATTGCCAGTTCGTTTTGAGCAAAATTCGTATCCTGAAACTCATCAACCAAAATATACTTAAATTGTTCCCGGTATCTTTTTAAAATGTCACGCCTTTGCCTTAAGAGAAGCAAAGTATTGGATATCAGATCTGCAAAATCCATAACCGATTCTTTAACCTTAATATTTTCATAAAGCTGGTACGCATTGGCTAGTTCCAGATATTGTTTTTTTTCATCACTGTTTTTCAATTTTTTTGCAAACAGCAAATATTCCCGTGGTGTAATGTCTTCATCTTTTAATCTTGAGAAATGCGTTAATAAAGCATCCAGGAATTTGGTGGGATTTCCCAGCGGTTTATAGATATGCAGTCCCAAATCGAATAAATGATTTTTTAGCATCAAAACCGACTCGGATTCGCTTGCAAGCCGAAAGTTGGGATCAAGACCAATGGCATAAGCGTCGTCGCGTAATACCCTTTCACAAAAAGAGTGGAAAGTTAAAATCCAGAGGTTTGTAAAACCGTACGGCAAGAGTACATCGATCCTTTCCTGCATTTCAAATGCCGCCTTTTCGGTGAAAGTTAGGGCCAAGATATTTTGAGACGGGATTTTTTTGTCTACTATCAGGTGTCTGATCCTTTCGGTGATAACTGTTGTTTTTCCTGTTCCCGCGCCGGCAATTATTAAGAGTGGTCCGGATTTATAATTGACTGCTCTAAGTTGCGAAGCGTCAAGTTGCAACTTTCTTTTCATGTTTTGTATTGTACCACAAGGATTTTGGCAAACAATGAGGCTATTCTTGTTTTGAATCCTGTTCGAGCTGTTTGGTGGTATTTAATTTTTTGCCAAGAGTCAAAACGGAGTTGGAAGCATTGCTAAACTGTGAATAGGCATTGTTAATATGTTTTCCCAAGACGGACATGTTCTCTTCGATTTTTTCGTAATCGATCCGGATGCTTCTAAGGAGTGCGAAAATCTCCCGTGATCTGGTTTCAATTTTTTTACCCTCAAAAGCCAGGAGGATCGTCTGAAGATGTGCGTATAAAGTCGACGGGGAAACAAGATAAACCCTTTGGCGTCTGGCGTAATCCAGAGTCTCGTTCTCGTTGACCACTTCGTAATATACGCTTTCGCTCGGAATATACATCAAGGCAAAATCCATCGTTCCTTCCGAAGGAAGGATATATTTTTTGGCGATCACATCGATGTGTCTTTTAACATCTCTGATAAATTCTTTTTCAAATATGGTTTTCTCTTCTTTGGAATTCGCCTTAACCATTTTTTGATAATTTTCCATCGGGAATTTACTGTCGATCGGCAATATCCCGGCGTCGGTTTTGATTGCCGCGTCTACTTTTTCGCCGGATTTAAATTCGTACTGCAAAAGAAAGCTGTTCTTTGGAAACATTTGCGCTATCAGGTCTTTTAATACCTGTTCGCCGATGTTGCCGCGGAGTTTCGGGCTTTTTAAAAAATCCTGAAGCTCTCTCATATTCCTGCCGATTTCAGACATCTCACCGATTTCTTTTTCAACGTCTTTGATGACTCGTGCCGCATTATCGAGCCTTTCATTCAGTTGACGACTATTTTCCTGCAGGGTTTTTACGGTTTGAGTGGAGGAGCTGTTGATCGTTGTTTGCATGGATTTTAACCATTCCATAAGCGCCTCGTCGGGTTTTTGCCGGGAAAGCTTTTTATTTAGTAAATAAAAGAGGGAAACGAAACCGAGAATAATAATTCCTACTATAATGAGCAGATCTGGTTGCATGTTAGTATTTTACCATGTTAGTCAAAATACAGTTCGGGGTTGGCGGAAATGTTTCTCCAATCGGTTTCCTCCCTGTTAAAAAATCCGGCCGCTGCGATCATTGCGGCGTTGTCGGTACAAAGTTTTTTGTCCGGGACGAAAAGCTTGGTTTTAGAACCTAGGATACTTAGTTTCAATTCAAAACTATCGCGAAGCGCGGAATTTGCCGCTACGCCACCTCCCAAAAGTATAGATTTGACCTTGTACTTATTTGCAGCATCAAGTGTTTTTTTAACTAAAACATCTATTACCGCTTCTTGTAGAGAAAAACAAATTTCGGATATTGTTTGTTCGTCCCTGTTTTTCATTTTCTGAACTTCTCTTAGAACGGCTGTCTTTAGGCCTGAAAACGAGAAATCAAAATCGCCGGAGTCGATTACCGGCCTGGGGAAACGGTAGTTATCCCTTTTAACCCTTCCGGCCAGTTTTTCAATTTCGGGACCCGCAGGGTATTGAAGGCCCAAAAGTCTACCGGTTTTATCGAAGGCTTCTCCCGCCGCATCATCCCTTGTTCCGCCTAGCCATTTGATACTACGGTGATTTTTCATTAGAACCAAGTCCGTATGGCCTCCGGAGACGATCAATGAAACGGCGGGGAACTCGATATCCTTTGTTCCGAGTTCCGCACGTTCTTCGATGAAATTCGCGTAGATGTGTCCGAAAAGATGGTTTACCGGGATTAAGGTCTTTTTCCAAACATAGGAAAACGTGCGAGCCGTTTCCACCCCTACCAAAAGCGAACCTATCAGCCCCGGGCCGATGGTAACGGCGATAGCGTCGATATCCTGTTCCGGATTTTTAATACCGTTTAATGCTTCCTTGATTACGGGAATGATGAATTTTACCTGCTCGCGGGCGGCAACTTCGGGAATTATGCCGCCTGTTTTGGCGTGCAGCGAAAGAGAGGTAGCAACGACATTTGAACACAAAGTGACATTTTTATCGTTGTTTTGGGCTTTAACAATCGCTGCGGAGGTTTCGTCACAGCTGGTTTCAATACCTAAAATTGTCATAGATGGATTTGTACCAAATCTCCGTTTTTAAAATTATATTTTTGCGACAGGCCTGCATTTATTTCGAGGACATAATTTGCCACTTCCGACGGTCTGACTATAGCCGGTGTTTCACTACTTGTCTTAGGATATGGCAAGTTTTCAAATATATCAACTATTTTATTATTGTTTATATAGATGATATCGATCGGAAATTTCATTCCCTTCATCCAGAAAGTGTAATAATTAGGAGTAGTAAAGGGGAAGAGCATTCCTCTTCTGACCGGTAATTGATTGTAAATATCCAGTCCCAGCTCTTTTTGTTTGTCCGTTTTTGCCACATCCACAAAGAATTCTTTTCCGTCGACTTTGACATACGGTTTATTTGCCGGTTGTAAAAAGATAGCCAATAAGGTACAGGCGAAAATTAAAAATAACAGTATAAAAATTACAATCCTATTCATTAGAAATTTTTTGAAATTATTCTTGCCAGATTCGTCGTCGATTTATTTTCTATTCTTCCAATTACATACGAAACTTTGGCTCCGATCATCTTAGCCTGTCGTTCGATGTGTACGGCCTGGGGATCCCCCTTGGTTGTAGTGATGATATTCGGGTTTATTTTTTTTATCAGCATGTCATAATCATTATTATTCTTCATTGACGGAAGTATCAAGATGTAATCTACGCTTGATAATGCTGCCAAAACCTCGGCCCTTTCATGCTGCGTGTTTATGGGTCGGTTTTTGCCTTTCAGTTTTTTGACCGACCTGTCATTTTCGATCAAAACCAGTAAGAAGTCTCCTTGTTTTTTTGATTCGCGTAAAAATCTGATATGACCGACATGAAGAATGTCAAAACATCCTCCGGTTATTACCAAAGTCTTATGTTCCTTTTTCAATTTTTGTGATAATTTTATGGCTCTTGATAAATCAATGATTTTATCCATATCAAATTATTTGGTGCCGACAAGATAAACCGCCTGCCAAGGTTGATAGTCAGATACGAATTTATCATAAATGACAGTTTTTCCGTTTTTGGTCACATTCCGCGTAAAATACACATCGGCGCCCCAGGCGGCGAAATCTGTTTGTTTCACCTCACCATTGGGTAGCGTGGGATCATTTTGATACAAAGGTGGGGGTGGAGGTTTCTGGTTTGAAATAACCGGTTTCGAGATCGTAACGGTTCTGCCGTCACTTGTTCCGTAAAGATAAAAAGAAAGTGAATCATTGTTCAGATCCACGGTGCTTTGAATAAGTATATAGTTTCCGGTATCGTTGGTAAATTTTAAATCAACGGTTGGAACATAAATTGTAGCATCGAACCCCGGCGGAGAATCCTCCTCGTAGTAACCCACCCGGTAGGCGTGTGCGTGCCTTTCGACAATAGGAAGCCCTGCGTTTAACAGAGCCCTAAAGAAAGTTGTCGACACTTGACAGACGCCACCCCCGTCGCCCAAGACGGTTTTCCCGTTCTGAATGATATATGCCTGTTGGTAGCCGGTAAAGGCCGAAACGTCGCCTAAAGCCTTGTCGAAAGAGAATGTCTCTCCCGGAGCAACCAGAATACCGTTGAGTCTTGAGGCGGCAAGATTTATGTTATAAATCCTTGAAGTGATAGAGTCGTAAAAAAGAGAGTGGCCTTCTCCGATCAATTCTTTTATTCCCAAGGAATTAGCTTTCTCCGTAGATATCGCAGGTTTTAGAATAGTGATCGGAATTTGGATAGTGATTATATTCTTCCCATTTGATTTAAAAATCTTTGGTGCTTGTAAAATTATTGCGTTTTCAAGCCGATCCATATTTATTTCGCGTCCGTTACTTGAGGGAAGAAATGTGGTGACCCTGCCGTTTTCGAATTTGAAAACGGCATTGACGGGTTGTTGTTTGATTTTGTTGGAAAGCGGTTTGACCGAGGCGGCCAATTCATTCCGATTTAAAGTGTAGATGGCGGGAAGATTTACTCCGTTAAAATATGCCTGAAGCAGCGTACTCAGATCGGTTATAAAATTACCGGAACGTCCGATCGAATAAGCCTGTTCCGCAGGAAGATTTTCGTCAAATCCAAAACCGATCTCTTTCGCCGATACGGTAGCGATGCCGTAGTCGCTTGTCAGTGTGAATTTTACATTTGCAATACTATAATTTTCATCGGAAAAATATTGTTTGACCTGGCTATTTGTTTTTCCCGAGAAATCGACATTATTGACTGAAATACCCAAGAACACTTTCCCGTCAAAGAGTTTTTCATAAACAAAGAAACCGAAAAAGGTTACAAAAGCGAAAGTAAGGATAGCACCCGTAAGAAACCAAAAAGACATTTTTAATATCAGTAGAAGTTGTATTTTTGTTTTGGATTTTATTTTGAATTTTTTAAGCGGAAAAAACGGCTTCATTGAATATATTTTATATTTGGTATTATACTATAAATAAGCTATAGAAAATGGAAAATGATAGTACCGTCTTTCAAAATCCCGGATCGGGTGGAGGAAAAAGCTCGCCGAGCGGACAAATTCCGCCGCCTGATTTTTTAACGCCGCCTAAAAACTATTCCCAGGTTTTTAACAGTGGTCAAACCAAACAAAATCAACCTCCGCCGGATTTTACCCAAAGCGTAACGTATCGCGAGCCTTCAAGCGGAGGGTTTTCAAGGCTTAAAAAATTTTTAAAGATTTTTTCCAGCGTATTCATAATTTTAGGTTTGGTATTTTTAATTATCAGTTTCCTGTTCCCGGGAATAAATCGCACGCAACAAAATCAAGTCACCCTGGCGTACTGGGGTTTATTTGAGGATCCGAGCGTGATGCAGGGTATAATCACGGATTTTGAAAAACAGTATCCGTATATTAATGTGGAATATGTGAAACAAGATAGCAGTCAGTACCGGGACAGATTGACCACACGAATTCAGAACGGTAACGGACCGGATATCTTTTGGTTTCATAATACTTGGTATCCGATGCTTAAAAATTACCTTCTTCCTCTGCCCAGTCAGACCATGTCGCAGGACGAGTTTAATAGTATCTATTACCCGGTGGCGCAGAAAGATCTGATCAAAAACGGTGCTATCTTCGGGATTCCGTTGGAAACCGATACCCTGGCGCTTTTTGTTAACACGCAACTTTTACAGGCGGCCGGTGTAAATATTCCGACGAACTGGAACGAATTTGTTGATGCGGCAAGGGCGATGACGGTTAAGGACGCCAACGGAAACATTAAAACCGCCGGCGCGGCGATCGGGACATATTCTAACGTTACGCATGCCGCAGACATCATTTCTTTGCTTTTCCTGCAAAACGGTGTCGATTTTAATAATTTCCAGGCGTCCGAAAATCAGGTCAGCGGAGCATTGACTTTTTATACCTCGTTTGCCAAAGGAGATAATGTCTTATGGGATAATACTCTGGATCCTTCGCAGCTGGCATTCGCCAAGGGAAACTTGGGGATGTATTTCGGTTATCCGTCCGACTATTTTGCCATCAAACAATATAACCCTAATCTTAATTTTCAGATCGCTCCGGTTCCACAGCTTACCGGACAAAATGTTACACTGGCAAGTTATTGGGCGGCCGGTGTTTCGGTCAGGAGCGTTCATCAAAAAGAGGCTCTTTTGTTCATAAAATATTTATCCGAAAAAGAGACCGAACAAAAACTATATGCTCAGGAGGCAAAAATCAGTGCTTTCGGGCAACCTTACGCCAGAATGGACCTGGCCGATTCCCTCAAAAATAATCCGTTGGTTTATCCTTTTGTTTCGCAGGCTCAGACTGCCGCATCGTCGCCTTTTATAGAGGGGACTTACGATGACGGGTTGAATCAGCAACTGGACTCCGAGCTTCAAGACGTAGTTAATCTATATTTGCAGCCTACCGGTTCTGCGCCTCAATCGGCGGATGATTTTGTGAAGAAAGTGGTGCAGACACTTCAACAATACGGGCAATAAACACATCCCCAAGTACAAGTCATAACATAAATGAAACAGTACTAGAGGTCATTGACAAAATTTTTTATATACTATATCATGCTTAGACGTAGAATTTATCAATCATTCCCTCTAGTCTTAGCTATGGGGAATTTTATTTTAAAAAGCTAACATATGGATTCAAAAAAGATTTATCTAACAAAAATAGGCTTGGAGGAGCTAAGGTCAGAACACGAAGAGCTTACCAAAGCCAAAAGACCCGAGGTTTTGGAAAGAGTATCGCAGGCAAGGAGCATGGGAGATTTGTCCGAGAATGCCGAATATGTTGCGGCCAGAGAAGAACTGTCTTTCATAGACGGCAGAATCGAGGAGCTTGAAGAACTGATTAAGCAAGCGGTCCTGATCCAGGATTCGCATACCAGAAGCGGAGACGTCGTAAAACTGGGATCTACCGTTACGGTTTCTATCAAGGGTAAGAAAGAGGTATTTAAAGTTGTAGGTGAATGGGAGGCAGATCCCCATGAAAAGAAAATTTCCCATGAGTCCCCGCTTGGAAAAGCGTTAATAGGTAAAAAGGTTGGAGAAAAAGTTGAAGTGGAAGCACCTGCCGGCACAGTGGTGTATACGATTGCTTCCTTGAATTAAAATTGTTCCAAAGATTTCAACCACCATTTTATGTCAAACAGAATGCTTGCGATAGTTAAGTCGAATCCCCAAAAGGGCATCAGTGTTAAAGAAATTCCAATTCCCGAACCGGCAAAAGGCGAACTTTTGGTTAAAGTAAAACTGGCATCTATTTGTGGGACCGACATTAATATCTATGACTGGAATTCATGGGCAAAATTGCATATTGAACCTCCGATCGTCGTAGGGCACGAGATCGTCGGCGAAGTAGTTAAGATCAATGGTCAAAATCCGAATAAAATCAAAGTAGGCGATCTGGTATCATCGGAAACCCATATCTATTGCGGCAAATGTCAACAATGTAAAATTGGAAATAAACACATCTGCGAGAACATGCAACTTTTCGGTATTGGCAGAAACGGCGGGTTTGCGGAATACGCGACCATACCGATACGTACGACCTGGAAAAACGATAAAAGGATACCGCTTGAGGCGATGAGTTCGCAGGAACCTTTGGGTAATGCGGTGCATGTGGTTAAAACAGCGGATGTAAAAGGAAAATCTGTACTAGTCACAGGGCTTGGTCCGACCGGTCTTTGTGCGGTTGCGGTTGCCAAAGCCTATGGGGCAAAAAAAGTAATCGCTTTAAACCGCGGTGAATATCGAAGAAAATTGGGTCGAAAAATGGGCGCTGACGAAGTATTCGCAGAATTACCCGGAAAATATAGCAATAAAGTGGATGTTGTATTGGAAATGTCGGGAAATGAAAACGCAATTCAAACCGCCCTTGAAGCGGTGCGCATAGCCGGAACAATGATTGTTTTCGGAATTCCTAAACAGGAAGTCGCTTTGGATCTGGGAAAATATTTTATCGATAAAGAATTGACGGTAAAAGGAGTTTTCGGAAGAAAAATTTGGGATACCTGGTTTGAGGTAAGTAAGTTGTTAACGTCTGGTAAGGTCGATTTAACAAAAATGATTACGCATAAGTTTAAGCTAAAAGATTTTGAAAAAGCGATGCAAGTGATGAAATCGGGGGAATGCGGTAAGATATTGCTGGTACCATGAATTTAAATGCCTTTTATAAACAGCTGGAAAAAATTGTGTCATCGGCTACTTCTCCCAGAGTGATCGATTCGGGGCAAGGACCATATCTGACGATCGACGGAGTGAAGCGTTTGAACTTTTGTTCAAGTCATTATTTGGGTTTAACCGAAGATAAAAGGATCAGGCGTGCAACAATCGAAGCGGTGAAAAAGTACGGAATCGGTACGGGATACAGGACCTTGGCCGGTACGCATGCCATCCATCTTGAGCTCGAAAAAGCGATCGCCAAATTTAAAAAGACCGACGGGGCAGTGGTTTTTTCAAGCGCATACCTGGCGAACTGTTCGGCTATCCAAACGATATTAGGTAAGGAAGATATTGTTATTTCCGACGAATTGAACCATGCTTCGATAATCGATGCGATCCGCCTTTCTCAAGTTTCCAACAAATTCATCTATAAACACGGTGACGTAAAAGATTTGGAAGTTAAGCTTAAGCAGGCTGTAAAAATCGCCAAAAAACCAAGGTCCGATGGGGGAATGCCGGTTATCTTAATTGTTACGGACGGAGTATTTTCCATGGACGGAGATTTGGCGCCGTTGCCCCAAATAGTCCGACTTGCGAGAAAATACAAAACGCTGATGATGGTTGACGACGCGCACGGTGAAGGAGTTTTAGGAAAAGGCGGAAGAGGGATTGTCGACCATTTCGGTTTAGCAGGGCAAATCGACATCGAAGTAGGCAGCTTATCCAAGGCTTTTTCCTCAATGGGCGGTTATATCGCCGGCAGAAAAACTTTAATTGATTATTTTAAATTGAGAGCAAGACCAAGATTGTTTTCCATAGCATTGTCAATTCCCGATACCGCGGCCTCTTTAGAGGCGATAAAAATATTACTTCACTCCGATGCACCGGTAAGAAAACTTTGGCGTAACGTTGAATATCTTCGCACGGAATTTAAGAAATTGGGTTTTGATATCGGGAATTCGCAGTCGCCGATCACACCGGTGATGTTGGGAGACGAAAAACTGGCAAGCGAATTTTCCGCCAGACTTTTCAAGAATAATGTATTTGCCACTCCGATCGTTTTTCCGATGGTTCAAAAAGGAAAGGCGAGGATCAGGGTGATTCCATCGGCTTCGCATTCTAAACAAGATCTGGATTTGGGATTAAAGGCCTTCGCGGGGGTAGCAAAAGAACTAAAAGTGCTATAAAATCCACTTATGGGGAAGTTTAAACATCTGGTTTTCGGCGGTACATTCGACTTGTTTCACTTGGGACATAAAACTTTATTGAATAAGGCTTTGGATCTCTCGGATAACATCCTTTTGGGAATTACCAGCGATGAATACGTACGAAACTTCAAAAATAACGGAATTCAGGATTTTAATACCAGAAAAAAATATGTAGAGGAATATTTGGAATCTTCGGGAACGGAAGCCAAGGTGGAAATAGTATCCATAGACAACCCGTATGAGCCATATCTGACGGTTTCGGCCGATTATGACGTGATATTGGTGACGCCTCATACCAGAGAAACGGCTATGGAAATAAACGACGTGCGAAGGCAGAATAATCTTACCGAACTTGAAATCGTGATCTCTCCTTTGGTTGAAGCCGAGGACGGAGGAATAATATCTTCAACCAGAATTAGAAACGGCGAAATAGACAGGAACGGGAGACTGTACGTAAGCCCTACATGGATTAATAAAAAACTTGTATTGCCGGAAAGTCTAAGGATGGAATTCCAAAATCCGTGGGGAGAAATATATAAAGATATTCCGCAGGATTTGGAACCGGAAAAAACAATAGTGGTCGGCGACCACACGTCTTTTGAATTCAATAAGCATCGGGTCGGTCAATTCGTTTCGATTATCGATTTTAAAATCCGAAGAGAGAAAAGATATACCGACGTTTCCGAACTGGGTTTTAACAAAGAAGAGGTTTTAAAGGTCAAAAATCCTCCCGGTACAATAACCTGGGAGTTGTTTGAGGCCATAAAACAGGCTATTCTAAAAAAGGGTAAAAAAACTATCGTGATCGACGGGGAGGAGGATTTGGCCGTCCTGCCCGTATTGCTTCTTTCACCGTTAGGCTTTACCGTATATTACGGTCAACCAAACTCCGGGATGGTTAAAGTGGTGGTTGGCGAAGACGTAAAAGAGAAAGCACATAATATAGCTTCACAATTTGTTCTTGAATAATTTTTTTGACACTGGTATAATGTTTTACATCATGTTTGATAATCGATTTGCAAAGTATTCCAAGAAGAACTTCTCCTAAAGGGGGGTTTGTCTTGGCGTAGATCGATAATTTTAAACAAGGCGGCCCCTCGAAATCGAGGGGTTTTTTAGTGGAAAAATGACAATGATAAATCAGAAAGGGGGTGCTAAAAATGGAAGGAAGATTGGGAAGGCAAGTTTCGGATATTCAAACAATTGAATCGGGTGTGGCAGCACACCGTGTGGAAATCGGTATCGAAAGAAATCCGGCAGCTGCAAGACTTGCACAAAGATTGAACGGCGATTCGGAAAGAGCAATTAGATTGTTCCATCAAAAAGCCCGTGAGCTCTTACAAACAGGTTCGGTCAGTCAGGCACAAATTATCAGACACACGGATGGCGACAGAGCTCCCGTATTCGGGGTACAAACTTCGGACTCAAGCCCGTCCAGAAGAGTTCGTGCTTTCTTTTCTCCGGAAAACGACATACCAACCCTATTGGTGATTTGCAAAGCGGACGAAGACGGAAAAGCGATGGAGATCTTAAGAGGTATGGGTTATGAACGGGGTTTAAGAACAGGGAGAAGGTAAACGATTTTTTAAAAGGAGGTGAAGATTTATGACGGAAGTCTATAAATTAGGCGCAAGTTTGCGCGTTGAGGATTTAAGTCAGCCTTCGAATGAGGCGATGGCGATATTTGAACAATGGCTTCGGTTGGACAAAGAAGGAAGAGTCGATGAGGTTTACGGCGGGGGAAGATCTTTTACTCCGACGCCAGCAATAATTGAAGCCGGTAGGCTGATCGATGAAGAAATAACCCGAAGAAGAAGTCAAAGCAATCAACCGTAGAAACAGAAAGACTTTTATATTTAAACTTTATTCTGTAGAATAGGGGTATTATGTTTTGGGCCGATCAGGTTGCCGACGAAATTTTAAAGTCAAAAAGATATATACCGTATTGGGTGGATGATATGAAGACCCCAAGCGGCAGAGTACACGTCGGCGCACTTCGCGGAGTCGTGGTACACGATCTGGTGTTCAAAGCCTTGAAAAATAAAGGTGCCAATGCAAAGTTTACCTATGTTTTCGAAAATCATGACCCGATGGACGACATCCCTTCGTATCTGCCGCGTGGAAAGTACGAGAAATATTTAGGGATGCCTCTGTTTAAAATTCCATCTCCCGAACCGGGTTTCTCGGATTTTGCGTCTTATCATGCGTTGGAATTTAAAAATGTTTTCAATGCGATGGGTTGCGAACCGGAAATCATCTGGACCAAAGATTTATACACCGGCGGCAAAATGAACCCGATAATAAAAGAAGTTCTGGATAAAGCGGATAAGGTCAGACAGGTTTATAAAACTCTGTACGATAAAGATCTGCCGAAAAATTGGTATCCGTTCCAGCTTTACTGTCCAAATTGCGGAAAAGTGTCAACGACCATTGTTACCGATTGGGATGGGGAAAAGGTCGCTTATGAATGTCAGGTCGATAAAGTAAAATGGACAAAAGGTTGTGGAAGCAAAGGGGAAGCTTCGCCTTTTAGCAGTAAAGAGGGAATGACGGGAAAACTACCCTGGAAAGTTGAATGGCCCGCCAAGTGGAAGGCCATCGGAATCACCGTTGAGGGGGCCGGTAAAGATCATATGTCTTCGGGAGGATCACACGATTTCGCCAAATTGATCTGCGAGAATGTCATTGATTATCCCGTCCCCTATCCGATTACTTATGAGTGGCTTCTGGTCGGGGGAAAGAAAATGTCGTCGTCAAGAGGGGTCGGGACAAGCGCAAAAGAAATGCTTCAGATTCTTCCGCCACAACTTAACAGATTTTTAATGGTAAGGATTAAAGTTAATCAACAGATAAATTTCGATCCTTCCGATCCTCAGACAATACCGGCTTTATTTGACGATTACCAAAGATGCGCGCAGGCTTATTTTAATCATGGCGATAAGGATCAGGCAAGAATTTTCGAGCTGTCACAAGTGGGTAAGGCGGAAAAACCTCCGTATGTCCGGTTTTCGGTTCTGGCGCAATGGGTACAGATGCCCAATATGGAAGAGGAAATTATTAAAAACGGACTTACCGACTGGGCAGGTTACGCAAGGGTTTGGGTGGAACGGTTCGCGCCGGAAAAAGATAAATTCAGTATACAAAAAGATTTACCAGAAACGACAAAAAAACTTTCAGCTGCACAAAAAAAACTTCTATATAAAATCGCTGCGGAGCTTAATAAAAAATGGGTTGCGGAAGAGTTTCAAACCAGAATTTACGACTTGGGCAAGGAACTGGAATTAAGCGGAAATGATACATTCGCCGCAATTTATTTATCATTACTGGGCAAAAATCACGGACCGAAAGCCGCCTGGCTTATTTTATCATTGGATAGAAAATTCGTTAAAGAGAGGTTTAATGCCGTTTGATACCGGTTCTAATTTTTTGTACGACTCCGGACGCTTTCTTCCGTACCTCGTTTACCCGCGGATCATTTATCGTAAAAACCGTAATTTCCGGTAAACTTTGTGCCGCTCTTTGACGCGCGTGTCGTAGTCCGGCGGATAAAGTTCTTCTGGCTTCGGCTCTTAGAGTGTTAATAGTTTCGTGGGGCCGGTGGTCTTTTGTTTCGACCTCATGCATTTCCGCCGTCTCATCGGCTAAAGATGTTTGAAAGCCTGTATTTTTTTTGGCGAGAAGTTCTCCGTGCAATTTTTCAACGGCTCTTGCGATACGATTACGTCTTGTGGGATCCAGTTTTTTAAGTAATTTATCGGCATGGTGACCTTCTCTTTCAAGAGTTGCCAAAGTGGCAATTCCGTCCAACCTTTGTTGTAGGTCGGATGGACCTCTTCCGCTGTCGATATGTGGTTTTTCCGCATTCATGAGGCTTTAATAATAGTACCGAATGTGTTAAAGTTCAAGTGCTATTAAGGGTATGAAAGTTTTGACATTTATCACGGGAAATAAAGCAAAAGCAAGCGATGTACAAAAAATTATGGATTTCCCGATAAAAATAGTTGATATCGATCTTGAAGAGATCCAGGAGTTGGATCTTGAGAAAGTTGCCACACATAAGGTTTTGGAAGCATACAATAAGATCAATTCGCCGGTATTCGTAGATGATGTCGGATTGTATATCGACGCCTGGAATAATTTCCCCGGTCCGTTGATCAAATGGATGTTAAAAGCCGGAAAAGAAAAAAGCGCCAGACTTCTCTTAAAAATGCTCGCGGGAGAAAAACAACGAAGCGCAACCGCGAAACTGGCGATCGCTTATCATGACGGAAAAGATATCCATTGTTTTTTCGGAGAGGTCAGAGGAACAATTTCCGATACGTTGAGAGCGGGCAACAATTTTGGTTATGGGTGGGACTCCGTGTTCATTCCTAACGGTTTTGATAAAACTTACGGGGAGATGACTTTTGAAGAAAAAAATGCAGTTTCCCACAGGCGAAAGGCTTTTGATAAATTTAAGCAATTTTTAAATGGTCAAAAAAATAAAAAAGTTATATAATTTAAGCGGAATTCATAATCCGTAGTTTATTTATGCTTGATATCAAAGTTCTAAGGCAAAATCCGGAAAAGATTGAAAGAAGCGCGAAAGATAAAGGCGTAAATGTCAGCGTTAAACAAATTTTGGAAATCGACAGCAAGCTGCGCGGTCTGGATTTTATGATCCAAAAGCTCAGGGAGGAAAGAAATTCGCTTGCACACAACCTCAAGGGAAAACCGTCCGAATCTCAGATAAAAAGGGGCAAAGAAATAAAGGAAAAATTGGAAAAACAGGAAAAATCCGCTGAAAGTTTAAGTCAGGAACTGCAAACTTTACTTATAAAAATTCCTAATCCTGCCAAAAAAGACGTAAGAGTGGGATTAAACGATACGGAGAACGAAGTGTTGCGAAAGATCGGGACGCCGACCAAATTTCCGTTTACACCGAAAGACCATCTGACCCTTGGTGAAAATTTGGACATTATCGATGTTGAAAGAGCGTCAAAGATTTCCGGAGCGAGATTTTATTTTTTAAAAAATGATGCCGCAATTTTGGAATTTGCGTTAAGGCAACTTGCCTTCGATTTTCTTATCAAAGAAGGTTTCGTACCGGTCGTTCCGCCGGTTTTGATCAAGACCGAAGTGATGAAGGGTTTGGGTTATATGGAAAACGGCGGAGACGAGGATATGTATATTTTGGATAAGGATGAACTGGTGTTGGTAGGAACTAGCGAACAGTCGATTGTGTCGATGCATAAAGACGAAATTTTTAAACATGACGAACTGCCGAAAAGATATGTCGGATTTTCTACCTGTTTTCGAAGGGAAGCGGGAAGTTACGGAAAAGATACGCGGGGAATTCTAAGAGCTCACCAATTCGATAAAATCGAAATGGTTTCATTTGTCAAAGAAGGAGATGACGACAAGGAACACGAATATTTATTGTCTGTGGAAGAAAAATTGTTGCAAGCTTTAGAAATTCCATATCAAGTTGTAAAAATGTGCAGTGGCGATCTGGGTTTTCCGGCGGCAAGGAAGTACGATCTGGAGGCATGGATTCCTTCGGAAAATAAATACCGCGAAGTTACTTCAACCTCAACGACCACCGATTTTCAGTCAAGACGACTGAACATTAAATATCAGGAGGGTAACGAGAAAAAATATGTAAACATTTTAAACGGAACCGCATTTTCTACCCGGCCGATAATAGCAATTTTGGAAAATTATCAAAAGCAGGACGGCTCGGTTGAGATCCCGAAAGTTTTGCAAAAAATCATCGGTAAAAGTGTCATAAAAAAGCAAAAATAGCTTCTGTAATTTTTGTCTTTAAATCAATCTAAACGTATCAATTTGAAGCTATGAAAAAATCTTGACAACCCGTGTAAAATATTTCATGATAAAGTTAATTATCATTCATCTTTTTTTAAAGTTGAATCGTATTTATTAAGGAGGTGATTGGTCCATGGCAAAGAAAAAGAAGAAGAAGAAATAGTTGGTAAGTAATTTGGAGCATTACCAATTATTACCAGTTGATCAATTGGTTTAAATCCCCTAGCCTTTGGTTAGGGGATTTTTTAAGCAAAATTATGATAAAATTGAATGTAGTATCTGCATTTTATGTTAAATATTTTCGGTAAATTATTCGATTCGAACGAAAAGGAGATCCAAAAAATCCTACCGCTTTTGGAAAAGATAAATGGTTTGGAACCCGAAACCCAAAAATTAAAAGACAAGGATTTTCCCAAAAAAACTCAGGAGTTTAAAGAAAGACTGGCTGAAGGTGAACCGTTAGAGCATTTGATCCCGGAAGCATTTGCCCTGGTCCGGGAGGCGGCAAAAAGAACCATCGGGCAGAGACATTTTGACGTACAGATGATCGCCGGTATAACTTTGGCTTTGGGAAGGATCGCGGAACAAAAAACGGGAGAAGGAAAAACTCTGTCGGCAACACCGGCCTTATACCTTCATGCTTTAACCGGTAAAAACGTGCATCTGGTAACAGTAAACGATTATCTGGCAAGACGAGACGCGGGTTGGATGGGACCGATTTTTGATTTTTTGGGAATGTCGGTCGCCTCGATCATCAGCGAAGAGTCTTTTGTTTACGATCCCGCATTTAAAAACAACCAGGTGACAGATTTTCGCTTGATGCACCTTAGGCCGGTCACCAGAAACGAAGCTTACCAAAAGGACATTGTTTACGGAATAAATTCGGAGTTTGGTTTCGATTATCTTAGGGACAATATGGCGCAGGATTTAAATAGTCTGGTTCAGCGGGGGTTTTATTACGCGATCGTCGACGAGGTAGATTCGGTTTTGATCGATGAGGCAAGGACACCGCATATAATTTCCATGCCGGATGAGGCGCCCACCCAGAAATATTACGAATACGCAAAATTGGTTGATAAATTAACTCCAGAAATCGATTATAAAATCGATGAGAAATTACGAACGGCGCATTTGACCGAACACGGGATCGGTAAAATAGAAAAGATTTATGGCATTGCCAATATTTATGAAAAAGATTTTGATACGGTGTATCATCTTGAAGCGGCACTTAAAGCCAGAACGCTTTTTCATAAGGAAAAAGATTATATCGTTAAAGACGGTGAGGTCATATTGGTCGACGAGTTCACGGGAAGATTGATGGTCGGTCGAAGACTTTCGGAAGGTTTGCACCAGGCGATCGAAGCAAAAGAAGGGGTTGCGATACAAAAAGAATCGAAAACGTTGGCGACGGTATCTCTCCAGAATTACTTCAGAATGTATGAGCGCTTGGCCGGAATGACCGGAACGGCAGTGACCGAAGCGGAAGAATTCCATAAGATCTATGAGCTTGACGTTGTTGTCATTCCGACAAATAAAGAGATGATAAGAAAAGACCTGTCGGACGCAATTTATAAAACTGCGCGGGCCAAATATTCTGCAGTCGCATCGGAAATCGAAAAAGCGCATAAGGACGGTCAACCGGTTTTGGTGGGAACGACATCCATCGAAAAAAATGAAATAATCTCCGAACTCCTTCGTCGAAAAGGAATAAAACACGAGGTATTAAATGCCAAGAATCACGAAAGGGAGGCTGAGATAATAGCCAAAGCAGGAGAGAAAGGTGCGGTGACGGTAGCAACAAACATGGCAGGACGGGGAGTCGACATTATTTTGGGTGGTGAAACGCCGAAAAACGATGACGGTACCGAGAAACGCGGAACCAAAGAATGGGACTCTTGGGAAAAACGCCACGGGGAAGTCTTAAAATTGGGTGGACTTTTTGTTATCGGTACGGAAAGACACGAGTCGCGAAGAATAGATAATCAGTTAAGAGGCAGATCCGGGCGTCAGGGAGATCCGGGTAAATCACAATTCTTTGTTGCGCTTGACGATGACATCATGCGGCTTTTCGGCGGTGACACCATCTCGGGATTAATGACCCGGTTTAATATGCCCGAGGACGTGCCGTTATCGCATCCACTGGTGACCAAGGCGATAGAGCAGGCGCAAATAAAAGTTGAAGGGTATAATTTCGATATCAGGAAGCACCTGGTAGATTATGACGACGTCTTGAATAAACAAAGGGAAATAATTTACGCAAGGCGTCAGGGAGTACTAAGGGCTGATGAAAAGTCCGAGGAACTTGAAAACGAGATCAAAGAGAAAATACGCAATGCGATTTCCGCAAGCGTTTCGCTGAATTCGGAAAATTACGCACTGCAGTCTCCGCTTGAGCAGATTGTTACGGAATTTGCCACCATCATTCCCTTCGACGAGAATTCCCTTGCACAGATCAAAACGCAACTTGAGCAGATTTCGATGACAGACCAGAAAATTGAATTTTTGACAAAAATTGCCGACGACATCTATCAGCAGCGCGAAAAACAGGTCGGCCCGGACTTAACCAGACAAATCGAAAAATTCGTTTCGCTATCCGTTATAGACAACTTATGGGTAGATCATCTGGATGCGATTGAAAATCTGAGACAGGGTATCGGTCTTCGCGGTTACGGACAAAGGGACCCTTTGGTTGAGTACAAAAATGAAGCGTTCACAATGTTTGAACAATTGGTAAACGGGATCGACGATGAGATAGTGCACCGCATTTACAAGATCCAGTTGCAGGCTCCGACGCCTGCCCGGGAGCAGCATCAGCATGTGACGGAACAAGCGGCCGGTTCAAACCAGGCAAGCGAAGTTTCGACGGGTTCGGCGAACACGGTCGGTACTTCTTCAAATTCGTCAGGTATGACTTCGGGTAAAAAGAAACTGGGAAGAAATGACCCATGCTGGTGTGGTTCCGGGAAGAAGTATAAAAAATGTCATTATCCTAATTGATTAGATTGATTTGACAATCTAATCGCTACTTTTTAATGCCACATAGACTTATTTTCTTAGCCTCATAAAATTTACCAAAATTGTTAATATTTTATTGAATAAAAATTCCTATAAGTTTTAGTTTGTAATCATCGGTGACCATATGGTTTTAAGATTTGTCTTAAGTCATTAGAAAATTATCAATTTAATATTTGTTACAATATTTTTATGAACAATACTTTTAAATGGTATAAAACTTTGAAAAAACCCAGTTGGGCTCCACCAAATTGGTTATTTGGTCCTGTGTGGACGGTATTATACATACAAATTTTCATATCTTTTGGTTTTGTTTTTTATCAAGTGGCTACAGGAAAATTGCCATTGGTTTTAGTTTTACCTTTTGTACTAAATTTAATATTTAATTTTTCATTTACTCCATTACAGTTTGGACTTAAAAATAATTTTTTGGCGGCAGTAGACATTATCTTGGTTTTATTGTCATTGCTGTGGTTAATTTGGGTAATTTATCCATACGCTGCTTGGATTGCTTATCTTCAAATTCCATACCTTTTATGGGTAGGTTTTGCGACCATATTACAATTAAACGTCACATATTTAAATCGAAAATTATAGATTGTATTTGCAATTTTCTATTGATAGTATTTCAAAAATTATTAATCACCTAAAATTTGCCAAAACCTCTTGACAAAATATTAGCAGTCGTTGTATATTATTGCTAATATTACAGGAAGGAGGTGAATAGAAATGGCATTTGATCTTGTTCCTAGCAATATATTTTCATTTCCATCATTAAGAATACCTTCTATTTGGAATGAAGATGATGAATGGTTAACTACCTCTTCAAGCCCAAGTGGTTTATCGGTATCGGAAGATGAGAAAAATGTTTATATTGAAGCAGCGCTTCCGGGAATAGACCCAAAAAATATTGAATTAACTTTTCAAGATGGTTACCTTTGGATTAGAGGTGAAGAAAAGGAAGAGGAAAAAGATAAAAATAGGAAATACTACAGGCATTCAGTAAAATCTTTTTCTTACAGAGCGGCTGTTCCTGGAGAAATTGATAACAATCAAGAGCCAACTGCTTCTTATAAGCATGGTGTAATGAGAGTTACATTTGTTAAGTCTCCGAAATTACAACCGAAAAAAATTCAGTTCAAATCTGAAGGTTAAATACCCATTTTATACATAGGGCTCCTTTCGAAAGAACGGAGCCTTATGTTAATTTTTAATAATTAATTTACGGTAAAAATGTGGTATCCTATTTGTATAACATTTCAAAAAGTGTCATTACCCGGATTAAATTTGTCTTCCTTTCCTTAACCTCATTGTGTTTTAAATTTTCCGGTGTTAGTATCAATTCATGAAAAAAGACGACGAGGTAACGTTTAAAGGTTTGTTTCTTCCTCTAACCACAAAAAAAGCAATCATTTTTATCTTTCTTCTCGGATTTGCAGTTTTTTTCAATAGCTTATTCAACGGCTTTGTCGGGGATGATTTTTCGCAAATAGTCCAAAACACAAGCGCACATACGGTTTTTAATATCCCGCAATTTTTTGCCGGAGGAACATTCTACAACGGCTCGAACAGGTTGATCGGCGTTTATTACAAACCTCTTTTAACCTCGGCCTTTGCGATAGAATACAGTCTGTTCGGTCCCAATCCTTTTGTTTTTCATCTTATTCAAGTTTTTCTGCATATTTTAAATACCTGCATCTTGTTCTTATTCTTTAGCCGCTTCTTTAAAAAAACATACTCATTTTTACTATCGCTGGTTTTTTTATTGCATCCGATTAACAGCGAATCGGCCCTGTATATTTCCGCGATGCAGGACACATTATTTTTTTTCTTCGGGATCTTGGCGGTACATGCTGTCTCGAACATGAAATCGAAAAAATCACTTCTATACGTTATCCCGCTTTTTATGTTTTCACTTTTTTCCAAAGAAACCGGAATACTATTTATTATCTTAAGCCTGATTTTCCTTTTTATTTTCAACCGTAAATATTTTCCGATGACTTTCATATCGTCGGTTGTCCTAACCGTAATTTATCTACTTCTTCGGACGAATTCGATAGGACTTCTTACGGCTGCTACTAACTCTCCTATCGATAAATTAGGTATATTCGTAAGACTTTTAAACGCACCGGCAATAGTCCTTTTTTATCTAAATACTTTTTTTTGGCCCGGTAGTTTCGCGATATCCTATCAGTGGATCTACCGGCAGATCTCCATAGATCATTTTTTCATACCCATCGCAATTGATTTTATTTTTTTGTTTTTTATCTTCGGCGGGGCGTATTTGCTTTATAAAAAAAACTCGATAAAATATCTCACGATTTATCTGTTTTTTGTCAGTTGGCTAATGCTCGGGATTCTGTTCCATCTGCAGATTTTTCCGCTCGATCAAACCGTTGCGGACCGCTGGTTCTATTTTCCGGCGGTAGGGCTTTTGGGAATGGCGGGCGTGATGCTTGAAGCTTTTAAAATTCGGTTAATGAACAAATGGATCACGGCAGTCATTCTTATTATGTTGATAGTTCTTTCGGCAAAAACTTTTATAAGAGGTTTGGATTTTGAAGATAACATGACCTTGTATACCCATGACGTTATGACCTCCGACGATTCGTTTTCGCTTGAAAGCGTTTTGGGATTGGAGCTTATGAAACAGAGAAAGTTGAGTCAGGCAAAAGTGCATCTTGAACGGTCTGTCGCTTTATATCCTTATTTTTCCAATCTTGACAATTTGGGAGAACTGTATGTCGGTTTGGGTGATTATCAAAAGGCAAAGGACGCTTATTTAAATGCGCTAAGGTACGGCGATTATTACATTGTCTATGAAGACCTGGGCGGACTTACTTTGGTAAGTGGTGATTATCAGGATAACTTAAGGATCATCGAGCAGGGCCTTAAAAAATTTCCCAATGATTCCAAGCTTTGGTTATACTTGGCAATAATTTCGTACGAAAACAAAAATGTTAATCTTGCCAAACAGGCCGTGGTCAACGCTTATGTGCTTGATAAGACCGACCCCGAAATTCCGGGTGTATATAATGCGATAATGCAAAACCGTCCGCTTAATTTACACGTCTTAAGGTTACCGAAGTAAACTTTGACAATTTGAACTTTTTTCTGCAATAATTCGGTTGTGAATCCATATCATAAATTTTATGGCGAGTGACCAAAAACGGGAATCCTTATACATTGTATTTAAATATTTAGCCATCGGCACGGGAATTGCCGGTATTGGAATTTTGATCGCGGTATTGGGATTTCTTCTAACCCGGCGTTGAACCGTTGACAGCTTTAATAAACCACAAGATTTTGCTACTATAATAATAGTATGTTACTGTCCAACGAACAGGTGAAAAACCTGTTGTTACAATCGGGTCAAGTCAATAAAGAAACCCTTGCCACCTTGGAAGAATTTTCCAAAAATGCCAGAACTCCTCTTCAGGAGGCCGCTATTGAAAAAGATGCGATTTCGGACGAGAACCTGGGAATCCTGATAGCCAATTTTTTAAAGTATCCGTTTATTTACCTTGCTAAAACCGCGATCCCCGAAAATATCTTTTCGATAATCCCGGAAAGAATCGCCAGAAAATTCAAGGTGGTCGCATTCGCCAAAAGCGAAGACGGACTGATGTTGGCGATGGTAGACCCGACCAACAAAGAGCTCATAGACATGATCGAACGGAAAACCAGACTTAAGGTGGTCCCATATTACGCTACGGGAAGAGACGTTGAGAATACCCTTCAGCTTTACAGAAAAGATCTACAGCAGACGTTTGACGACCTTTTAAAAAGAGAAGTTGGAGAAAATGTCGAATCGGAAGATGCGCCAATTGCCAAAATGGTCGATTTGTTGATCACCTATGCCTACAGGGATAAAGCGTCCGACATACATATCGAACCGGAGGAGAATGACCTTTTGGTCAGGTTTAGGATCGACGGAATTTTACACGACATGTTGTATCTTGATAAAAAATTGACAGACAGGATTATCACCCGTATCAAAATTTTGTCCAGGCTTCGAACCGATGAGCATTTAAGTGCTCAGGACGGGAAAATCAGAATGATGGTCGATGACGATAACTTGGACCTTCGCGTCTCGATAGTACCCATAGCGGAAGGGGAGAAGGCGGTGCTTCGTCTATTGTCTTCGCATTTTCGGGCTTCTTCTTTATTGGATTTGGGAATGAAAGAAGATGATTTTAAAAAGGTCAACGCCGCGATCAACAAATCTTTCGGAATGATACTCTCCACCGGACCGACGGGTTCGGGAAAAACCACCAGCATTTATTCCATCCTTAAAATCTTAAATACCAGAGAGAAAAATATCACGACAATTGAAGACCCGATCGAATACAGAATGAAAGGGGTCAATCAAATCCAGGTTAATGTCAAAACCAATTTGACCTTTGCCAACGGTTTAAGAAGCATCTTAAGACAGGACCCGAACGTAATCTTTGTCGGAGAAATCAGGGACGACGAAACGGCGGAAATTGCCGTCAACGCAGCATTGACGGGCCATTTGGTTGTTTCGACACTTCATACCAACGACGCGGCCACTGCTTTGCCGCGTCTTATTGATATGAAAATAGAGCCATTTTTGGTTGCTTCAACGGTCAACGTGATCATCGGACAAAGACTGGTAAGACGAATTTGCGAGTCCTGCAAAGCTCAGATAACCGTTAAAAGAGAAGATATGCTAAGAAATATTCCGGTTGAGCTTCTCGATAAATATTTTCCCAAAAACGACGAGTTGATCGTAGCCAAAGGAAAAGGTTGCAAGCTTTGCCATCAAACGGGTTATTTGGGAAGGATCGGAATTTTTGAGGTTTTGGAGATGACCGAAACCATTAAAAAATTGATCTCCGAAAAAAACGATTCCGACGTCATCTCTAAAGAAGCGATAAAAGAGGGGATGACGACCATGCAGGAGGACGGGGTAGACAAAATCGCCAAGGGATTGACCACCATAGAGGAGGTACTTAGGGTGACCATGGTTGAGAAAGTATGAGCACCAGCAATTTAAAAATTTCCAACAGCGAAAAATTAAGTTTATTTAGCACCTTATCTACAATGATTTCGGCCGGAATTCCTATCCTTGAAGTGATCGATTCGCTTTTGGAAGATTCCAAGGGTAACAGTAAAAAGATAATCCAGTCGGTCAGAGACGATCTGGTTCAAGGCGAATCGTTATCAACGGCATTTTCCAAATTTCCCGCTACCTTTAACAAAGTAACGATTAATGTCATCAAAGCCGCCGAGGAAGCGGGCACCCTGGAGGTTGTTCTAAACGACTTGAAGGATCAACTGCAAAAGGATATGGAATTCATCGATAATGTCAAATCGGCAGTGACCTATCCGATTGTGATTTTCTTTCTATTTTTAGCAGTGATGGTTTTGATCTTGGTTGAAGTGATGCCTAAAATCGCAACCGTATTTATTTCCCTAAACGTTAAGCTGCCTTTACCGACCCAAATATTGATATTTATGTCAAATATCCTCATTCGTGATACGATACCTTTTCTTCTCGGTTTGTTTCTCGTTTTTTTGATCGTTTATTTAATTATTAAATTTAAAAGTCATTGGATTACCAATATTTTATTTTCCCTACCAGTGGTATCGACTCTGATACGGGAAATCGATCTGACCCGTTTTTCCAGAAACATGTATTTGCTGCTTAGCTCGGGCATCACCATTACTTCGGCGTTGACGTTGGTAGAAGATGTCGTAATGCGAAAAGATATGCGGAAAATCATTTTGGAAGCGCAGGAAATCGTTCAGTCGGGCAAAAAACTTTCCGAAGCATTCAAGGGTAAAAAATCCGCCTTTCCGGGACTCGCGATCAAGATCATCGAAGCGGGAGAAAGAACCGGCACTTTGGACAAATCAATGCAGGAAATAGGGGAGTTTATGGATTATCAGGTCAGTTCGACCTTAAAAACACTTATTTCGCTCTTGGAGCCGTTGATGTTGGTGGTTGTCGGCGTTTTGGTTGGAGGAATGATGATGTCGATTATCGGCCCGATTTACGGATTGATCAGCACCGTCGGAAATGTCCAATGAAAAATAACAGTTACGGATTCACGTTGGTAGAGCTAGTCCTGGTGTTGGGAATCATTTTGACATTATTCGGAATGACGATGTTCAATCTGGTAGGCACGCAGCAGACGTCTGAGGTGGGAACGACTGCGGACACACTGGTATCGGACATGGCTTCCCAACAGACCAAGGCGATGCTTGGCATCGGAACGTCAAGCGGTACGAATTATGGCATATATTTCCAGACCGACAGGTATGTTTTGTTCAAAGGAAATTACTACAATCCCGCAGACAGCACAAATTTTACGGTGATGCTAAACTCCGGCCTTCAATTTTCAAATATCACTTTTCCCCAGGACAGTATAATTTTTTCTTCCGTCACCGGCACGGCGAGCGGGTTTCTAAGCGGCGCAAATTCCGTTTCGGTCGGAGAATCCGACGGAACGAAGACAAAAACAATAAGTGTAAATAGATACGGCATTGTCATATCGGAAAATTAAAATGTATCTTGTAAAAAAACAATTCGGTCAAACCCTGGTAGAATTATTGATTGCCATTGGCTTAACGGCAATTTTGATCCCTGCCCTGTTGGGTGCTTTTGCCATTGCCAGGGGCGGAAGGGCACAGCTTCAGCAAAGAACGCAGGCGCTTGAGTATCTGCAGGAGGCCCAGGAAGCGGTAAGAATAATCGATAACAACAATTGGACGAATTTGGCAGACGGCACTTTCCATCCGGTTATTTCCGGAACAACGTGGGCTTTGGCCGCCGGGAGCGAATCGATCGGTACTTATTTCACAAGACAAATTGTGATCGGCGATGTATACAGGGATACAAACGGCAACATTGCAACGAGCGGAGGCACGCTTGATCCGTCTACCAAAATGATCACAGTTTCCGTGTCGTGGAACGTTCCGTTTGCCACAACGGTTTCAAGCATCTCTTATTTAACCAGACATAAAAATATTTCCCAGATACAAACTACGGTCACGGATTTTTCTCCGGGCAGTCTAAGCGGTACGGCCGTAGTTTCGACCCCGGGAAGTACCGTTCCGAACGACGGTCAGGTCCAGCTTGGTGCCGGGGGCGGAGCGGGGGGAGGGGACTGGTGCCAGCCGGCCCAGGGGGTGCTAGCAACATTCAATTTACCGGGACAGGGAGTTTCGCAAAACTTGTCGGCTACCTCTACGGCAGCCCAAAATATTGCCTATACGACCACCGGAGGAAACGCCTCGGGAGATGCCGTTGACGGATTGACAGTTTCCTTTGCCAGTCCGCCCGCCGTACTTAACCCCGCTTCAAACAACGAAGCAAAAGCCTATGGTATATTTGTTGGAAACCAAGGAAATTATGTTTATTTTAATGAAAATCGCCCGCCAAATCATACCGTAGATATAGCCAATTCCAGTAATTTAACCGATGTCGGTTATTTTGATTCCGGTGTTTCAGGCACAGGCACCAGCATCTATGTTTTAAACCCCACCGGATTCGTGACGGTGGGAAATCAGCTTGTCAGTTTTGATGTAAGTTCAAAAACCGGTTCGCGCCCGCAGCTTGGGAGTGTGACTTTAGCGGGAAACGGAAAAAGGGTTTTCGTGGTCGGAACCAATGCCTATGTGGCGACAGACAGCACCACGTCACAGCTTCAGATCGTCAATGTCGCCACCCCTTCGGCGATGGTGGTTACTAAAAGCGTAAATTTAGGCAACAATTTGGCAGGCGTTGATTTGTACGTTGACACCACACAAACTTATGTATATATCGTCACCACTTATTCTTCGGGTAGTAACGATTTTTTTGTTGTGAACGCAGCAACAGGTGGTATCGTCGGTTCCTATTCGACCAACGGAATGAACCCCAAGGGAATTACGGTGGTTCCGAGGAACAGAGCGATCATTGTCGGGTCGGGAGGGACATATTTATACCAGGTTTTTGATACCACTTTTCCCGATAAGGCCGTTACCTGCGGCGGTATGACCCCTGCCGGCGTTACTTCGGTAAATGCGGTCGCGTCCGTTATGCAGCCCAACGGAAAAGTTTTTTCCTACATTCTAACCAATAATGCGTCCGCCGAATTCCAGGTCGTATTGGGAGGACCGGGTAGTGGACAGTTCAGTTCTTCTGGAAGCTATACTTCGGCACCGCTGCAGTTGAGCGCGCCTTCTACCTTTAATCACATTTACGCGGATGTAAGCCAACCGGCGCAAACCTCGATCGGGATACAGGTGGCCGTTGCGCACTCGGTAAGCGGCAGTTGTGCAGCGGCCTCTTATACATTTATCGGTCCGGATGGTACTGCGGGAAGCTTTTTTACTCCCGTGAACGGCGTTATTTCCGCACAAATCCCGTTTACGGGTAGCGGTAGTTATGTTAATCCCGGCGACTGTTTTGAGTATATAGCTACGTTTTCCTCGAATGATTCGACATTGACACCGATCTTATACGATATGACAATAAACTATTCGCCATGATGACATCAATTTTTGACTTTCAACGTTCCCTTAAATCCCATTTTCGGGACTTATGTTCAAAGTTTAAAAAAAGAGAAGGTTTCACTCTCATCGAACTTTTGATTTTTATGGGCATCTTTTCAATTCTGATAGTGGTGTTGTTTCAATTGTTCGTGGCGGTTTTTGACGTCCAACTGGAGTCTCAAAGTACCTCCGCGGTCGCGCAGGACGGACGTTATATTGTCAATAAATTAAGTTACGATATAAAAAACTCAACTTCTTCCGCGATTTTATCTCCGGCTGCTGGATCGACGGGTCAAACTCTGGTCATTGCGAGTCCGGCGACAACTTATACGTATTCGCTTTCAAATGGCAATTTGGATATTCATGACAGTGCGCTTAATACCACCGACCAATTAAATAGCATTAATACCCAGGTTTCGTCGATAAGTTTTTTCAGGCTTTCCGATACGAGTAATCAATACAGCACCATCACCGTTTCTATTACAGTCATAAGTAAAGTTATAAGAAGAGGAGGCGTAAACAGCGAAAATTTTAACTTTACGACAGGTACGCGTTAAAATGAAAAAAATAATCGAAAGTCAGGCCGGACAAGCTTTGGTGACATTGTTATTCTTAGCGGTAATGGGAATGACGATCGCCTTGGCCGCGGCTGTTTTTATCTTTCAAAACATGCAAGCCTCAAGCGATACACAACAGGGGATATATGCCTATTACATTGCGGAAAGTGGAATCGAAGAAGGAATCTTGCGGATGCTCAGGAATCCGGCATACAGCGGTACACCGCCCGGCCAACCGCTTTATATAAACGGAGGCAGCGTTGTGATATCAACTTCAAGCGGCGGGATCATCACGGCGGTCGGAACCTACCAGAATTCGGTTAGGCAAATCCAAGTTAAAACAGTGTACAATAATGGTATGTTGACAATTCAGTCATGGAAGGAGGTTAACTGATGGGTACAAAAAGGGAAGTTGCAATAATCGTTGTAGACTCCAATAAACTTCTGTTTTATACAAAAAAAGTTACCAATACGCTTCAACTGAATATCCCTTCGGACGTCATAAATAATCTGGAGGTGGCAAATAGGGAAAAATTGGATCATTTAATCACTTCACTTTTTCGTTTGCCGAACTTAAAGGGCGAAGATTTTGATATCACTCTGATCTTTTCGAAAAATACCACTTTTGAAAAAGAACTTACCAGTACCAGTACCAAGTCGGAATACGATGAAACACAAAAGTTCCTTGATATGGTTCCATTCGAAGAGGTTTTAAGCAACACCTACAGAGTTAACAAAAAAACCAGAGTGGTTGCGGTAAATAAAATTCTATATAACGTTTTAAAACAAAGTCTGGAAAGAAATAAGGCGCATGTGGGTTTGGTTATCCCATTAACGATACTGGAAGCAACAAACCCGGAGTTAAATAATAAAATAGACTTTCCCTTTATCGAAAATAAACTGGAATCGTTCGATCAATATTCAATGTTGGATCTTGAGAAGATAGGTTTGGGTGGCGAGGTGGCTAATTCTATCGGAATTAAAAAGAAAGATGTCAGATTATATATTCTTGTGCTGGTAATGATAATCTTATTTTTAGTTTTAATATACATGTTTTATACGACATTTATTGCAGTGCCCAGACCGGTTCATAGAACTTTTAATAACGTACCGGCTTCTTCTCCCACAACGGTCAACACCGGGGAAAACAATTTGCAATCTTCCAATTCCGCTCAAGTATCCGGTTCTTCGGAATCCGCGAGTGTCCAGAATCAGGTTAAACAAAGTCCTTAATTTTGTAAAATGGTGATGAATTAGCTTCTAAGTACCCTCTTGACAAAATATTTTTTTTATACTAATGTGAATATAGAACATGAAATCGCTGCCCAAAATTAGAAACGTAAAAGGTTTCACCCTCATCGAACTTTTAGTTGTCATCGGAATTTTAGCTATCCTTCTTGCAATCGTTTTGATCGCAATTAATCCTGCCAGACAATTCGGTCAGGCAAATAACACCAGGAGACGAAGCGATATAACACAGATTCTAAATGCGGTAGGTGCGTATGCGGCCGATCATGCCGGTACGTTACCTACGGGAATTCCGGCAAGCCCGTCGTCGGCATTGGTCGGAAACGGTACGGGTCAAGCGGATCTATGCGCAGAGTTGGTAACAAATTATATGCCGGCGCTTCCGACCGACCCGCAATACGGTGTTGGTACAAGCGGTGCCGGTACGGCAGTAACGGACTGCACGCAAACATATAACACCGATTATCTGATATGGCAAGATGCCAACCACAGGGTGACAGTATCCGCCCCGGATGCACAGAACGGCGAAATTATATCAAATACTCGCTAGATCTTAAGCTATGCCTACCAAAAGAGCTAAAAAGAAATCAACGCTTGATTCGCATGAGGCAAATATTAAAGCAATTTTATCCTTTTTGGTGCTATTGATCGCCTTTGGAGTTTTCTTGCTTTTTTATAATAATCAGGATACATTATTAAATTCCAGCAGTCTTGGATTATTTTTGGTCTTGGTCGTGGTGTTGGGAGGACTTCTGGTCGGGCTTTTATATCTGGTTAATCCCCAAAAAAAGAGGTAACTTCGTATTTTCATCGGTTGACCAAACTTTAGTTGAATTTGTTATGATTAATTCAGGCTGATGAAAAAACCGAGCGCCGGCTATAGAAAATTAAAAGAAAAATGGAAGTCAAGACACAATGAACTTTCGCGGGAAATTTTTGATAAACACGGAAGGACTTTTGAGTGGTTGTCCGACAATTCCAGGCAGCTTGCAATAGGTTCATTGGCCGGTTTCTTTTTATTGACCCAACCGATAGCCGTTAAAATACCGACCACTTTATCCACGCCTTCGGCTCAAGCCCTAAGGATAACCGATAAAAAAGTATTTTTGGTTTACGACCTTAGGAGTGTTTTGCCGGACAACGTGCAACCGTTGACGATCGAACAACAGAAGCAAGTTAGCGATATCCTGTCCAGGGATTTTGGCATTAGCGTAGCACCTGAAATTTCGGGAATAAGGCTTAACAGTGTATACGGATTGATAGGCCAGGAGCAACATCTGTCAAGATATCCCGGGGACAATATGTTCACCCATTTTCAGGATTCACAAAGTGCCAACGATTATTGGCAATTCGGTATGGCTCCCGGTCTGGGGGGATGGGGTTATTTTGCTTCTTCCAAGTATAACTTAACACAAAAGGATATTGACCGGGAAAAATACTATATTGCAGTACAAACATTTCTTGCGCCGGGATTTTATAATAACCCCCAAAAATACCTGGAATTTTTCAAGTACAGAAAGATGTTGGTGGTCAATCCTCAGAACGGTAGGGCAGTGGTCGCGGACATCGCCGATGCCGGCCCTGCTCCCTGGACAGGGAAACAATTAGGCGGTTCGCCGGAAGTAATGAGCTATTTGCAAAGATCCGACGGGGCGCAAGTAGGAGGTGTATTATATTTTTTTATCGACGACCCGAACGATACGATTCCCTTGGGACCGTTAAATCCTTTATGAAACAGAAATATTTTTACGAACATTTGATACGCACGGAGGAAATAATTATCGATCTGGGAGAGTTGGATTTATCGGCCCCGGAAAGGCTAGAGTTGCTATCTCTTGTTGAGGCCAATATTCATTCAACCGTGATAAAACTGGTTTTGTCGGAACTTCCGGAAAAAGAGAAAAAATTATTTTTAGCCAACCTGCTGGCGAATGATAATGACAAAATATGGATTCACTTATGGAATAATACCGAAAATATCGAGGATAAAATCTTTAGGGAAGTTAAAATTTTGATCGACAGTCTGAGAGAAGATATCAAGACCGCGAAAGGATCAAAATAGGAAATATCCGTATTTATTTAAATCAATAACTCCGTTAGCATCTAATTTTACCCCTTCTTTTAAAAGTAACCTTTTTTGTCCATCAGGCCCGCCAAAAGCAAAGCCCGACGATATCATTCCTTTCGCATTTACGACCCGGTGACAAGGAACCCGGTCGGGATTTTGGTTGACATGTAACGCAAAACCGACAACCCTTGGATTTATACCTACTTGTCGGGCAAGTGCTCCGTAAGTTGTTACTTTACCTTTTGGAATTTTAGCAACAATATCATAAACCAAATTAAACGTATTCATCGTATTTAAAGTGAAGAATTATTTTATTACGATAAAATAGAATATTAAGGAAATAATTATTCTATAGATTCCGAAGGTGATAAAATTATGTGTTTGAACATATTTGATGAACCATTTTACAGTGATCAAAGCGACGATAAATGATCCGATAAAACCAATTCCTAAAATCAACCATTCGCCCGCGGAGTAAGAAAAATTACTTTTCAAAAGATCAAGTCCGGTGGCGGCAAGCATGGTAGGAACGGCCAAGATGAAGGAAAACTCGGCTGCAGCCTTTCTTTTTGTGCCCAAAAATAAGGCACCCACGATCGTTGCAGCCGACCTGGAAACCCCCGGGATTATCGCGATTGACTGGAATAGGCCGATCGCGAAAGCTTTCGGGAAACTCATTTTCGAAATATCTTCAAGATGGTGTTCTTTTTCTTTATAAATCATTTCCAACGCTATCAATGCTAAGCCTCCGATAAAAAGGGATACCAGAGTGATATACAAATTTCCCAGTAGATAATTTTTAACAATTTTAAACATTAATAATCCTATGATACCGGTCGGAATAAAGGCGGCAATTATCCTTTTCCAAACCTCAATGCTTTTGAACAGACTGTTCCAATATAAAACTATAATCGACAATATTGCTCCAAGTTGAATGATGATCTCAAAATCTTTTACAAAGCTGGTTTGCGAGATTCTTAAAAGGTCAGATGCCATGATGAGATGACCTGTCGAGGAAACCGGTAAGAACTCCGTAATACCCTCAACGATCGAAAGAATTAAAGCCTGAAAGATTCCCATCGTCAATCCATTATAAAGTAACTGTTAATAAAAATAAACTACCCTTTTGTTTGCAAAAGATAAATGATTTACCTACAATTATTTTATGGACAAGGCTAAGGCGAAAGCGTCAAAACAAGAATCCGAATGGGATAAGAAAAAAATAGTAGTTGTGGCTATAATCGTTTTCATTTTATTATTTATCGGTTTCAATATACTTAATTATTCTTTAGGAACATCTTACAATAAACCCCAAAAACTCACCCAAAACGCATCGGGCGTGACAGGACCTCAATTCAATGTGGGACAAGGGGTCCAAGACCAGTTAAAGGCTATTAAGAATGAAGCCGATAATATAAATCTGGTCGATATAGCAACCTCTTCGCCACAGGTGCAAAAAGTGATCCATGACCTTCAAGCTTTAAAAGATTATCCCAATAACCAATTAAAGCAAACCTGCATCAATATTTGCGGGAAACTTTAAATGGAAGAGGAAGAAAAAATCATTAAACATAAATTTGGTCGCTTCCTGCGGATTCTGGGACCCGGGTTGATCACCGGCGCAGCCGATGATGATCCGTCGGGTATCGCGACATATTCCCAAACCGGTGCGCAGTTTGGATACGGACAGCTTTGGACCGCTTTATTCATGCTCCCTCTTCAAACTGCCGTACAGGAAGCTTGTGCGAGAATCGGTGCGGTAACAGGCAAAGGCCTAGTGGCCGTAATTAAGTCAAATTATAGTCAAAAAATCGCCTATGCATCGGTAGTACTGGTACTTATAGCCAATACCATTAATATCGGTGCCGACTTGGGGGCGATGGCGGCCGCAACCAAGCTGATCATACCTTTGAATTTTACTTTTCTTACTATCTTATTTACCGCTATCATGTTGATTTTGGAAATTTTTACATCATATAAGGTTTATGCAAGGATTTTAAAATGGCTTGCATTAACACTCCTGGCTTATCCCCTTACGGTGTTCATGGTCAAAGAACCGTGGGTCACCCTGCTTAAGGCCACTTTTTTACCTCATATCGAATTTAGTTTCACATTTTTCTTTATCATCACCGGCGTATTGGGCACGACAATTTCTCCCTATATGTTTTTTTGGCAAGCATCGGAGGAAATTGAGGAAGAGAAGGAAAAACATATCGAAAAAGTGAGCGGAGTGCCCAAACTATCCAAAAATTTTATCCGTAATCTTCAAGTGGATAATTTCTTAGGCATGATAACGTCGGAAATCGGTACCTGGTCGATCATTGTTGTTGTGGCAACGGTTTTAAACGCGCACGGAATAAAGGATATCACGACTTCCGCGCAAGCGGCAAAAGCCTTAGAGCCGCTTGTACAGACTTTTCCACACTCGGGATTCCTGGCAAAGCTGATTTTTGCTTTCGGGATAGTAGGATTGGGACTTTTAGCAGTTCCGGTTTTGGCGGGTTCCGCTTCGTATGCGGTTTCGGAAGCATTAAATTGGAAGGAAGGGCTTAACTTAAAGCTTAAACGCGCCCATGGATTTTACGGTGTTATCACGGTTGCGACTCTGATCGGGCTTTTGATAAATTTTGTCGGAATAGATCCTATACAAGCGCTGGTCATTACGGCAGTGATAAATGGTGTTGTGGCGGTGCCATTAATTTTTTTAATAGCAAAAATAGCGCAGAACAAGAGTATAATGGGTGAGCATAAAAGCGGTATTATTTCAAAAACCCTTGTTTGGCTCACGTTCGCGGGAATGCTTTTGGCTGCATTTGCAATGATTGTCACAATGTTTGTTTAATATTATGGAGGAGTTGACGGCAAGAATAAATAAGGTTATAGAAAAATTCGGGATTGAAGATAAACGAAAAAAGATCAGGGAAATTGAAGCGGAATCTCTCCATCCGGATTTCTGGAAAGATCAGAAACAGGCATCGGAGAAAATGAAACAACTTTCGATTATTCAGGATGAAGTGGAAAAAGCCGAATTACTGGCCAATCTGTTAAAGTCTCAGGAATATCAGGCCGCGGAAAAACTGCTTAATGAATTAGAAACGCTTTTATATTTTTCCGGCCAATATGATAATGCCCCGGCGTTATTCTCGATCCATTCGGGTCAGGGCGGAGTCGAGGCGATGGATTGGGCACACATGTTATACCGGATGTACACGCGATATTTCGAAAAAAGGGGTTGGCAGTTTCGGACATTGGAGGAAACACCCGGAGAGGAAGCAGGTTTAAAAAGCGTAATTATTGAGGTTAAAGGGAATTATGCCTACGGCTTTTTAAAAGGAGAAGCGGGGGTGCATCGCTTGGTAAGGCAATCACCTTTTAACGCCGATAACTTAAGACAAACATCATTTGCTCTTGTTGAAGTTTTGCCCGAGATCGAGGAAGCCCCCGACATAGTGATCAAAGATGAAGACTTACAATGGGAATTTTTTCGAAGCGGCGGGCATGGTGGCCAAAATGTTAATAAGGTCTCGACCGCCGTACGACTGATCCATAAACTTACCGGTATCACCGTTACGGCACAAGGTCAACGTTACCAGGGTCAAAACAGGGAATATGCGTTGAAGATGTTAAGGGCCAAGCTTTGGCTTCTTAAGGAGGAAGAAAGGAAAAAACAGGAGGCAAAATTAAAAGGCGGCTATAAAACACCCGGATGGGGCAATCAGATCCGTTCATACGTTTTACATCCGTATAAAATGGTGAAGGACTTAAGGACCGGTTACGAAACTTCCAATGCGGATTCCGTGCTGGACGGAGGCCTCGATGCCTTTATCGATGAAGAGTTAAGAAAGTTATAAAAGATATTATCCGGCGCTATTTACGGAGGCGTAAGAGGGTTGCCAAAACCTCTAAAATATGGTTTACTTATTGTTATGGGAGGTGATTGGTTTAAGTGGAAAAGAAGAAAGATGTAGAAAAACTGGCTGATGTGAAACAGGAAACAAAAGAGCAACCTTTGATACACGATTTCGGTAATTTCAATTCGCAAAATCTAAAGAATGCTTTTACCCCCAAAGTATTGGTAATACTGGCATTGGTAATAATTGTCGGTATAATTTCGGGCTTTATGGTATCCGGCAAGTCGTCATCCAATACTTCAACTTCCGGATTGGGATCGATCTTAAGCGGTTCGTCGACACCAAAAGGTACTATCATCGGTTCTAACGATACACAGACGTTTAAAGATACCGCCGAAGGGGTTTTGAAAGAAGGCGGAATAGACGGGGAGGGCGCATTCCATCTTGTCCGCCCCGGCGGAGACAGCCAAAATGTTTATCTTACCTCATCGATTGTGGATCTGTCTAAATATGTGGGACAAAAGATTAAAGTATGGGGACAAACCCAAAAAGCTCAAGTCGCAGGTTGGTTAATGGATGTCGGAAGGATTGAAATTGAGTAATGATACTCTTGAACAATGTTTCTAAAAAATTCGGAACGGGAACATTCGCCCTGTCAGACGTATCATTGGTTATTAAACGAGGCGAATTTGTATTTTTGGTGGGACCCACAGGTTCGGGTAAAACCACGATTTTCAGACTCATAATTAAAGATTTATCGCCTACGACAGGAGATATCGTAGTGAATAATCTGGAGATCAGCAAGCTTCCTAAAAATAAGCTCTCAGCTTTAAGAAAAAAAATCGGAGTAATTTTCCAGGACCTTAAACTACTTATAGACCGTACGGTTTTTGAAAACGTTTACCTTCCGTTGGATGTGGCCGGTATAAAAGATCAAGAAGCGGTAAACACAACCAACGATATATTGTCTCGGGTGGGACTGACAGAACATAAAGAGAAGTTTCCTTTGCAGCTTTCGGGCGGGGAATTGCAGCGAGTCGCGATCGCAAGAGCTCTGGCTTTGAATCCCGAAATCATACTTGCCGATGAGCCGACCGGAAATCTTGATGATAAAACATCCTGGGAGATCGTTAAATTGCTATCGGATATCAATAGCCACGGAACAACCGTAATCATGGCGACTCATAATACGGAAATCGTCAAAAATATGGGAAAAAGAGTGATACGGATTGAAAAGGGTAAAATCATAAAGGACGAAAAACCAAAAGAAGAAGGACAACAGAATGCTTCACATCAAGGACAATCTCCGGAAACAAAACCACAGGAACAGGATAAGAATTTAAATAAGCATAAAGAAGAGGAGCAAAAAAAATGAAATTTCTAAAAACTACGACCAGGAATGTAAGAAGATCGCCATATCAGGCTTTGGCGGCAATTCTGATCATGACCTTAACGTTTTTGGTAATTTCATTTTTTGCGTTTTTAGTGGTCGGATCTTCGCAGGTAATAAATTATTTCGAATCCAAACCCCAGGTCACCGCTTTTTTCAAGGATGATGCAAAACAAAGCGATATAACCGCTCTGAAAAGCCAACTGATGAATACCGGTAAAATTTCGTCGATCAAGTTCGTATCAAAAGACGATGCTTTAAATATTTATCGCCAACAAAACAAAAATGACCCATTGCTTCTGGATCTGGTCACCGCGGATGTCTTGCCTGCTTCATTTGAAATATCGACCGTAAGACTTGAGGATCTGGGTTCGATATCGGATATGCTTAAAAAGAGTGCTATTGTATCGGATGTTATTTATCAGCAAGACGTCGTTTCAACCCTAACCGCCTGGACAGATGCGATAAGACAAATCGGTTTAGGATTGATCGCGTTACTATCCTTGGTATCGATTTTTATCATGGCCACTATTATCGGAATGAAAATATCACAAAAGAAGGAAGATATTGAAATAATGAGGCTTATCGGTGCTACCGCATGGTATATCAGGCTTCCTTTTATCACCGAAGGCGTATTTTACGGTTTGGTCGGAGCCGCTATCGGTTGGTTAATAGCAACCTCGAGTTTGTTGTGGGCAACACCTTTCTTGGAATCTTTTCTGAAAGGAATACCGGTTCTTCCCGCTTCCACGGAAGGTCTTCTATTGCTTTTGGGAACCGAGGTCTTACTGGCGATAATTTTGGGGATAATCTCCAGTTTTATCGCGGTTTTACGATATTTAAAATAAAAATATCGGCATTTATTAACTTGTGTTATGGATTATGAAATTAAGTCTAAGAAAATTCCTTTTTCTGCCATTTTTATTGATATTGTTTTTGCTTGCGCCTTTTATTAAAAGCGTGTATTCGGATACTTCTCCGACCCCGACCCCCGATATCTCCTCGCTTGAGCAGCAGATACAACAGTACGAACAAAAAATTGCGGATTTGCAAGGTCAGGAAAAAACCCTTTCGTCCCAGATTCAGCTAATGGATACCCAGATCCAGTTAACGGAGGCAAGGATTCAAGCTACGGAAGAACAAATTACCAGTATCACTTTGGACATTGACACCGCCTCCAAAAAAATCACCAGTCTGCAAAATGCCCTAAGTAGTTCGATCGAAGTTTTGCTGAACAGAATTGTGGCTACTTATGAAGTGGGAACGATTCAGCCGCTGGAGATTCTGTTAACGTCGGGCAGCGCTTCGGATTTCTTGCAACGGCTAAACTATTTAAAGCTTGCGCAAGCACATGACAGGCAATTAATTTATGATACCCAGCAGGCAAAAGTTGATTATTCAAACCAGAAAAATATTTTCGAGAATGAAAAAAAACAACTGATGGTTTTGCAAACGCAGCTACAGCAGCAGACAAATCAACTCAATCAGGAGAAACAGGCAGAACAGGACCTCCTGACCCAAACGCAGGGTAGCGAAGCTACCTACCAGCAGCTGCTTGCACAGGCGAAAGCTCAATTGGCAGGATTTTCGGGATTTGCCCAAAGCCAGGGAGGAGCTTCGCTGCTGGGTAATCAAACGGTATGTGACGATTGGGGATGTTATTATAACCAAAGGGACAGTCAGTGGGGAGGAAACTCATTAAACGGTACCGAATATACTCTGGCCAGTGACGGTTGTCTGGTCACATCAATGGCAATGGTATATACTCATTACGGACACAGAGATGTCACCCCACAAACGATCAATTCCAATCCTTCTAATTTTGCATCATATTACCCGGCTTATTTAAACTTTACTATCACGGCAGACGGTGTAACATCAACCAGAGTGGAATCGGTAATCGACAGTGAACTTCAAAACGGAAGACCGGTGGTGGCAGGGATCCAGTATTCAAACGGCGATACGCATTTCGTAGTTCTTACCGATTATAACGGAGGTAATTATTTGATGAACGACCCGTTCACGCCCAACGGGCACAGGATTCCGTTTACCAGCAAATATTCGCTAAGCAGCATATTCGCGATTTATAAGATTAATGGATTTTGATAGAATGTAGGAAATTTTATCAAAATTAATGAAATCAGTTAAAATTTTTGCATTCGTTTTTTTATTTTGGTTACTCTTTTCCGATCAGGTTGCCATCGCTTCCGCCCCGACAATTACTACTTATCCTTCATCCATAAACATTGATCAAAGTTTTACAATTTCTGCAACCATGAGCGGTTTGTCTTCAAATACTATTTATAGGTTAAGAATTGTCCTGGCGCAAACGGGAACGACAAATTATTTCGGTTCTACCTATAATGGTTCCGAATGGTACAATGGAACGCCTTCGCCGATTGATTATACGAAGTTTTTGACGATAACCACTTTTTCGGATGGCTCCTGGTATGGTAATGTTCAGGGAATGGTGGCAAACGACGATCCAAATTTTAACAATACCGGATCCGGTACATATGACCTCGAATTGGGAAGATATACCGAAAACGGTTCAAGTGCCACTTGGTCAAATGTTGTTAATGTTTCACTGACCGCACCTTCTCCGACTCCTACGTCTACGCCCACCCCGACACCGACGCCCGCTCCTACTTCGACCCCGACCCTTACGCCTATTCCCACGCTAACGGTTACGCCGACTCCCAAATCGACCATAACCCCCACTCCATACGCAACGACCTCAGCGGTCATAAACCCCGCGCAACAACAGGTTTTAAGTCAGAATACCAATAGTTTGTTTTCTATCCCGTCCGACACGGGTTCCCCCGGAAACAGCCTACAATTATTTTCCGCAGCGGATAAACAAGCTATTTCGAAAATTCTGATTTTTTTGGGGATAATATTTATGTCACTGTGTGCTATAGTAATTTTTTATCCCAAGATAGATAATTATCTTAAGGCGAGGAAAAATGGAGACAGTAATATATCTGACCAATAGCGTATCAAAAACCCAAGAACTTGCCGAAAAGTTCGCTTCACAAATCAACCCCGGCGATGTGCTGGCTTTTTACGGAGAGCTCGGAAGCGGTAAAACTTCTTTTATTCAAGGATTGGCCAAGGGTTTAGGTATAAAAAGAAGAATAATGTCCCCGACGTTTATAATTGTCAGAAGCTATGCTTTAGACGATGGTAGTTTTTACCATGTAGATCTTTATAGGATTCAAAATAACGCAGATCTTTTGGGAACAGGGATAGACCAGCTCATAAATGATAAAAATTCTATCGTTGCGCTGGAGTGGGCGGAGAAGATGGGAACTATGCTTCCCGCAAGAAGAATTGAGGTTCATATCGAAGATTTGAAAAACGATAAAAGAAGAATCACGGTCGTGCGCTATGAGCAATGATCTTAACAGAGCAATCGAAGTTTTAAACCGTGGCGGGATAATCATATTTCCCACCGACACCGCTTTCGGTATCGGTTGCAGGGTCGATGACAAAAAAGCGATAGAGAGACTTTTCGGTATACGCAAGAGGCCGCATGATCAAGCTGTTCCTCTTTTGGTTAACGGGGTAAGTATGGCAAAAAGTTATGCCTTTGATATTCCGCATGAAGTGGAGGATAAGCTTATCGGTCCGTATTGGCCGGGCGCATTAACCGTAGTGGTGAAGTGCAAAAAAAATAAGATTCCCCGATTGGTTAGAGGAGGAGGGGAAACTATCGGTCTTCGAATGCCAAATCATATGATTACCCTGGCGCTTATTCGTAGTTTGGGAGTCGGACTTTTGGGTCCGTCGGCCAACTTTCACGGGGAAGACACTCCGTTTGACTTTAATGATTTGAATCCGAAATTAACAAAATTAGTAGATTATGTTTTGCCCGGTAAGTGTAATCTAAAGGGGGTATCAACGGTGGTCGACACAACTGTCAAACCTTGGAAAATTTTGCGTCAGGGTGCCGTTAGTATTACAATGGATACATGAATTTTTTAAAAATCGATACTTCCAACAATAAAAAAATTTACGTCGAGATCAAATTAAGCGGTAAAAAGTCGGAAAGAATTACTTCCGATTCCAAACTATTAAAATCGGAAGCGGTTTTACCGCTTGTAGATAAGCTACTTAGAAAACACAATTTATCGCCTGATGCACTTGGCGAAATCTTAGTTTTTGAGGGACCGGGTTCTTTTACGGGACTTAGGGTGGGTATTTCGATTGCTAATGCCTTGGGATATTTACTTAAAATTCCGGTAAATGGCAGGAAGATTGGAGATTTGGCCGCTCCAGTATATAATTAAAAAGATATGACAAGATTTCTCAAGCACCTGCTTTTGCCGCGTGAGAGCAATAACTATAGAGCAAGACTCCTTCATCACAAGATCCTTTTAGCGCTTACCCTATTTTTCTTTTCGGCAGGGCTTTTAATGTCATTTCTGAGAACCAATTATCCTTCCGTTTTAGGTACCTATTCAAATATTTCCCAAGAAGCACTTTTGAGCCTAACCAATCAAGATAGACAGGCGGCAGGAGTGCCGCCGCTTAGTTTAAACAGCGAACTTTCGCAAGCTGCGGCCGGTAAGGCTGCGGATATGTTCGCAAAGGATTATTGGGCACATATTGCGCCCGACGGAACAACGCCTTGGGATTTTATCAAAGGTGCAGGTTATAACTATATTTATGCCGGAGAAAATCTCGCAAGAGGTTATACTACACCCGATGCCGTGGTAAACGCCTGGATGGCAAGTCCTTCACACAGAGAAAATATGTTATCACCTAAATATAACGATGTCGGTTTTGCGGTAGAAACAGGAAATCTTACCGGTGAGAATACGGTATTAATAGTAGAAATGTTTGGCAGTACGACTTTTGCCACGAAGACGGTTAGCCCGCAACAGGAAACAGCGCAGCCGGTCCAGGTTGCCCAAGCGCTACCTACGCCTACGGTCGGCGAGGCGATTAATAGCACAGCTTCACAAACACTTGCCGTTCAAAAGATCGGCTCAAATCAAAAATTGGCGGTCAACGCAGGCACAGGATTAAAACAGCCCTTGGTTAACGGCGCAACCTTTTCCGTTCTGTCAGCGAGGATGATAATCGGATTGTTTATATTTGTATTGATTTTGGATATGATTGTGATTGAGAGGAGGAAAATTATTCGTTTCGTCGGTCATAATTTGGATCACGTGATATTCTTTTCGCTTCTACTTTTGATAATTTTGATATTGGCGAGGGGAGCGATATTGTGATGAAAAAACTTAAAAAACATATCGGTTATTACCTGTCGCTGCTGGCGATTTTTACAACCGGTTTCTTACTGACGGTATATACTTCTCCGAACCTCAATTTACAAAAATTAACCGTCACCTTAACGATTATTGCTTATGTTCTTTGGGGAATTTTTCATCACTTTATCAATCATGAATTAACTAAAAGAATTGTGATAGAATATAGTCTGATCGGTTTACTGGGTTTATCCATTTTATTTTTTGTAATTGAAGGAGGGGCATGAAGGGAGTAATTTTAGCCGGAGGATTGGGAACCAGACTTTATCCTCTGACGCATGTTACAAACAAACATTTATTGCCGGTTTATAACAAACCGATGATATTTTATCCAATAGAAACGCTGGTCAAGGCAGGAATAGACCAGGTATTGATAGTTACCAGCGGCCCGCATGTCGGTCATTTCCTGGGTATTTTAAAAAACGGTAAAGAGTTCGGACTAAAACATTTAGAATACGCATACCAGGAAAAGCCGGATGGCGGAATCGCCGATGCATTATCGTTGGCCGAAAGCTTTGCCGACAACGATAGTTTGGCGGTGATCCTTGGAGATAATACTACGGATGCGGATATCAGCGATTCGGTCAAAAGCTTTAAGGAAGGGGCATTAATCTTTATTAAAGAAGTAAGAGATCCAAAACGCTTCGGCGTTGCAGTATTCAATAAGAATGACCCGCAAAAGATAATCGCCATAGAGGAGAAACCGAAGGAGCCGAAAAGCAAATTTGCCGTAACCGGACTATATTTTTACGACAACGAAGTCTTTAAAATAATAAAAAACCTTAAGCCGTCACAAAGAGGAGAACTCGAAATATCGGATGTAAACAATGAATATATTAGAAAAGGAAAACTCAGATGGGCTAAATTAGATGGTTATTGGAGCGACGCGGGAACCTTTAAAAGCCTTTATAGCGCTTCCGAATATTGGGCTAGGAGAGACAGATAGTAATTTATGAAACTTTTGGTCACCGGTGGAGCCGGATTCATCGGCTCCAATTTTATTATATATTGGTTAAAGAACCATCCTAAAGATCTGGTTATTAATTTGGATAAATTGACCTATGCCGGTAATCTTGAAAACCTTAAGGATGTTGAGGAAAATCCAAATTACCGGTTCGTGCAGGGGGACATTTGTGATTCCTCAATAGTCGATTCTACAATGGCGGGAGTTGATGTGATAGTTCATTTTGCAGCAGAAAGTCACGTAGATCGTTCGATTCTCGAGCCCTCGGAATTTATCAGGACCAACGTTTTGGGGACAAATATTCTACTACGGTCCGCATTAAAAAATAAGATCAAAAGATTTCATCATATATCTACGGATGAGGTGTTCGGAAAGCTTGAGCTGGGAGAAAAGAATAAATTTAATGAGCGAACAAACTACAACCCCAGGAGTCCTTACTCTGCCAGCAAAGCCGCATCGGATCATTTGGTAAGAGCGTATCATTTTACATACGGCCTGCCGATTACGATCTCCAATTGCTCTAATAATTTTGGTCCCTATCAATTCCCTGAAAAATTTATTCCGTTGGCAATTACGAACTTGCTTGAGGATAAAAAGGTTCCCGTATATGGAGACGGACTATATGTTAGGGATTGGTTGTATGTTGAAGACCATTGCAGGGCGATAGATCTTATATTGCAAAACGGGAAAATCGGTGAAACCTACTGTATAGGAGGTTTAACCAAAGAGATCAATAATATCGAGGTGATTAAAAAAATAGTCGGGTTGTTGGGGAAAACCGAAGGCGCAATCGAGTATGTAAAAGACAGACCGGGTCACGACCGTCGTTATGCGGTTGACTGGACAAAAATTAAAAATGAATTGGGATGGGAACCGCAAGGAGATTTTGACCAGTTGTTGGCAAAAACCGTAGACTGGTATAAACAACATCAAGACTGGTGGAAAAGTGTTAAAAACGGAGAATATAAGAATTACTATCAAACACAATACGGAATAAAATAACAAATTATGAGGATCATCGGGACCGGCTTGACAGGTTTAATCGGAACGAGGTTCACGGAACTTCTTGGGAATGCATATCAGTTCGAATTCATAAATCTTGAAAGCGGAGTTAACATATTGGATAAAAATAAAATTCTAGACGCGATCTCTTCCTCAAAGGCCGATTTGGTTATTCACATGGCCGCAAAAACTAACGTTGACGGTTGTGAATCGGATAAAGAAAAAGATCTTGAAATTCTACGCTTGAATAGTGACAAAGAAAAGGAAAGCGCTTGGATTAGAGAGCAGACGGCTTATGCTATCAACGTTTTCGGCACACGTAACATTGTCGAGGCCTGTCAAAAAAATAATAAGAAATTAATTTATATATCAACGGATTTTGTTTTTGATGGTACCAAAAAACACTATACCGAGAACGATATTCCCGACCCTGTTAACTGGTATGCGAAAACCAAACATGAAGGAGAAAAGCTGGTCGAAAGCTCCGGGTTAAAATTCATGATTGTCAGACCGGCTTATCCATATAGAGCTTATTTTGAGAGAAACGATTTCGTCAGAGTTATCATTGAAAAATTGCAGAAGGCGGAAAAACTTAATTTGGTGACCGATCATATCATGGTACCGACTTTTATCGATGATTTTGTTAATGCGCTGGATATACTCATACAAAGAGACGAAACGGGAATTTTTCATGTTGTGGGAAGTCAGTCCATAACTCCATATGAAGCAGCGGTGAAAATTGCGCGAGCATTCGAACTTGACGAGAACTTAATTTCAAAAACAACCAGGCGAGAGTATTTTGCCGGAAAAGCCCCAAGACCCTTTTGTCTTAATCTTAAAAATGATAGAATAAATAGACTTGGAATCGAAATGTCCAGTTTTGATAACGGGCTAAAAGAGATAAAAGCCCAAATGGGTAGATTGTATTTATGACGGTAACATTTGTCGGACATGGTTATGTTGGTCTGGTTACTGCCGCGGTGTTCGCGGATTTTGGTAACACCGTTTACGTTGTCGGACACACGGAAGAGAAAATCGAAAAACTGAAAAAAGGAATAATTCCGATTTATGAGCCGGGACTTGAGGAACTGGTTAAGAAAAATGTTACTGCCAAAAGATTGATTTTTACCTTAGACTTTAAAGAATCGGTTTCAAAATCCGACATCGTCTTCATTGCGGTAGGAACACCCCCGACAAAGACCGGTGACGCGGACCTTTCAACGGTCCTTCAGGTAGCGGAACAAATTGCCCAAAATATTAAAGGATATACGGTGGTAGCTACAAAAAGTACCGTACCGACCGGTACCAACAAAAAGGTAAGAAGGATACTTGAAGAATATAAACCAAAAGGAACGGAAGTGGATTATGCTTCCGTGCCGGAATTTTTACGCGAAGGAAGTGCGATTTCCGACACGGTTCACCCGGATAGAATAGTAATAGGGACCGAAAGTAAAAGAGCGCAGGATCTTTTGGTGAAATTTCATAGTCCTATAAATGCGCCCTTGGTCTTAACCAATTTTGATACGGCCGAACTGATTAAATACGCCGCGAATTCTTTTTTGGCCATGAAAATATCTTATGCCAACTCGATCGCCAAACTATCGGAACTTTTGGGTGCGGATGCATTGAAGGTCCTTGAGGGAATCGGTGCCGATAAAAGGATCGGGAATATGTTTTTGTCTCCGGGACCGGGTTATGGCGGTAGCTGTTTCCCAAAAGACGTAAAGGCTTTAATTTCAATAGCCAAGGACAACGATTATTCCTTTTCGCTTCTTGAGGATGTGGAGAATATAAATCAGCAAGCAAAAAGGGATATTGTCAGAAAAGCAAGAAGAATGTTGGGCGATCTACGCGGTAAAAAAATCGGCATTTTGGGTCTTGCCTACAAAGCCAACACGGACGACATGAGAGATGCGCCGGCAATCGATATCATAAATTTACTTCAGAATGATGGCGCGAAAATTACCGCATATGATCCTAAAGCGGTTGAAAACGCTTCTCAGATTTTTAAAAACGTAACTTATGCAAAAGACGCTTATTCGGTAACCGACGACGCGGATTTACTCATCGTATTGACCGAATGGAATGAGTTTGTGGAATTGGATTTTTCGGTGATCAAGCGCAGGATGAAAAACCCGAATGTCATAGACGGACGAAATCTTTATCCGGCTGAAAAGTTGCGAAAAGCAGGTTTTAATTACATCGGCATAGGCAGATAACTTATGAAGAAGATCCTCATTACAGGAGCTACCGGTTTCGTCGGAACCCATTTGATAAGGCATTTATTGGATATAAACGGTAATGACATAACAGGAACGTTTCGAAGCGAAAGTTCCAGGGAAAGTTTCGAGTTCAAAGATAAAATAAAATTATTAAAAGCAGACTTGGAAACCTTGGGGCAGGTCGAAGCCGTGATTAAGTCAACAAAACCCGACTGGATTTTTCATCTGGCCGCACAGGCAAATGTACCCGAGAGTATCAAAGATCCGATTTCGACTTTCCACTCCAACATCGATTCTCAGTTAAATTTATTTAACGCATTGATAAAACTCGGGTTAACTCAAACAAAAACTCTTCTGGTTTCATCCGCCGAGGTGTACGGATATGTAAACCCCGATGACTTGCCGGTTGACGAGGATACTCCCTACCGGCCGGCAAACCCTTATGCTGTCTCAAAAATCGCCCAGGATTATCTGGGATTTCAGTACAATCTATCTTATAAATTGCCCGTTGTGCGGGTTAGACCTTTCAATCATATCGGCCCCGGACAGCAGCCCGGTTTTGTCAGTTCGGATTTTGCCAAGCTGATTGCCGAAATCGAAAAGGGTATTACAAAGCCCGTGATGAAAGTCGGTAATCTTCTGGCAAAAAGGGATTTTACCGACGTACGGGACATGGTTAAATTATATCCGCTGCTTTTGGAAAAAGGGGTTTTGGGAGAGGTCTATAACGCAGGATCGGGCAAATCTGTGCAGATAAAAGAAATCCTGGATTTACTGTTATCTTTTTCAAAAGTAAAGATCTCGATAGAAACAGACCCTGCCAAGATGAGACCAAGCGATATTCCGGAGATCGTCGCCGATGTAACCAAAGTAAATAAAGCAACCGGCTGGAAACCGGAAATTCCGCTGGAAAAAACACTTAAGGATATCCTCGATTACTGGAGAGCACGTGTTTAATTTATTTAAAACGTTTAAGGTCGGCGTCGACCATTAACTTTATCAATTCCTCGAATGAGATTTTTGGTTCCCACCCGAGTTCTTTTTTTGCCCTGGAATAATCTCCTTTAAGTGGTTTTATTTCCGTCGGGCGGAAAAAGTTTTTGGTCGAAACCACATGATCTTTATAATCGAGTCCAACGTGATCGAAAGCAATCCGGCAGAGGTCTTCGATGGTATTCATCGTATTGGTAGCTATAACGTAATCCATCGGAGTTTTATGTTGAAGCATCAGATACATTGCTTCAACGTATTCTTTGGCATATCCCCAGTCCCGTTTGGTGGTCAAATCACCCATTTGTAGTTTACCATCGGGAGTAATAAGCGGCTCACCAGCTTCGTTAAGAGGGGGTTTCTTGACCTTGTTTTTAATACAGGCAACTCCCGCCGTAACTTTTCTGCTGACGAACATCAATCCTCGTCTTTCGCTTTCATGGTTAAATAAAATTCCGCCGCAGGCGAACATATCGTAAGACTCGCGGTAGCAGCGTGTCATCATATGCGCATAAGCCTTGGCTATTCCGTAAGGATTGTTTGCGTCAAACCTGGTTTCCTCATTAGCCGATTCGGCTTGGATGTTGCCGAAGATTTCCCTGGTCGTAGCCTGGTAAATCCTGGCTTCCGGGTGGAATTGTCTGACCGCCTCCAATACTCTTACGGGTCCAAGTCCGGTGATCTCTCCCGTGTAGAACGGCATATTCCAGCTATCGGCGGGTACGGATTGTGCAGCCAAATTATAAACCTCGTCCGGTTTGTGTTTTCGGACCAGTCTGGCGATGCTTTCAAAATCCAGAAGGTCGGCGAACTCTATGTTTATTTTTCCAAAAAGATGATCGATGTTCTCGTAGGTTTGATGGGTACTTCTTCGTAAAGTACCGATGACATTATAATTTTTTTCAAGCAAGAGGTCCGCGAGGTATGAACCATCCTGTGACGATACGCCGATTATTAACGCCTTTTTTGCCATTGTCGTAACATACATGATACAATGAGTGAGTCGATTTATCAATACTTGAGGTTTTTAAGTATTGATTCTAATGATAAATTATGCAATCCGTTTTAATTACCGGGGGAGCAGGTTTTATCGGATCCCATCTTTGCGGAAAATTGCTTTCGAAAGGGTATAGGGTCATATGCATAGATAATTTTATCACCTCAAACGGTAAAAATATCGAAAAATATAGTAACAATTCCAATTTTTTATTTATCAAGCACGATGTGATCAAGCCGCTTGATTTATCCGAAAAGATCGATTATATTTTTCACCTGGCCTCTCCGGCATCTCCGAACCATCACAGCCCGATAAGCTATCATGCCCTACCGCTTGAGACGATGTTGGTTAATACACAGGGAACATTGGAATTACTGAAACTCGCGGAAAAAAACAAGGCCAGATTTTTGTTTTCTTCCACCTCCGAAGTTTACGGTGATCCTTTGGAGCATCCCCAGAAAGAGGAATATAAGGGGAATGTTTCAACAACCGGTCCGAGATCCGTTTACGATGAGGCAAAAAGGTTCGGGGAAACTTTAACCGCATACTATGGCAGAGAGCGGGAGGTTGATGTACGTATCGCCAGAATTTTCAACACTTACGGTCCGGGGATGATGAAAGAAGATATGCGAATGATAGTGATTTTTATTACTCAAGCTTTGGAAGGGAAACCGATCACGATTTTTGGCGACGGCAACCAGACGAGGTCGCTTTGTTATGTTGACGATATGGTGGAAGGATTAATGAGATTGATGTTTGAACAGGCTAAAGGCGAGATAGTTAATTTGGGTTCTTCCTCCGAGCATACCATTATGCACTATGCCAACCTGGTAAAAAAAATTACAGGTTCAAACAGCGAGATCATTTTAAGCGAACGCTTACCCCAGGATGATCCGCAAAAAAGGCGAGCAGACATCGACAAGGCAAAGAAACTGTTAAGATGGGAACCGAAGATAGATATTGAAGAGGGAATAAAAAAAACGGTAGAATATTTTAGGAATCTGTAATGTATGAATGTCGTTGTAATAATTCCAACCTTTAACGAAAAAGGGAATATCGAAAACCTCATCGATATCCTCGAAGAAGAAGTGTTTCCCAAAATCAAAAACCATGAGATGCGAATTTTGATAGCCGATGACAATTCTCCGGACGGCACCGCCCGGGAAATTGAAAAACTGATGAGCAAATGGAAGAATCTTGATCTTACTACCGGTGAAAAGAAAGGATTGGGTGCAGCTTATGTTCGGGCAATGACTTATGCGGTCGAGAAAGGAGCGGACGTGATGTTTGAGATGGATGCGGACCTTCAGCATGACCCGGCTAAAATTCCCGAGTTCCTTAAAAAAATGGACGAGGGATATGACATGGTTATCGGCACCAGATACTCGGCAGGAGGATCGATCCCCAAAGAATGGCCGTTCAAGCGCAAAATGTTTTCCGTATTGGGAAATCTGTTGGTCAGAACAATATTGTTAAAATTTTCGATTCACGATTGGACCGGCGGATACAGAGCGGTGAAAAAGGAAGTATTTATTAAAGAGAAGCCGGAATTGACCGATTTTAAAGGATACACTTTTCAGGTTTCATTTTTAAATAAAGCGGTGAGGGACGGTTTTAGAATTGCCGAAGTTCCTTTTCATTTTGGAGAAAGACATGTTGGAAGTTCAAAAATAGCTCCGATGGCATATATCATCGATCTGTTGAAATACGTGATCACCGCCAGTTTGCAAGAAAAATTGTTTGGACCTTTCGGAAAGTTCCTGGTTGTGGGAGGAACAGGATTTATCATCCAGGCGGTCATATTAAGGGCCATGGTGGGAGTTTGGAAAATTGATCCGACCATTTCCAATCTTACCGGTGCGGTGGCAGCAATTTTTTCTAATTTCAATTTAAATAACATTTGGACCTTTAAAACGGAAAAAATTCACGGACTAATGCAGTATTTATGGAAATTATTCAATTTTTATGCAACCAGCGCGGTCGGGGTGATTCTGATTCAGACCGGGATAATATTTTTAGGCGATAACCTGTTCGGAAAGAAGTATTACTTTTGGTATTTTATTTTTGGTACCGGGATATTATTGATTTACAATTTTACGGTTTACAGGCTCATAATATGGCGTAAGCAACCCCATAAATGAAATTCAAAATTTCAAATTTTAAATCTTTTTTCATCGATAATGCATTGGTCGGTGCGATTATTTTGTTGGCCGCTTTCCTAAGACTTTACAGGATCCAGGATTATATGACGTTTTTGGGCGATGAGGGAAGAGACGTTCTGGTAGTTTACAATATCCTGCACGGACATTTAACGCTTCTTGGACCGACCTCTTCGGTCGGCGGGTTCTTTTTGGGACCCATCTACTACTATTTTATGGCACCGTTTTTATGGTTATTCAATTATAATCCGGTCGGTCCGGCGGTGATGGTGGCGCTTTTCGGAATTGCTACGGTTTGGCTTATTTATGTCGTCGGGAAGGAAATTTTTAACACAAAAGTAGGCTTGATGGCTTCTCTTCTTTATGCGCTTTCACCCTTGGTAATTACTTATTCAAGGTCTTCCTGGAATCCCAATCCTCTTCCTTTCTTTTCGTTGTTGATCTTATATCTTTTATATAAGGGTCTTGTCAATAAAAATCTCAAATTGTTTTTTGTTTGCGGAGTACTGTTCGGGATCGCAATGCAACTTCATTATCTGGCGTTGTTTTTGGGTGTAGCGATGGTACTGTATTTAGCAATCGGATTTTTTTTCAGGCAAAAGAGTTTTGCATCGGTTGGTAAATTATTTAAATATTATTTTTCGCTTCTGATCGGATTTCTGCTCGGTTGGTCGCCGTTTTTGGCTTTTGAGATAAGACACGGTTTTTTGGATTTTAAAAATATCACCAGCTTCGTTTTATTTTCCGGCAAAACAGGAGCAAGCGGGAATTATTTTGCAATTGTATACGACGTGTTCTTCAGAATTTTCGGAAGACTGGTTTTTTATTATCCGTCGCCGGATCTTCAAAACCGTTTCGGCCATGTGGCGCTTACGGTTTGGGCGATCTTTGTATTGCTTTTTGCGGTGGGTTCGTCGGGTCTTATTTTTTATCGGTTATATAAATCCATGAAATCAAGAGACAAGGATTTCGAAAAATATCTGCTGTTGGGTGTCTGGCTGGCAATAGGGGTACTTTTATTCGGATTTTATAAAAAAGATATTTATGATTATTATTTTGCGTTTTTGTTTCCTTTGCCGTTTTTACTGGTTACTTACTCTTTGGATCAAATCCGAAGGGTTAAATTTTTAAAAGCGGGCCTTTTATTGTCAGGAGTTTTATTTGTTGTCATCGTGGCATTAAATGTATACGGAGAACCGTTTCAATTCCCGCCCAACCGCCAGTTGAATCAGATGCGGACGATTGCCGATTTCGTTAACAATAAAACCGGAGGAAATCCGTTCAATTTTGCCCTTATCAGTGGAGGAAACTCCGATTATGCTTATCGTTATTTCTTTACGATTTGGGGCCATTCGCCCGTCACAATTCTAAATAGGCAGGATGACCCGCAAAGAAGAACAGTAACTAACCAGCTGTTCGTGGTCTGCGAAAGTCTGCCGTGTTATCCTTTGGGAAACTCTTTGTGGGAGATAGCGGGCTTTGGCAGGGCCGATATCGCCGGGAATTGGAACGTTTCGGTGGACGAAGTTTATAAGCTGGTTCATTATAAAGGGAAGTAAACGAAAGAGCAAAATTCCCAACAAACTCTAAAATTAAAATTAGAAAGGGGCTGAGGCTTCAAAATTGCCCCAACTGCGAATATCCGATAAGCGACATGCCAGGCTCAAGAGACGCATATTGTCAAAATTGCGGTTACAAAGACCCCTGACTATGAATAATTAACTCCTAAAAATTAGAAAAACCCCTTAAAAAACGGGGTTTTTCTAATATCTCTTGAAGGATAATGCGAATTAATTCGCTCCTTCGAAGGATCTTCAAGAAAAGAATACTATGCAGCTCCAATCTTGTACATTCCTGTACCGCAGACCGGGCACTTGCCCTTAAGAGCAGGTTTGCCATTTTTCATGGTAACTTTTTCTGCGTTAGGATCGTCTCTCTTGGCTCTGCATTTTACGCAATACATTGACGCCATAATTTCTTTTCACCCCCTTTCAAATTCAGTAAGTCAGGCCGGGTATTACAAAAATATGGTTTTTCAAGACCATAAATAGTAATACCTGGAATATCAGAATTCCGAGTGTCAGCAAAGCGGTTTTCGAAAGATCTTTTTTAAGGTATGGATAATAATTTGGTGTCAATGCAACTGTTTTGGACTCGTATTTTGGCAGAATGGTCTGTTTTGTAGAAAGCGTGGTACTGCTGATAAACGCCGTTTGGGAATGTGTGAACGTGTGTCTTTGGTCGGCTAATTTTTTTTGTTCCCTGGTTTTTCTTTTCTTAGCCATGATAGAGGCTAGATTACACTATTGACACGAGGCTGTCAAGAGGCTAATATAAATTTTATTATGCCAAACAATTTGATTTATTTGGTTTTTGTCGTGATTTTTGTTTGGCTTGTTGCATTGTCATTATTCTTCTGGAGGATCCTGCGTCACTATAATAACCTCACCAAAGGTGTCAGCCCAAAAAACCTCCGAACGGTTTTGGAAGAAGTACTAAAGGAGCTGGAGCTGAACAAAAAGGATATTGATTATTTGAAGGATTATTCGCTAAAATTAGAGAAGGATGGTTTTTTACACATCCAGAAGGTTGGGCTAATCAGGTTCAATCCTTTCAAGGACACCGGAGGAGACCAAAGCTTTATCCTTTCCCTAGTTAACGGTAACGATACCGGGGTGATAATTTCCGGTCTTTATTCAAGGTCGGGGACCAGATGGTATGCCAAGAAAGTGATAGACGGAAAGGGTATCGAATACGAGCTTTCCGAAGAAGAAAAAAGGGCTTTAAGGGAAGCAAAATAATATTATGGATAGAAACAAAATAATTGTCACGCTTTTTGCGATCGGATTGTATTTTATTTCGGCCGGAGCATCATATCTATTCTTTTCAGGTAAAGTTACCCAGGGTGCCGTAATTACCCCAATAGCTGCCCCAACCACCGGTGCCAATGGAAGTTTAGCTTTTGATCAGTCGTTGCCCAAGACCCAAGCCTGTCCTATAAACGGCGAGTTATATTCCAAGCAGCAAGAAGCCTGGTGGCAAAAACATAGACCGCTCGGGGTCATGATAGAAAATCAGGTGGAGGCAAGACCTCAGTCCGGATTGACCAGTGCGGATACGGTTTATGAAGCGGTAGCCGAAGGCGGCATTACCAGGTTTTTGGCGGTTTTTTATTGCCAGGATGCAGGTATCGTCGGACCGGTTCGATCGGCAAGAACCTATTTCATAGACTTTATTTCCGAATACGGCACCAGTCCTTTATACGCTCATGTGGGAGGAGCAAACCAGCCCGGTCCTGCGGATGCACTTGGCCAGCTGACCGACTACGGCTGGACGAACTATAACGATTTGAACCAGTTCAGTTTTGTCGATTTAACTTTCTACCGTGACTATTCAAGACTTAAGTTGCCGAACGGACAGGATGTGGCGACCGAGCATACCATGTATTCGACAACCACCGGTCTCTGGGATTATGCGGCAAAATACCGAAAATTGACCAACGTCGATCCGAACGGAACATCCTGGGATTCGACCTTCGTTCCCTATCAATTTACTAACGATGCGCCCTTGTCACAAAGGCCGGCGAGTCAAACAATTCACCTTGAATTTTGGCCATCTATGGGTTCCGACTACTTTGTCGACTGGGTATACGACCCCAAGACCAACCTTTACAAACGCTTTGAAGCAGGCAATCCTCAAACGGATAAGGATAACGGGAAACAAATCGAGTCTAAAGATATAATAGTCTTGAATATGGACGAACAAAATGCCGAAGATGGGTATGTGGCCAACGACCACCTTTTATATAGTGATAAGGGCAGCGGTACGGCTGTCGTGTTCAAGGACGGTAAAAGGATAAACGCTACCTGGACAAAACAATCCAGAACCTCAAGGACTATTCTTACCGATGCTTCGGGAAACCAGATCAAGTTTGACAGAGGGCAAATGTGGTTTGAGATCCTGCCGCCCGAAGGTATTTTGACCGTTAAATAAGCGAATAATTTTCCCTCTTGCCAATTCCGAAATTGTTTTGTATATTTATCCTCGAGGATAAATAGAACAAATTATGTTTTCAGATTTGATCACATCCAAGTCGCGGGTGAAATTATTAAACGTCTTTTTGGCAAATCCCAACGATATGTTCCACGTCAGGGAGCTGGTCAGAAGGACAAACGACGAAATAAACGCGGTAAGAAGAGAACTGGCATTTTTGGAGAAAAAAGGAATTCTGTCCAAAGAGCCGCGGGCTAACAGAGTATATTATTTCCTCTCAAAAAATTACCCCTTTTACTACGATTTGTTAAGACTCGGTTCCAAAAACATCGGTTTAGGGGCTGAGATATTAAAAAACAGGGTTAAACTTGGAAAAATTAAATTTGCGATGTTTTCGGGACGTTTTTTGAGAAAGATCAAAAAAGAGCCTGACGAAGTGGATTTATTAATAGTAGGAAACGTGGTTCTTCCGGAACTGGCTTTGTTGGTGAGAGAGGAAGAAAAAAGGTTGAATACTGAAATAAATTATACGGTGATGAGCGACGAGGAATTCGATTTCAGAAAGAAGAAACGTGATCCTTTTATCATGGCGATTTTATCCGGTTCCAGGGTCATGCTCTTGGGCGACGAAGAAGCGATGCTTTCTTGACATTTTGACTTCGTTTGGGTGTTACTGAAAATAAATCGAATCTATGAGAAATCCGCGTACTCTGTTTTGGTTGATCATTGTCTTGACTATCGTGGCGGTTTTTATTAACTTACCGGTTGTAAATAATATCAAAATCGGAAATTATAAGCTTAATTTTGACCCCAATGTGGTTTTACAGAAACTGAACATTACCCAGCCGATGACCTTCAGACGCGGTTTGGACCTTGAGGGTGGCACGAGTCTGGTGCTAAAAGCCGATATGAATAGCATTCCTCAGGATCAAAGGACCAACGCTTTGGACAGCGCCAGAGTTGTGATTGAGAACAGGGTTAACCTGTTCGGGGTTTCCGAGCCGGTGGTCCAAACGATGATCTTAGGAAACAACGATTACCGTATTTCGGTGGATTTGCCGGGCTTGACCGACGTAAACCAGGTTAGAAGTCTAATCGGGACTACCGCTCAACTTTCGTTTTGGGAGGAAATTTCGAGTGCTTCCGCCAGACTTTTGCCCGTAAATCAGGTGATTTATGCTTACGGCACTTATTACAAAAAAACCAACTTAACAGGCGCCGATATCCAATCGACCAGCGTTACTTTTGACTCGCAATCCGGTCAACCGCAGGTGCAACTGACCTTTACTTCGGGCGGAGGGAAGAAATTCGGCGACATCACCAGCCGTTTGGTGGGCAAGCGCTTGGCAATAGTTTTGGATAACCAGCTGTTGGGTTATCCGCCGACGGTGCAGGAACCGATTTTAAACGGAAGCGGGGTCATCAACGGGAATTTCACCGTCGATCAGGCTAACCAGTTGAGCACCGAACTAAATGCCGGCGCGCTACCTGTTCCGCTGTCGGTTTTATCGACCAGCGTTATCCAACCAACGCTTGGGACGACCTCTCTTGAGAAATCGCTGTTTGCCGGGGTTTTGGGATTTTTAATAATCGTCTTCTTCATGATGATGCTTTACGGGAGACTTGGTTTCATTGCCAGTTTGGCGCTTTGTTTGTATACGCTTTTTGTCCTGGCGATCTTCAAGTTAAGTTCGGTTACGCCTTACGGTATAACCCTGACGCTTTCGGGAATTGCCGGTTTCATATTGTCAATTGGAATGGCGGTTGACGCGAACATTTTGATATTTGAGAGAATGAAAGAGGAACTGCGGTCGGGAAAATCAAGGGAAACTTCGATAGAGCTCGGTTTTTCCAGGGCCTGGACTTCGATACGGGATTCCAACGTTTCGACCCTTATCACCTGTTTTGTGCTGTACGAATTCGGGACGGGTATGGTCAAGGGTTTTGCATTGGTTCTGGCTTTGGGTGTTTTGGTATCGATGTTTTCGGCGGTTGTGATAACACGGACGTTTTTAAGACAAATTTTTAAATGATATGAATATTATCGGAAAAAAGTACTGGTATTTTCTTTTTTCGCTTCTAATCATCATTCCCGGAGTGATTTCGTTGCTTCTTTGGGGATTGAATTTGTCGATCGAGTTCACCGGAGGAACGAATTTCACTTTTTCTTTCAAACAAGTCGTCACTAAAACAGAATTGAATTTCATCGACAATACTTTTTCGCAGAACAAGATACAGGTTTTAAGCGTTGAGCCTTCCGGTAATACGGTACTTCTTAAAACAAAGCCTGTCGATCAAAAGACCGACGTGTCCGTTACCACCGCATTAAAAAACAAATATAAGGATTTCCAGCAGGAATCCTACGATACGGTCGGCCCGACCATAGGCTCCGAAACCACCGCAAATGCCGTCAAGGCGCTGGTGGTAGCATCGCTTCTGATTGTGTTATATATCACCTGGACTTTCAGAAAAGTACCGAAACCCGCCTCAAGTTTTCGATTCGGCATCTGCGCGATCATTGCTCTTATCCACGACGTATTGGTCCTTTTGGGGATCTTTTCGATTCTCGGTCATTTCCTGGGAGTTGAAATTGACAGCTTGTTTTTGACCGCCGCTTTAACGGTGATCGGTTTTTCCGTTCATGACACTATCGTTGTTTTCGACAGGATAAGGGAAAACCTTAAGCGGGTCGGCGGGGAAGAATTCGCAACCGTTGTGAACGATTCGATCCTACAGACCCTAGACAGGTCTTTGAATACTTCATTAACCGTGCTTTTGGTGCTGATGGCCCTTCTTATTTTCGGGGGAGAGTCGATCCGCTGGTTCGTGGTGGCGCTTTTGATCGGTATTGTTTCCGGAACCTATTCGTCGATTTTCAATGCCTCACCGCTTCTGGTCGTCTGGCAGGATCTAATTAACAAGAGGGTTAAGAAGTAAGAGCTTGTTTGACAAGACTGCTAACCATCGCGCCGTCGGCTTTGCCTTTGACTTTAGGCATCAAAATCCCCATCACTTTTCCTATGTCGGCCATTGAGGTCGCACCCGATTGTTTTACCGCTTCGGCTACGAGATTTTTTACTTCCTCCTCGCTCATTTGCGCCGGCAGATACGCATTCAGATATTCCAGTTCTTTGCTTTCCTTATCGACCAGTTCCTGCCTTTTCGCTTTTTTGAATTCCTCAATGGAATCTCTTCTTTGCTTTGCCTGACTTTGGATCACGGTCATAACGTCTTCTTCCGTCGCTTCATAACCGGCACCGCCTTTTTGGATTTCATAATAATTTATAGCAGACAAAAGCATTCTCAAAACGGAAGTTTTTAATTCGTTTTTGGAAAGTACCGATTGTTTTAATTCTTCCTGTAAATTTTTCTTACTCATAGTTTGATTCCTTCGACTTTACTCAGGATAAATCTGCTCATTGCAGGCATTAGAATTATATTATTTTACCAAATCTTTTCCAAGCCCATCGATCCTTCTATCCAGAAACTCCTTGTTGTTTTTTGATAAATCCTCATCGACTTCTTCAAAAAGTTGCTGTAATATTTTGCCGACAATTGGCCCGGGTTTAATTTTCAATATTTTCATCACGTCGTTACCGTCGACCGCCAGGTCATTAACCGAAAAGGGAGCGGGCTGTAACTGTTTTTCCACTTTTTTCTTAAACAGTTTTAGCCGCCAGCTTTCCGCGGTTTGCGTTCCTCCGCCAAGCCGGTCGCCGATACGAAGATCCATCATGTCCCTGATATTTTCGGTTCCTATCCTGCGGATGAAACGCCTGACGGCGGCATCGGTTTGATTTTCGTTCACCGAAAACATATGCCATCTTACCAGTGTTACCACTTTTTCTTTCTCTTTTTTTGAGAATCTTAGCCGGTCACAGATTTCGGCTGCCATTTTGGCGCCGACCATTTCGTGGTTATGAAAGATAACCAGTCCTTTTTCATCCTTAGCTTCCACGTTCGGCTTTCCGATATCATGAATCAGCGTGGAAAATCTGACCAAAGGATCGTTTGAAGGGCAATATTTTAGCGACAATACATTATGTGTGAAAACGTCCTCGGTATGGTGTCTGCCGGGCCTTGCCTGCGAAATACCGACCCCCCGTACCAATTCCGGGAGAATGTATTCCAAAAGCTTAAGTTTATATAAAAGCATGATCCCTTCATATGCGTTTTTGCTTGCCAGAATCCTTAACAGTTCCGTATTTATCCTTTCCCAGGAGATGTGCTTAAGAAGCGGCGCGTCTTCAGTAATTTGTCTTAAGGTGTGTTCTTCGATTGTAAATTCAAGTTCCGTTGCAATACGCACCGCCCTTAAAAGCCTTAGCGCATCCTCCTTAAACCTTAATCCGGGATCGCCGACGGCTTTGATGATTTTTCTTTCCAGGTCTTTTTCCCCGAAGTAGGGGTCGATCAACTCGCCATCCTGACGCATCGCGATGGCGTTGATTGTGAAATCGCGTCTCCCAAGGTCCTCCTCGATGTTTTTTCCCCAAGACACAATGTCGGGCTTATGCGTCGGGGTTTTGCTGACCTCGGTCCTGAAAGTGGTTACTTCGATAACCTGCGGTTTGCCGTCGATTTCGGCCGGAATTCCCACCGTCCCGAACTGGTTGTTATAAAAACCGTCTTTAAAAATTTCGGTTAATTCGGCGGGAGGCGCGTTGGTGGTAAGATCCCAGTCTTTGACCGGTCTTTGAAGCAGTAGGTCGCGGACGCTTCCTCCGACCAGGTAGCTTTCGAAATTGTGATTATTGAGAGTGTGGAAAACTTTAAGAACGCTTTCGGGAATTTGCCTTGTCATATTGTGCCTAACCTCAGGCTTTGCTATAGTATAGCAGAATAAAATCGCTTATGAACAATTGGCGGGTAGAGTACCAAAACAGCAGCGGGGACCCTCAAATCACGCCCCAAAACATCAACAACGTCCTGCTTCGTAACAGAGGAATTAAAAACAAAAATGAAATTAAGGAATTTTTAGATCCGGATTTATCCAAAGTTACTCCGCAAAAGGTCGGAATAAATATCAAAAATTTGAGAAAATCCGTTGGAAGAATCAAACAAGCGATCGAGAACAAAGAAAAAATCATTATTTACGGCGATTACGATGTTGACGGGGTGTGTGCCTCGGCGATCATCTGGGAAACTTTAAGTTCGATCGGGGCTCAAGTTTTACCTTTCATCCCCAGCCGGTTTGAGCAGGGTTACGGATTATCGAAAGAGGGAATAGACGCGATACTGCAAAAACAGGACATTTCGCTAATTATCACCGTTGACAACGGAATAGTGGCCAACGACGCGGTAGCTTATGCTCAAAAAAACGGCGTGGACGTGATAGTTACCGATCATCATACGCCCTCGGCCGATCTTCCAAAAGCTTTTTCGATAGTTCATACCACCAAACTCTGCGGCGCGGGCGTGGCATACCTTCTTGCCAGAGAATTTAAAATATCAAATTCAACATTTAAAACCGAGCAGGATGATCACCTTTCTTTGGTAGCTTTGGCGACCGTTGCGGACCTGGTTCCTTTAGTCGGCGCTAACCGGACTCTGTTATATTTCGGACTTAAAACGTTGCAAAGGACGCGGCGTCCGGGACTTTTGGCCCTTTTTGCAAAAGCCGGTATGGATAAGCAAGAAATCGGGGTATACGAGATAGGGCATATCATCGCGCCGAGGCTTAACGCGACGGGAAGACTCGATGACGCAACAGATTCGTTAAGGTTAATTTGCACCAAAAGCCGGGAAAGAGCCGATAAACTAGCAACGCTTCTATCCGATACCAATACCGCAAGACAACAACTGACGCTTGAGGCTTTGGATTATGCCAAAGAAAAAGTCGATAAAAAAACCTTAGGAAAACTGATTTTTATTTCAAGCGACGGCTTCAATCAGGGGATCGTCGGTCTGGTCGCCGGAAGACTGGTCGAGGAATATTATCTACCGTCCATTGTCATTTCCAAAGGCAAAAAATACAGTAAAGCTTCGGCGCGTTCGGTTAAGGGTTTTAACATCACGCAATTTTTACGGACAGCGTCGGATTTGATGGTTGATATCGGCGGACATCCGATGGCGGCCGGGTTTACGGTCGAAACCGAAAAACTTAACGAACTGGAAAAGAAATTATTTGAAGTGGCGGAAAAAATGATCACCAAAGACCAGCTTGTTCGAAGCTTGAGAATAGACTTGGAGCTACCGGAAGAACTTATAACTTCAGGAACTTATGACCTAACCCAAAAACTGGCGCCTTTTGGCATGGGTAACCCGGAGCCGACTTTTTTGACCAAAAATCTCACGGTTGAAAACTTAAGAACCGTCGGAAGTGACGGAGAGCATCTTAAATTAGGTTTTAGGTCCCAACACTCCGACTTAAGATTTGAGGGGATCTATTTTAAAGGAGGGCAATACTCCAAAGTTAAAACGGGTGACAAAGTGGACGCGGTATACGTTTTGGATGAACATATCTGGAACGGATATAAAAACTTGCAGTTAAAGGTAAAAGATCTCAAGCGGATTTAGGCGCTGGGAAAGTTTTTAGGTTTGGCGGTGATAGCCCTGAAGACCAGAGATTCAAGATTGTTAGTTAACCCTGTCCTTCTTGCTTTGTTCGCTTTAAGAAAAGTTTGTCTCAGGCCCTCGGCTTCTGGATAATCGTCTCCATCAAGACCTTTATTCCTGGTTAACTCTTCATAAATCTCCATAAAAGCTTCAAATCTGGCTGTAGCGCTTGACTCTGCGGATGCGATCACTTTTTCCCTGAGGGTCTTGGCAATTCCAACCTTACCTCTATCGGATGCGTTACCGAATTTTTCGTTTAGAGCGGATACTTCTTTTTCAATAACCTCTTGTGGTCTGTCCATTTCCGATAACCTGTCTTGCCATGCGGACAAATAATATCCAAAATGAGCAACCAGAGTTGTTTCCAGTTCGCTTCTTAAGTCCCTCACCAGCATCAGCTTGTCTTTTTTGGAAGCTTGCGTAAATAATGTTCGCCAAGCTCTTTCTTCCTCTGCTCCTACCGCAGTAAACCCGTTTTCCCTTTTAATTTCATCCAGATAACTCAAATCCGATGTTAACCTACGCCTTAACTTCGCGTCAACGGCTGTTGCCAGTCTTGCCGCGAGCTCTTTTTGAGCCTCAGAAGTGGAGGCGGAAAATTCTTCCATCAGGTTTGCGCCGGCATCTTTTGCATAGTCGGTTCCGTGACCTTCGTCGGCAAGTAGTTGGGTTAAGATATTCAAGTCGCTTTGAAATCTTTCTGCCCTGGCTATTCTACGGGTTTCTATGCCGACCACCCTTGGGTCTGCTTGCATAAAAAGCGTTCCGGTTGTATCTATTCCGTTTGTGCCCGTTATACCTGATTCGTTCGTTGATACCGGTTGAGATTCTGGTCTGGTCATATTTTTGCCGCAAAAAAACTTCCAAACATCAGGGAAAGTCGTTAAATGGCCTTCCTGGGTTTAGGAAGTTAGTTAAGCGAAATAAATTTAAATACAAAAATTACGATTTGCATAGTAATACTATAAGACTATATAAGTTTAGCACCGCCTGGGCTTCTTGTCAAGCGTGAGTTTCTTGTGTATGATAGTGGGGTTATGGCTCAAAAATTAACCAGGGTGTTGTCTTCTGAGGCAAAAGATTTCATCGATAAAGAAATTATGCTTAGGGGTTGGGTCAAGATCAGGCGTGACCACGGAAAGCTGATTTTTTTTGACCTTCGTGACAGGAACGGAATTGTGCAAGTAATAGTCAATCCAAAGGTCTCAGAGGACTCATATAAAGTCGCTCAGGATATAAGAGCGGAATATGCGGTTGAGGTCGTTGGAAGGGTAAATAAGAGGCCAGAAGGCACCGTAAATAAGGATTTAGCAAGCGGGACGGTCGAGATTGAGGCTATTAAGATCAAGGTATTGGCTGAGGCTGAAACCCTGCCTTTTGATATGGGTGCGGACGACTTAAACCTTGAGTTGCCGACCCTCTTGGATCATCGTTCCCTAACCCTAAGGCATCCTAAAATTCAGGCGATTTTCAAAGTTCAGGCGGTTATTATTGATGCTTTCAGGGAATTTTTTAAGCAGGAAGGTTTTTTTGAGTTTCAGGCGCCATCGGTCGTACCGGCGGTTGCCGAAGGCGGAGCGGAAGTGTTTGCGGTCGATTATTTCGGTCACAAAGCCTATCTGTCACAAAGTCCACAACTGTATAAACAAATCGTGATGTCGGCTTTTGAACGTGTATTTTCGGTGAACAAAATTTTCAGGGCAGAACCAAGCGTAACTACCAGACATTTGGCGGAAGTGGTTTCGCTGGATGCAGAGATGGCGTTTATCGATTCCTGGACCGATGTCAAGGATATGGCAGAACAAGTAGTTAGGTTCATACTTCAAAGGGTTGAAAAAGAATGCACAAATGAGTTAAGACTTTTTAAAGTTGGTCTCCCGCAAATGATTGACAAGACCCCGAACTTGAGTCTTCGGGAGGCGCAAGAAAAAATTTACAAAATCAAAGGCCGGGACGTACGCGGACAAAAAGACCTAAATCCCGAAGACGAGCGGGAAATCTGCGAAATCATCAAGCGAGAAACGGGGTCGGATTTCGTATTTATTTACGGATATCCTACCCGGCATAAACCGTTCTATGTTTATCCAAATCCCGATGAACCGGAATATAACGAGGGAATGGATTTGCTTTGTCGTGGGCTGGAATGGCTTTCCGGGGGAAGAAGGGTTAACGATTACCAGCAGTTGAAGCAGCATGTCAAACTCTGGAAAATGGATCCCAAAAAAATTTCCATGTTTTTGGAAGCATTCCGTTACGGAGTTCCTCCCGAAGGCGGATTCGCATTTGGTGCGGAAAGGATAACTATGCAAATTTTGCAGCTTAGCAATATCAGAGAAGCAAGCATGTTCCCCAGAGACATGGAACGAGTCGATGAAAGGCTTTCAACCCAAAAATAAACGCTTAAAGATATTTTATCTTTTTACTTTACCGGTTGTTTTGATCATTTTGCTGCTGGTGATTTTAACGGTAAATTTTGTTATAACGTCGTTGAATGTGCAGTACAAATTACGCGATTTGCCTTTCTCGGTTAGCAAGGAAGCCAAGATGCCGGTCATTAAACTGGATTTTGTGCCGGACATAAGCGCTCAGGGAGCGATTATCATGGATGCGGACTCCAAAGTTGTGCTTTATTCAAAAAATCCATACCTTAGATTTTCAACCGCTTCAACCACCAAAATCATGACCGCGTTGACCGCTTTGGCTCATTTTAAACCGAACGATATCTTAACCGTAAAACAGGCATCAAATGACGGTTCGGTGTTGGGTCTTATGCAGGGGCAAAAATTTACATTCGAAGACCTTTTATATGCTATGCTTCTGCCCTCGGCCAATGATGCCGCGTTGGCTATTTCTCAGAATTATCCCGGCGGAGAGCCAAATTTTGTCGCCAAGATGAATGAAAAAGCTCATAATTTTCAGCTTTACAATACCCATTACCAGGATCCTGCCGGTTTGGATGATTTCGGCGATTATACCACGCCATTCGATCTTGCACGTCTTGCTTCATTTGCGGTTTTAAACCCTGACTTCAAAAAAATAGTGGCTACAAGACAAAAAGTGATCAGTGATATTTACGGAAATACTTATGATCTTCAGAATTTGAACATACTACTAGGGGTAGACGGAGTGAACGGCGTAAAAACCGGATACACCGAAGAAGCGGGACAGGTTCTGGTTACATCGAAATTGGAAAAAGGCAAAACGATTATAATCGTGGTAATGGGTAGTATCGACAGATTTGCGGACACCGAGAAACTGCTGGATCTTATCAATAATAACCTTAGTTACCTATCGATCCATCCGTAACCGCCGGTACGTAGGCATAAAAGTTGTTGTCCCCGGTAAAGACAAAAATTGGCATAAGAAAATCCTGTTGTTGGGAAGAGATGTAATAAGCCAAGAAAACATTATTGACCGATACGTTATTCGAGTTTCCGTTATACGAAGCGATATATCCTTTTCCCTGTTTTAAATCCTCAAACGCCTGCGCGGTCGTTTTAAGCGAATAGGTAGCGGATTCTTGGGTTGGGGCTTGATGAATAAAGTTCACCGCAACAACCTGTGGACCGGTCGCTCCTCCGGATACAAAAATATTTATATTGGGAGTGTCCGGCTTTTCATAATAAATGGGGATTTTGTCGATATCTTTTTGATAATAATCGACCCTAATCACCTGTGCGGTGGATTGGCTTGAGGCTGGGACGAGGTTACCGTTAACAATTGAAAATAATTTGGTTTTTATGTTGTTTTGGTCAAGGTCATTGGATACAAGCCCCATGGTATCAAGCATAGTGGCAGCTATTTGAGCGGCTTGATCTGGGGCCGGAACCCTCACTCGTGCCAACACGTCGGCATTGGATGTATAATCCGAAGTTATGTTGAAATTGCCGGTCAGCGAGTTACCTTTTAACGATAAATTAACTCCTTCGTTTTGTCTTTGCCATTCAAATACGACATCCGAGATCGTGGTGTAAGTCGTTGGAAAGCCTATCGAAGAAACCTCACTCTGGAGTTTATTGAAAGAAAGGAGGTTTGGAACAATCGCCTGCATGCGATAGACGTTCATGACCGTCGACAGCGTTGGTAGATAGCCCGACAAAGTATTTATGCTATACGTTAAATTTTTTGATGTGGCATTTTGCGGGAAGACCTGCATAGGCAAAGTTCCGAATGCCGAGGTAGCAGTTGGCGGCGGCGGCGGAGCGATAATGTTTTTAACGATGACAAATATTCGAATTAATATAAACGCGATGATCAAAAGCCCAATAAATAATCCGCCGAGGACCATAAATTTTTTAACTTGTGCGCTAGCTTCGCTAAGGGTGAACATATATTGAGTATAAGAAAATTTTAGGCTACAATGCAAGCATATGATAAAAGTAAGATTCGCACCCAGTCCGACCGGAATACCTCACATCGGTAATACCAGAACCGCATTGTTCAATTATCTTTATGCCAAACATAATCGCGGAGAATTCATAGTTCGTATCGAGGACACGGACAGGAAACGTGTCGTAAAAGAAGCCGAGCAGGCGATTATTGATATTCTTGATTGGCTTGGTCTTGAATGGGACGGAGAAATTGTACACCAGTCTGAAAGGCTGGATTTGTATAAAAAATATGTTCAAGAGCTTTTGGACAAAAAAGTTGCTCATGAAAGGGAAGGTGCAGTTTGGGTACGATTGCCGGAAAATAAAGTTTACGAATGGATAGATGGAGTAGCCGGCAAAAAAATTTCTTTCAACGGAAAAGACGTGGATGAGTTCGTAATTTTAAAATCGGATGGTTTTCCAACTTATCATCTTGCAAATGTTGTAGATGATCATCTGATGGGTATAACCGATGTTATAAGAGGTGAAGAATGGATCTCCTCGACCCCCAAACATTTATATCTATACGCTTGTTTCGGCTGGAAACCTCCTGTTTTTGCGCATCTGCCGGTTATTTTGGGGACGGATAAGTCAAAATTATCCAAGCGACACGGAGCAAAGTCGATTTTGGATTATCGCGATGAAGGATACGTAAAAGAAGCGCTGTTAAATTATATGGCACTTTTGGGGTGGAATCCGGGTGGCGATAATGAACAGATGAGTCTTGCTCAGATGTGCAAGTCGTTTACCTTGGAAAAAGTAAATACCGCAAACCCTATTTTTGACATCAAAAAACTGCAGTGGCTTAACGGGGTTTGGATCAGAACTTTAAAAAATGACGTCCTCGAAAAAAAATTACTGGAATATTATTTAAAGAACAAAGAAATGTTGACGGTCCTAAGCAATAAGACTACAAAAGGATTAATTCTGGATTTGGCCAAAACCAGAATGAGGACTCTGGCAGATTTTGAAAAGCTGGTTTCCGAAAAACAATTAAAAAGAAAATATACAAAGGAAGAGAGAGGGATTGCTGAACAATTGTTGGTTCAACTTGAAAGCGATCTATCAGATGAATGGACGGAGGAAAGCTTGATCGATTCATTGCGAAAATTTAATAAGGAAAAGAACATATCGTTTAAAACCATCTACTTTATTTTGACCGGTAAAGAACAAGGACTGCCTCTGGGTGAACTTTTACGAATATACCATAAAGATTTTTTCATCAAAAATTTAAAAGGTGAGTAAGCTGATCGCAAAAATTATTTCAACGATATTAAACCCTTTGGTGATTTTAACCGTAACACCATATATTCTGATCGTTAAGGAAACGGGCGATGCGTCAAAAGCCTACTTTTGGACGCTTTTTTCTTTGATCTTCACCTTAATTTTCTCCGTAATCATTTTGATTGGTATCGAAAAGGGATATTTTTCCGATCTGGATATTTCGAAGCGTTCACAAAGACCGGTTTTATATACGGCAGCGGTGATAATGTCTTTGATTTACATCGTTTTCTTATTTTTTTTAAAAGCGCCGGTTGTTCTGTTTATTGCTTTGTTCGGTTTGATTTTGGGGCTCATATTTATGGAAATGATAAACCGGGTAACCAAAGCCAGTGTTCATGTTGCGGCAATCGCGGCTTTTGCGACCGCGTTAACCGTAGGTATTAATTATATTTATGTTTGGACCTTTGTTTTTGTTCCGTTGGTCGCCTGGGCAAGGATCAAAACCCACAATCATACCAAGCGACAAACGCTCATCGGGGCAACAATGGGCATTTTAATTACTCTGACGGTGTATGTTATATTTAAATATATAGTATGATAAATTTTGGGAAGCTTAGTAAGTCATTCTATTATGCCTGGCAGGGAATCTTCTATGCCTTTAAGGAAAACCAAAATATTAAAATTCACATCATTGTGGGGACTTTCGTTTTACTTGCGGGTGTTTTGTTGGGACTTAGCAAATATGAAATATTCAGCGTAGGGCTACTGACTGTTTTAGTTATTTCCGCGGAAATGATCAATACCGCCATCGAAGAAGTAGTTGATTTGTTGATTGACGAACACAACATCCACGCAAAAATTGCGAAAGACGTGTGTGCCGGAATGGTTCTTTTGGTCTCAATCTTTGCGGCGCTTGTCGGTGCGTTCATTTTTGTTCCCCATATTTTAACTTTATTCTATTAAGATTAAGCTGCGTGACGGTTCCTTTTTAGTATGCCGGCCGTAAGTGGTAATATAAAAGTCAGCAAATAATAAATATAAACATCAGATTTATAATATTCGGAAGAATTTAATAATTTTACGATGAATGCGTAATCAAAAATAATCGCAATAGTCGTCCAGCAAAAAGCCAGAATTAGGTAATAGCCAATTGTGACGGGTTTTATGCGCCTAAATAGGATCCACAGGGTGATCAAAATACCAAAAGGCATTATTGCCCACCCGATGAGTGGCTTGGGAATGAACATAAAAAAAATTATTCCCAGTATATAACCAAATAACCAGAGGATTAGCCCCCAACCGATAAAATCAATCAATCTACGCCTCACAAGTCAATATTAGTCCGTCTTTCTTAATTTCACAAGTTTTCAGGCCGTGGATAGTTTGGTATAATTCGGGTACGTTGCCGAGTCGTCTAATGGTAGGACAACGGAATCTGGATCCGTTTATTGGGGTTCGAATCCCTGCTCGGCAGCAAAATTTTTAGCCTCAAAAAACTATATCACACTGTGCAACCCCAGGCTGAATTCGAACATTAACCTCAGGTGATATAATCATTGAATGGACCAGCAATATGCAGTTATTTTAACTTTTCCTAAAGAGATTTCTAACGAGTTATCTATATTAAGATATAAATTTAACAAATCAGTCTATGAAATTGTTCCCCATGTCACATTGAAAATGCCCTTTGAATTGTTAATTTCTATAGAAGATTTTAGAAAGATTCTTAACGAAATTGCATTAAATACCAAACCTTTTGATATTGAAACAAATGGCTTAGGTTATTTTGAAAATTCAATTAATGGCGTTATTTATGTTGCCATAAAAGACATTGATAGAATTAAGAATTTACATAAAAAAATTGTCCTAAAGTTAAAAGATTTCATTAAAGATATTGAAGAACCTAAATTTGAATTAGATAATTATGTGCCACATGCAACGATTGGAGAAAGTATTCCAAAAGAAGAACTTGAAAAATGTAAACAAGAATTATTAGATTATAACCCTAAGTATAAAATCAAAATTGATTCTTTTTCTTTATTTTTATCTAAAGATAATCACAAGTGGGATTTAATATCGACTTTTAAGTTGTCTTAAAAATAAAGATATTTGTTAGTTTTTTGATAAACTAATTCCAGATATTGAATGATTTCCGGCAATTTTGTTCGTAAATCTTCGATCAGTGCCAGCAAAGATGGACTATAACCCTAAAGCCGCGATTCATCACTCCTGAATCTCGGAATTTTGATTAAAACTAAGGTTAATATCGTCAATTTCTGAATCAAAAATCTTTAAAAAGTGCACTTATAATGACAATCTGGTTCCAGACCGTTTCTCGTCGTGTGACTCAAGTGGGTTTTGCTCAACATATACTTGCCAACAAGAACTATAATGTGACATATGAATAGTTATGGGTTAATTCTTTTAACTTACAAAAATAAAGTACTACTAATGCATAAACAGGAAGGCGTATTAGATCTAGAAAAACACGCTTGGGAGCTAATATCCGTCATCAGAAATCAAAATCACTCACTAGAGCAAACCCTAATAAGTCGCGTTCAGGAAGAAATGGGAATAACATTAGAAAACGTTGAGCGCATAACAGAAAATTATTACCACGCAAGACTTACCGATAAAAACGTAAACAATATTCAACGATCAGAACATCAATTGCTTGACTTTTTTACATTGAAAGAGACAGAGAGACTATTCCTTTCCCATGCATCCAGTAAGTTTATTTCCACTTATCCTCAGCTAATCACCCTATAGTTTTATTGACTTTATCAACCATAAGTTATATAATAACTAGGAACGCAGGTTGTATGTAAATACATCTGCTTACACTTGATTTAGTTTTTAAATAGATAAAGAGGTTTCAAATTTCCACGCGGTATCTTCTTAAAACTTAAAATTTACTTCATTTTCTAAGCAGATCTATTTATATATAACCTCTAAGGAGAGGAGGAAAATAAATGAACAACAATAAATTATTTATAGGAAGCTTAGATTACTCGACTACAGACGAACAGCTAAAAGAACATTTTTCAGCAATGGGGAATGTTTTATCGGCTAAGGTCATTACTGACAGATATACAGGTCAGGGAAAAGGATTTGGATTTGTTGAAATGGAAACACCAGAAATGGCAAGACAGGCCATGAACAAATTAAATGGTTCACGCTTAAATAACAGATCAATTTCCGTTAAAGAAGCAAGACCACAAGAAAGGAGATAAAATGCACAATTACATGAGGACAAACAACAACCGGCAGGGTTCTTCTTACCGTGGTCGTACGGCAGGTAACCGTTTTAGGAGAAGCATAAAAAAGCTTGATCCGAAGATGTTTATAAAAAGTGCCAGTGGAATGGTGCTTGGTGGGGAATTTGTTCTGGGCTTAAAATTCGACGATTTTAAAATAATCGATAAGCTAAAAAGAAACATTGCCGAACACGGTTACAAAGCGCCTACCGAAATTCAAGAAAAATCGATTCCGGAGATTTTATCGGGCCGTGATGTTATTGGTATCGCAAATACCGGAACCGGCAAGACCGCTGCTTTTTTGATAACCCTAATCAACAAATCCTTTCTTGACAGAAACCAGCGGGTGTTAATTGTTGTTCCGACCCGTGAGCTTGCGATACAGATAAAAGAAGAATATCGAATCTTTGCAAAAGGAACGGATCTGGAGGCAGTGGCCCTTGTTGGCGGAGTTAATATAAAACAACAGACATATGCCCTAAGACATAAACCGCATTTTATTATAGGTACGCCGGGAAGATTAAAAGATTTGGTAAACAGGAGAGAGTTGAATCTTTCCCAGTTTCAAAACGTTGTTCTGGACGAAGTGGATAAAATGGTTGATATAGGCTTTATACATGACATTAAATATCTTATCTCCCTGCTGCCTATTAAAAGGCAATCGTTATTTTTCTCGGCTACTGTAAATAATAAAACCGAAGAAATTCTGAAACAGTTTGTTATAAATCCTGTAACGATTTCGGTAAAACAACAGGAGACGGCAAGCAGCGTCGACCAGAACATAATTAAACTTGTTAACGGAGAATCAAAAATTGACGCTCTTCATGACTTGCTAACCGAGCCCGGTTTTGAAAAAGTATTAATTTTTGGACGAACTAAATGGGGAGCGCAAAAATTGGCAAATGAACTTATTTACCGGGGCTTTAAGGCGGCAGCAATTCATGGAAATAAAAGTCAAAACCAGAGACAAAAAGCGCTGCAGCAGTTTAAAAATAACGAGATACAGATACTTGTTGCAACCGATGTCGCATCAAGGGGTTTGGATATAGATAACGTTACTCATGTTATTAACTACGACGCGCCGGAATCATACGATGACTATATCCATAGAATCGGAAGAACAGGAAGAGCGGGCAAAACAGGAAAAGCATTGACATTTGTTGATTAAAGCATATGAACATATTATTTATCAGTAGGAATTCACCGTTTGAAAGTATTGGCGGAATAGAAAGGTATATCACTAATCTTATTGAATATTATAAGAATTTTACAAAGTCCAAACTTTACTTAATGCTTCCTACAGAAAAGAATGATTATTCGGAACAATACGGAAATGTAATAATTTATTTTAGTAATACTTTGTTTTTATCCAGAAGTAACTCGTTATCCAGTAAGGAAATTTCAAAAAAAGCAGAAGCTTTCTCTAAGGCAGTAACCGTGATAATTAATTCAGATAATATTAATATTATCTGTGCGGAAAATTTTCATACAGATCTTCCGCCTGCTTTCAGTTTGTTGTTAAATATGGTCGCCATGTATCAAAAAATTCCTTTAATATTACAGCTCCATTCTTTTGCAACAACCCAACTCCAAACAGAGCTAATTAATCAGCTTAAATGGGACAGGATTAGTTGTGTAAGTACAAGCGTGGCTGGAGATTGTTTTCAAAAAGGTACGGACATAAATTCGCTGACAACGCATTATTTGGGAGTAAATACAAAGGAGTTTAATACTAATTTAAACGTTTCAAAAAACTATAAAAATTTATATAGTCTAACTGATAAGAATAAAATTGTTTTGACTGCGACAAGAATTATTAGAGGTAAAAAAGATATTCTAAGAGAAAAGGGATTAATAAATTTAATTCGGGCTTTTTCTAAGCTAACAACAAGATATCCCAATTTAAAACTTCTTATTGCCATTGGAAAACCTCCCGAAAGCCTTAAGAACGAATTTCAAATCGCCTACGAAATGCTTCAAGGATATATAAAGCTTAATAACGTCGAGAGAAATACCATCTTGCATACATTTAAATTGCATGAAATGGCTGATGTTTATAGAGCGTCTGATGTTTTTGTTCTTCCATCCGAAAATGAAACATTTGGTCAAGTATTTATCGAGGCTATGAGCTGTGGCTTGCCTGTTATAGGGACAAAAGTTGGCGGAATACCAGAAATTATTAGCGATTCGTATAATGGTTATCTAATTCTGCCCGATGATCCGAGTATACTTGCTCAAAAAATAGAGATACTAATTAATAATTCAACTGTAAGAGGGAAATTTATTAGAGGAGGCATAAAAACGGTTAAGGAAAAGTTTACGTCGGAAAGTCAATTTTTTAGTTTTAATAAAATGTTAGAGGAAACTATCTCAAATGGTTGATGGTCTATTATACTATGGCTTCTTCGATTCGTTTTTGTAAGTTAGCGTCATTATCTCTTTCTAAAGCATCAATAACTCTTTGTCCGACAACTATGTCATGTTTAGTTTGCTCATTGGCCCTAATCTTTAAAACTTCCTTAAAGGAGAACCATCGGAATATGTAACCCTGAGATGGAGCAAATTCTTTTAATTCATCTATAGTTGCGTAAAATAATGAATAAATTTTAGCAGGATTTATGTTATATGAATAAATTTTATTTAAGCTGTTTACATCAAGATTCAAAATCTTTGACAAAACACCTTTAAACACATCTTCAGGTTTTTTATCTTTACTATATTGCTTTTCAAACAAAACCCAAGATGTAGTTGTTACTGGAGAAATAGATTGTTTTTGTTGCAAGAGAATCTGTTGGGATGGTATATGGAATAAAAATCCGCTCGCATATAAAGTTTTATGCACTCCATACATTATACCACGAAGGAATAAGATTACACCGTGTCATTATGACAAACCTCATCATCACTTTAGACCCCTTTTTATACTGTCTCATTTGTCTCATTTAGCCTCAAGTGATACAATCAGTTATAATGACTAAACAGGTCTTGACCAACCTGCTCAGCTGATACTTTTTGATACGGTCCTCTTGATTTCTCCGTTTGCTTTTGAGAAGCTGAATATATGTTAGACACAAGTAGTCTTGATCAACTATTTATTTTTATGGTTCTGATAGTTGTAGCAATTGGTGTGCTTTCTTTTTTCTCGAACATATATCCTTATTGGTATATCAGGAAAGAGTCAAATAAGGCTGGCTTAGACGAGCTAGAGCAATCACAATGGAGATGGAAAGCATTATGGTTAGGGTGGATTTCGATAATTTTATTCAAAAGGTATTTAAAAAATAGGCAGACAGATAAACAAGTACAACTAGGAGAGTTCTGAATTACTTAATTCTTAAAACTGGTTTTAAAGTTTAGTAAAATAGGTTCCAATTTCGTATAATATAGGCAGCAAACAAGGACTATAACCCTAAAGCTCCGATTCGTCACCCTCAAGTTCAAAATTATTATAAATTTTATGTCCTAAGGGTTTAACTTTGGTTAAAAGGTAGTCAAAAAGTGCACTTATAACAATCTGGTTCCAGACCGACTTCTGTCCTTAATTGCTGGTATAATCAAAGAAATATATGCTTGAATTATCATCAAACACGATAAAAGCATTAGGAATATTTGGTCGTCTCTCCAAAGAACAGGAAGAATTTTTTGATAACTTAGAAAAAAAATATAGTAAGAAACCAAATCCTATTTCTGGATATGACGTTTTCAGGCACCTTACACTTACATTCATTCATGATGCTTTAATAAGCGATGTTCAAAGTCAACTTGACCTTTTACACGATTTAAAACCTTTCCTTCCCGTTAAATTACAAGCTAAGAAGATTTTCGTGAAAGACGAAGTAACGATGCCTGGAGCACAACATATCGCAGTTGAATTCGGATTGGAACAGACAAAAAAGCTTGTAGAATTTGTACGAGAAAGAGCTGGTAATAGCACAGTTGCAACACCATACACAAAAGTCGTGTGGTTTGTACCGAAAGAAAATCAACAAGCGGTTATTAATGAACTTTCTAGTTTCAAAGAATTAACTTTTACTGACTTTTATCTCGTTAGCAATAAACAGGATGATGCAAATACAATTTATTCCACAAACCGTTTCTTTTCTAGAAAATAAGATTTAAGCTATAATGACTAAACTGGTCTAGACTAACCCGCTCAGCTGAATTTTGCCTCCTTGATAAAAATATTCTAATTGAGTGCAAAATTCATGCAGAATATTCGCAAATATTCTGCGATATGGTAGTAAAACATTTCGAACCCCGGAGCGTAGAGAAGATGATTTTTAGACCACATTGCTCGGCAGCCATCTATAACAGTTTGAAACAGCACTTTATCTTCATTTAAAGGACTGTTATACTCGCTATATGTTTCCCCGGAATTTCTTTGCCGGTATCAAAACGATAGCTATTGTGGGTTTGTCCGATAAACAGGATCGTTATAGCTACCAAGTCGGTTCTTATCTTAAATCTCAAGGATATAAAATAATTCCGATTAATCCCAACATAACCGAAACCTTGGGCGAAGAAGCATTTCCAAGCCTGCTTTCGGTTCCCAAAGATATAAAAATTGACGTGGTTGACATATTTCGAAAGAGCGAAGAAGTGTTGCCTCATGTAAAAGAGGCCATAGAGCGGGGAGATGCAAAAACTATTTGGATGCAAGAGGGTATTACAAATTCCGAGGCGGAAAATTTTGCCAAATCACATGGATTGAATGTGGTGATGAACTTTTGCCTTATGAAAGCACATAAAAAAAGTCTTGACGATGCAGGTTAATAGATTTTTAAAAGTTCTTGGCGTTTAAGTGGCATTAGTTTGAAAAATTTGGTGGTCTAAAACATTAAGCAGGAGGTTTTAAACGGTTGAATAATGTAAAAAAGGTTAGTAAAAAAAATCTAAAAAAGGAACAGTCCGTGATCAATAAACCGGCATTGGTATTCGGCATTTTATCTTTGCTGGTTATTCTTATCGTTGTGATCGTTGCCCAGCGCGTAATTTCTTGGCAAATGCGTCCGGTTATCGAAACGCCCAAAAGCGAGATGAAAAAAATCCCCCCCGATGTAAAGGCAGAAATGGAAAAAGAAACATTCTTAAACAAAACGGCATCGGTCCGGGTCCCCGTATTAATGTACCACTATGTTGAATATGTACAGAATAAAAAAGATACGATCAGGCAGGCCTTGGATATCAATCCGTACACTTTTGAACAACAGGTTAAAACTCTTTCCGGTGCCGGCTATACTTTTATCACTTCCAAAGAATTAGGCGAAATTTTGGACGATAAAATGCCGCTTCCAAAAAAGCCGATAGTGCTTTCTTTTGACGACGGACACTGGGATTTTTACACAAATGTATTACCCGTCTTAAAAAAATATCATATAAAAGCAACTGCATATATTATTCCCGGTTTTTTGGGCGGATCGGACTTTATGACCAAGCAGGAACTTCGGGAGGTTGTAAATAGCGGTTTGGTCGATGTTGGTGCGCATACGGTACACCACATTTCGCTGAAAGGGAAATTATACCCCGTCGTTAAATATGAGGTTGATGAAAGCAAGGCAATGCTTGAGAACGAATTTCACATCAAGGTGGTTTCTTTTGCTTATCCCGACGGAACATTCGATTTGCAGGCGATAAATATCGTAAAGGATGCCGGATTTACGACCGCGGTGTCGACCGTTCCCGGGATAGAACAAAGTCAACAAAATAGATATTTCCTATACCGTTTAAGACCGGGATATAGGGTCGGTCAGGTGCTGCTTAATTATCTAAATCAGTCCTCGTTTAAACCGTTTTAATTATCAACAAATATTCTTTTGCGGCTATTTGGAAAATTGAATTTTTAATTGGTCGATTCGCAACTTTTTAAATATATAATTTCGGTAACCGGAATTATTGTGCGGTAATTGCAAGCGGTGAAGACCATAATACCAACGCGCCGTCTTTTTTTGCAACCAGGGCAACATAATAAGTAGTACCTGGTGTGAGCGCACCGATCGTAAAACTGTTTGCAAGATTTTGACGGAAAGGCAAATTCAATACCCCGTATTGGTAGGTTTCCGGCAATGTGCCGTAAACCACGTCGTATTCGTTGGCCGAGTCGTTTGAAAACCAATTTACTTTGATTGTACCGGGGATGTTGCCGTATGACAGGGAAAAAAGATAAGGCATTTCGTAATTATTGCTTTGGGAAAAATAGGAGACGGTCGTATTCGACAGATTTGTGCTTGCGGCACGCGCCCCAACCGGGCCCGATTCCACGATCGCTCCGCCATTTTGTACGGCGATCAATTGAAAAAAGTACGTTTGTCCGGGTGAAAGCAGGGAAACCGTGAAAGTATTCGGTTGGTCGGGGAGTCTTTTGATGCGGATAACGCCGTTAGTTAGTTTATCTTCCGATGTCCCGTACAGGAGGTTATAATAATTTACGTTCCCACCGGTATCTTTCCAGGTTAAAGTTATCGTTCCTGTTTTCGGTCCGGATGTTGCCATAAATTCATATGGTTCGACCGGACCGGCACTTTCCCCGTAAGCCAACGGAACCGCAACGAAAAAAAGTGAAATTGCAAGGAAAAAACTAAAAAACCGCTTCATAATTTTTACCGTAACCTCTTTAGGGTTTTATTATTACACATGACCATCCTTCTTTCAAGAAAATCATAATTTCACAAAATGCGTGATATAATCCGGGAGTGAAGAAACTAAGGTTAGGGATAGTCTTCGGAGGAAGGTCGGCGGAACATGAAGTTTCCCTTCAGTCGGCCAAAAACGTGCTTCAGGCGATCGACAAAACCAAGTATGACGTAATTCTTATCGGGATCGGAAAAGACGGAAAATGGTATCTGAGCGATTATTCAAAATTGTTGCCAAATCGCCGAAATTTAAAATCTACATTTTTAAATCCGTTAAACCAAGTATCTCTGGTGTCGTTTGAAAAACGGGGACAGCTGATTGATGTTTCAAATAAAAAAAGCCTGGGTCGTATCGATGTCGTTTTTCCGGTTTTGCATGGACCCTATGGAGAGGACGGAACGATTCAGGGAATGTTTAAGCTAATGAATGTTCCTTTTGTCGGGGCAGGGGTTTTAGGGTCCGCAATCGGTATGGACAAGGAAATTACCAAACGCCTTTTGAAAGAGGCCGGACTACCTGTTGCCAGATTTATCGTCTTACACCGTACGGCAAAAACCACATTTAAAGAAATAAAAAAAGATTTAGGCGTTCCCTTCTTTGTTAAACCTGCAAATCTTGGATCATCTGTGGGCATCTACAAAATCAAATCGGAAAAAAATTATGAAAAAGCGGTAAAGGACGCATTCAGGTATGATAATAAGGTACTGGTTGAGGAGTATATAAAAGGAAGAGAGCTTGAGTGTTCGGTATTGGGAAATGAGAAACCCGTCGCATCCTTGCCCGGTGAAATAGTTGTCGGAAAAAGTCATGAGTTTTATTCATATAAAGCTAAATATCTGGACGAGAACGGAGCGTTACTTAAAATTCCCGCATCCCTGACTGCCGAAGAAACTTTAAAAGTCCAAGAACTGGCGATAAAAGCATATAAAACTTTGCAATGTGAGGGAATGGGAAGGGTGGACTTTTTTCTAAAAAATAACGGGCAAATCGTCGTAAACGAAATAAATACGATACCGGGGTTTACCAAAATCAGCATGTATCCGAAGCTCTGGGAGGCAAGCGGAATTTCTTACACTAAACTTATCGAAGGGTTAATAAAACTTGCATTCGAGAGGTTCGCTAGGGAACAAAAATTGGAGACTTCAAAGGCTTGAAGTTTTATTTTAATTAAACGGACTGTATTCCAAGGTTTTTTCTATAGCCGTCTGCATCGTCGGATGTTCCGCGACTATTCTCATTTCGAACAACTTTAGCACCACCAAAAAGTCTTTAAGTTCCGAAATGATACCATCGTGCACGCTGCCTATTTCGGTAAATTTACTCCATGCGTCTCTTGCGTAGTCCGGGGCGGTTTCTAGGACAAGAAGTTGTTCAAGATATTGCAATATCGCCTCGAATTCATTCTTGTCAAGCCAGATTCCCCCGCACGTCTCGCATTTGTCGATATTAACACCCGAGTTTAAATATTTAAGATGCAACATTTTAATTGCGTCTTCGGGGCAAAGCTTATCTCCTGCGGATTTTTGATATTTTTTATCCTTTTCCTCAAACAGGGAAAAGTTTTTCCATCTTAAATCCACATCCTTATTCTCAATCGCTCTTATCAATTCTTTGCCCTCAAACCACCTGCCCCGGCAAATTTTGCATTCGTGGACGTTAATGGATTGAAATCTTTCCGGTGATAGTAGGCTCCGGCAGTTTGGACATAACATAAGTTATATCATTATATCATCAATCGCCACAAATTTTTAAATGATTAAACCCGATTGATTAATTCCATCCTTTTCACTACAATGATTTTAATATTTAGCTTGACAAATGTTATCCAAAATATTTGGCTTGTCAATCTCCTTTAAAATAATCGGTTTGATTGCCGTTTTTAACACCTTTTTGTTCTTTTTGTTTTTGTACACAAGATCTTACCCGACCTATTTGATGTTCATCCATTTTGCGACTATCATTATCCTTTGGGTAATTATTTTTGCCAAAACGGATATTTTCGGCACGATCAAAGCTCATAACAAAGAAATCGTTCTGGTCTTTCTTTTAATAGTTCTGTCTCTTTGGATAAGATTATATAAGATAGATGAGTTATCTCCGGGGCTTTGGGGCGACGAGATCGCCGTCGGAACCTATGCCGTAAGTTTTATCAAACAAAACCAGTTACCGCCTTTTGTGCTTGATCATCCTTACTCGATGCCGGTTACTTACGCCATCGGTACAAGCGTCGAGCTTTTGGGGCATACGGTTTTGGCTTTAAGGCTTCCGATCGCCGTGATGGGCGCTTTGACCGTCGGCATTTTTTATATTTTGCTTCGGCTTTATTTACCTGTTCCGATATCGATTTTAGGAGCCCTGTTGATGGCATTTCAATATACGCAAATCGTTCTTTCACGTCTTGCTTATGAGCCTATCCCTTCGTTGTTTTTCCAGGTCTTAACGGCCATATTTTTGGCTTTATACCATAAAACAAAAAATTTATATTATCTTTTGGCGGTGGGGCTTTCTTTGGTCGGCGGTTTATATACATATTTAAACTTCCGGCCTTTTGCCATTGCGATTATGATAATCACGATCTATCTGATCAGAAAAGATAACCCCAAAAAGTATTTGTCCAGGGTGCTGTTGTTTTTTGGAATCATTTTTGTCGCCGGAACGGCTCTGGTCAGTTTTCAGTTCTTGTATCCGCAGCAGCTTTGGTCAAGGGCATCCGACATCTCGATTTTTGCACAGCATTATAGCCCGACCGAATTCGTCAAAGAATTTTGGGGCAACATATACCGAACAGGCACGTTCCCAATCACGGGCGATCCGAATCCGGAACATAATCCTGCGGGTATCCCGCCTTTTGGGCCTATAACAATCGTCCTGGCCGCAATCGGTTTTATCTACCTGTATGTTAGAAAGAGAGGTTTGTTTTGGGTTACATTCTTGTTGATGTTCCCCCCTTTTGTAAGCGATATTTTTTCGATCGAACGGATCTCCGAGTTTCATTATTACGGATTGGGACATCCTCATGCTTTAAGAATTTCCGGCTGGATAGCAGTGATATTGTTTGCGGCTGCATTCGGACTTTTTGCCATTTATGTAAAAGGTAAAAAAACTCATGTAAAAGAGATAACGATAGCTTTAAGTGCCATAGTTTTAATTAGCTGTTTTTTAAACTGGAACTGGTATTTTAACCAACTTAAAGTGAATCCTCAGAATTACTACTGGAATTATTATTTTCATAATGCGGCGCAGCAGACGCTGATAAATTATCTCAATCAAACCCGGGGAGCAAAGGTGATGCTTTCTCAAAGTCTCTGGGACAGCGATATACTGGGTTTTCAATTTTTCGACAAACCCGGCCTTAACCTTGCGACTTTTCAACCCGTTTCGCTGGAAAACTGCATCAGTGCTATCTCAAAAAGCGATATCACCGCGATAGACGTAACCAACCAAACGACACCTGTTTTACAACAGCTGGTGGCAACTACCGATGCCAGGCTCTCAAATTATGTAATCCATGCGATCGCGGATCCGGCATATAACGTCGATCATATCATCCTGATAACAAAATTGGGCTATTGATCTAGGTGCAAAATTTCGATTTTTAGCCTCTGTTATAATAGGTTCATGCTTATGTCCGTCAAAAAATTAAAGACAGGTCTTGTTAAAAATAAGATTAAGGGATTAGCCTTGGACATCGATGATACGTTGTCTTTTACGTGGAGTTATTGGGCGCAAAGCCTTCAGGAGAAGTTCGGAGGTCCTAAAGATTTATCGCTTACCGAAATAAGAACGAAATATCAACTTGTTCAAAACGTCCCTCATTGGCAGTCACGCGAGGCGTATGAATGGATGGAAATGGCAAGAAAATCAAACGAAATCCAGGAATTGTTGCCACTTATAGAAAATTCAAATAAGATGGTTGAGAGGATCGATAAAATAATTCCCGTGGTTTGTTATTTGACAATCAGAGGTCAAAGCGTCATACCCGGAACGGAAAAATGGTTGAGAAAACACGGTTTCCCCAAAGCTCCGGTGATAGCCAAGCCCGACGACCTGCCGCTTGAAGAGGGGAGTATCTGGAAAGCTGAAACGCTTAGGTTTTTATACCCGCACGTTTTGGGAATAATCGACGATAACCCGGCTTTGATAAATTATTTGGACGCGAGTTATAAAGGAACTATATTTTTATACAATAATTTGGAAATTCCCCAAACTCCGTTAAAAGTGATTCAGTGTAAAAACTGGGAAGACATACCGGAGAAGGTCGTAAATTTTCTACAGACCTGATACGGCGAACATTTTTCCTATGAAATAAGTTATAAGCATTGCCAATACCCCGCCGGTAACGACCCTTAAAATCGCTTGCTTTGAATCCGCATCTCCTATTTTAGCGCTTAAGAAGCCTGTTACTCCCAAAGCAATAGCCACCGAGATAAAAGTTAAAGGTAAACGAAGGTTTAACGGCGTAAGAAGAATTGTTAGTAGCGGAATGATCGCACCGGCAAGAAAAGACATGGCTGAGGCAAAAGCAGCATGCCAGGGGTTGGTGAGGTTTTGGGGGTCAATGTTTAACTCGGCATGGGCATGGGCGGCGAAGGCATCATTCTTGGAAAGCTCCAAGGCCACCCTTTTAGCCGTATTGTGCGATAGTCCTTTTTGTTCATAAATGCGGGTTAATTCCGACAATTCTTCTTGCGGGAAGTTTTCAAGCTCGAACCGTTCTTTTTTAAGTAATGCCTTTTCGGTATCCCTGGAGCTACTGACCGAAACGAATTCACCGGCCGCCATGGAAATAGACCCGGCGATTATACCTGCCAAACCGGCGGCAAAAATAGTCCCGGTAGAATTTGTTGCGCCGGCGACGCCCATCACCAGGCCCGCCACCGAAACGATCCCGTCATCGGCACCCAGTACGGACGCCCTTAACCAATTAAGTTTGTGCGTCGTATTCGTTCGTTCCGCCTTACCATGTGCTAAGTTTTGTTTTATCATTCATAAATTATATTAAGATTACGACGTAAATACAAATTATGGCCTCTAATATTTATGCGTATTGACTAACCTTAAAATAATTGCTAGTCTAAAATCAGAACATAAATTCTGACCCGTTTATGGATGATAAAAAAGGAGCCCAAAGGCAGCCTATAATTGCATTGGGGAAACTGTCCACTGCCCGTGGGTTGGGTGTTTATTCTCAAGAAGATAAAGTTTATTTACTATTTCAACCTCATAAGTCTGCAAGCGATAGCTTCGAGATTGCCGTAAGCGACGACGGTTTGGACTTTAACAAAGAAACCCGCGTTTTCTCGATCGTCAAAGATAAAGGCGAAAAAGAGGATGTTTCCAAAACTTCAAACTTTAATCTCTATAACTTCGGTGATGAACTGCTTTTAACCTACCGCAAAGCCGTTAGTAACGAGGAAACGATCGAAAAAGCCTGGGCGAAAACGCTTGAAGAGGATTTTGGTTACGAAGGGTCGATGCTTAAGTTCAACGAGAACGGGACAATCGTTGGTAATTTTGTCAACGACAAGAAATTCTTTATGTACGGGGGGAGTAAGTCGATCCATCTGTATTATTCGAAAAACTTGGTGGAATGGGAAAAATCCACCTGCGTTTTGGCACCAAGAAAAGAATATTTCGATCAGGGAGATTTGGAGGTTTCATACGTTCTGGTGACAGGAAAAGGAATTCTGGTTTTGTATAATTCGTTTGTGTCGGGTCAGTACATGACCGGAGTTGCGCTTTTTGACCTAAACAATCCTTCGCATTTACTTTGGAGGGCAAAAGAACCGGTTTGGGTTACTCCGCCTTCGCAAAATACCAAGCTTTCTTTGATAGGTACGGGTTTGATAAACGGCCAGCTTATTTCCTATTGGCAGAATGAGGGTGGGGGAATCTATGCCGCCGTATTCGCACTGTTTAAAACCTCGGAAGCAAACAAGTCCAAAGACATTTCATTGCGCTTGGAAAGACATGCCCACAATCCGATCATCAGTCCGAATACCAAGAACCCGTGGGAAGCATTCAATACCTTCAATCCTGCGGCAATCTATTATCAGGGCAAGGTCCATCTTTTCTATCGGGCTCAGGGTAACGATTATATTTCCGTCTTAGGTTATGCTACCAGTTCCGACGGCCTGCATGTCGACGAAAGATTCGAAGAACCGGTTTATGCTCCCACGGCTCAATTCGAGGTCAATAATAATTTGCACCCGGAAGATTTAAGCCTGATTTATGTATCGGGCGGTGGATACGGCGGCGTTGAGGACCCGAGGATCACCAAGCTCGACGATAAATTTTATTTAACCTATGTGGCTTTTGACGGGACAAATCCGCCGAGGGTCGCTTTAACCTCGATTTCCGAAGATAATTTTCTTAACCGCCGATGGCTTTGGGAAAGACCGATTTTGATCTCGCCGCCCGGTGTGGTTGATAAATCCTGTGTGATCTTTCCCGAGAAAATAAACGGAAAATTCGTGATCATGCACAGAATTTATCCGAACATCCTCATAGATTTCGTGGACGATCTTAATTTCGACGGAACCAAATGGCTCAAGGGAGAATATAAGATCGAGCCGCGTCCCGATTTTTGGGATTCAAGGAAGATCGGAGCCGGCGCGCCGCCGATTAAAACAAAATACGGATGGCTGTTGATTTACCAGTCGGTCGGTGAACAAGATTCCTCAAAATATAAAGTCGGCGCAATGCTTTTGGATCTTAAAGACCCGACCAAGGTGTTGCATCGAAGTAAGTCCGCGATCCTTGAACCGGATGCTTCATATGAGAACAACGGTTTTAAAGCCGGAGTGGTCTATCCCTGCGGAGCGGTTGTAATCGATAAAACACTTTACGTTTATTACGGCAGTGCGGACTCTTATGTTTGTGTCGCGACCGCAGACCTTGAAGAGTTTCTCAAAGAACTGATGCATTCGGAGATAGCCAAACTATCCCAGCCTCTATTCGAACAGTTGTTTTAGTATAAATCTCAGGTAATTTTAAGCCTTCTTTGCTATAATCATCGCATGAAGGTATTGCTGGTTGAGGACGAACATAAAATTGCCAATTCCATCAAGCAGGGGTTGTCGCAGGAAAATATCATAGTGGATTTGGCATATGAAGGCACCACCGGATATGACCTTGCTTCGAGCGAATCGTACGATCTTATCATTTTAGACAGGCTTCTCCCCGGGATGGACGGATTAAGTATTTGCAAAAAACTGCGGGAAATGAATAACCACACTCCAGTTTTAATTTTAACCGCCAAAAGTCAAATAATGGATAAGGTTGAGGGTTTAAACAACGGAGCGGACGATTATCTTACCAAACCTTTTGCGTTCGAAGAGCTTCTGGCAAGAATTAAAGCTCTGGCAAGAAGGCCGAGAAATTCCGTTAGCGATATTTTGAATGTCGGTAATTTGTCGCTTAATTCGACCAGTTTTGAAGTCAAAAGAGCAAATAAGCAGATAGACCTGTCATCGAAAGAGTTTGCGATCCTTGAATTTTTGATGAGGCACGAGGGTAAAATCTTAACCAAGGATCAGATTATCAGTCACGTTTGGAATTACGACGCCGATATTTTGCCTAATACGGTCGAGGTCTTCATCGGTTATCTTCGCAATAAGATAGATAAACCGTTCAGCAGCTCAAAACCGTTGATTCACACGGTGAGAGGTTTTGGCTATCGTCTGGGGGATAAGTAAATGTTTACCAAAGCAAGATTAAAATTGACGGTCTGGTACCTGTTTATCATCATGGCCGTCAGCATCTCCTTTAGCGTGGTCATTTATGTAGGTTCTACCAGAGAATTCACCCGGGTATTACGAATTGAAGATTACAGATTGCAGCATCCACAATCTATCCAACAAAATGTTCAACTACCGGTATGGGATCAGGATATTCCTTTACCCGTAATACCAAACCCGGCGCTTATACAGGCTACCAAGACAAGGGTTGCCGAAGGGTTATTTTTAATTAACTTGATGATCTTGTTTTTTTCTTCCTTTGCGGGTTATTTTTTGGCGGGAAGAACCTTAAGGCCGATCAAAGAGATGGTTGATGAGCAGAACCGTTTCATCACCGATGCTTCGCATGAGCTCAACACGCCCTTAACATCGTTAAAAACCGCCATTGAAGTAAATTTACGCGATAAGAATTTTACAATCGAAAAAGCCAAGAAATTGATGGCAAGTAATCTTGAGGACGTTAACAGTCTGCAGGTTCTGTCTGACGAGCTGATCAAGCTTAATCAATACCAGAGACTGAACGGTAATATGAGCATATCAAAGCTTTTACTGCAGAAAATATTGAACCAGGCATTGGAAAAAGTTAATGCGCAGGCGAAAAATAAAAAGATAAAGATATTAATAAATCTACCGAGAGTGAATCTTATCGGTAATGAAAAAAGCCTGACCGAACTGTTTGTGATTCTGTTGGATAACGCGGTTAAATACAGTAAGCAAGGGAAGACGGTCAAGGTATCTGCCAAAAAGTACGATTCCAAAATTCAAATCACGGTTGAGGACCAGGGCATCGGCATCGCCAAAGAAGATTTACCGTTTATATTCGATCGATTTTATAGAGCGGAAAAATCCAGGACGAAAAACGATTACCAGGGTTACGGGTTAGGGCTTTCTATTGCAAAAAGGATCGTAACTTTGCATAATGGGACTATAAGCGTTGAAAGCGAGACGAATAAGGGAACCAAATTTACGATTTTATTGAATACGGCTTAATTTATTTTAAGGAACTTTTCAGTTTAGTCCGGTATCATAGGCAAAATGCAATTAATCAAAAAGGCTTTAAATTTTATCAAAAACCTGAGTGTCAGAAAAAAAGTTGCGGCAATTATCATCATTGTAATTTTAGGATATCTTACATACGCAAGACTTAGTTCATCCTCTAACAGCGTCCAGTATCAGACAGCCCAGGTGACCAAAGGAACCCTGGTGGTTTCGTTAAGTGAGACAGGCTCTGTGGCTGTTTCCAATAAGGTAAGCGTGGTGACCCAGGCGTCGGGCATAGTTACCAACGTATATGTAAAATCTGGGCAATCTGTCAATAAGGGCGATAAAATAGCCGATGTGACGCTAGATACCGCCGGGCAGCAAAGACAGGCCCAGGCTTATTCATCTTTGATCTCCGCACAGAATAACTTGAGCAGCGCTCAGGCACAGCTTTATACGTTACAGAACCAGGAATTTGTCGCCAACCAAAAATTCGTGAACGATAAAGGGATAACCAATCCGACGCAACAGGACATGCAGGACCCCGTTTATATAGAAGAACAGGCAGCCTGGCTCGCGGCGGAAGCGGCTTACGAAAATCAAACCAACGTCATTGCCCAGGCGCAGGCCAACGTCAACAATGCCCAAATCTCCTATCAGTTAACATCGGGGACAATAGTTGCACCCACCTCAGGTACGGTCAGTGACCTTTTGATCACCAAAGGGATGCAAATAGGTTCAAGCAACACCAGTGCGGGTTCTTCAACCAATATATCCAACCAAACCGTAGCGTCGATTCAAACCGGAAACGCGGCTACGGTATCGGTCAGCGTTTCCGAGGTCGATGCGCCGCAGATTAAGGTAGGACAAGAAGCGACAATTACTTTTGACGCACTTCCCAACAAAACATTTACCGGTAAGGTCTTGGGTATCGATACGACAGGAACGGTATCGTCCGGAGTTGTAACATATCCCGCGATCATTCAGCTTGACGAATCCGAAAACGACATCCTTCCCAACATGAGCGCAACCGCCAATATCATCACCAAAGTTGACGATAACGTATTGCTGGTCCCCTCAAGTGCCGTTCAGACGGTCGGAACAGCCTCATCGGTCAAGGTCTTACAAAACAGCCAACCGGTAACGGTTTCGGTTCAGGTCGGAGACTCATCGAGTTCGCAAACAGTGATTACCTCCGGACTTAGTGAAGGCGAAACCGTCATCACCAGTCAGACTTCGACCACTTCTTCCGGCGGTACGTCTCCGTTTAGCGCAACCAGAGGTGGTGGCGCGGGCGGTGGTGCGGGCAGGGCGTTATTCTTTAGAGGTGGTTAAAAAGGAATATGATTTATGATAGACGTTTCCCATATTACTAAAATCTACAAAATGGAAGGGGTTGAAACGGTCGCCTTGGATGATGTTTCATTCTCGATAAAAAAAGGGGAATTTGTGGCGATCATGGGTCCTTCCGGTTCGGGAAAATCCACGTTAATGCATATTTTGGGAGCTTTGGATTCTCCAACTTCCGGTACTTATATTTTGGACGGTGAGGATGTCAGCAAATTGACCAAAGACCAGCTTGCGGAGATCCGTAATAAAAAGATCGGATTTGTGTTCCAGGCTTTTAATTTATTGCCCAGGACGACCGCAATAAAAAATGTCATGTTGCCGATGGTTTATGCCGGTATCCCAAATGACGAAAGGTTAAAAAGGGCCAGGGAACTGCTTACCGACGTCGGTCTTTCGGACAGAATGGAGCATACCTCAAGCCAATTATCCGGCGGACAAATGCAGAGAGTGGCAATTGCCAGAGCGTTGTCGATGAATCCCTCCATAATTTTAGCGGATGAGCCGACCGGAAATATTTCTACACTTCAGGCGGAGGAAATAATGAAAATATTTCAAAGTCTGCAAAAGCAGGGGCATACCATCGTTTTGATTACCCACGAACCGTCCATCGCCGCATTTTCACAGCGTACAATTCATATCAGGGACGGAAAGATAGATAAGGTGGAACATAACGGGAAGAAACATTAATATGGATTTTTCTGAACTATTATCATCATCGTTTGAAGCGCTACTTTTGAATAAGGTCCGTACCGCTTTGGCAGGGCTTGGTATCGTTATCGGTATCGGAGCTGTTATCGCACTTATTTCGTTGGGACAAGCAAGCCAAGCCGCGGTACAAAATCAGATCCAGGGTCTGGGAGCAAATTTAATCACAATCACCCCCGGATCACAACAAGGTACAGGCGGTGTACAGGGCGGGTTCGGCAGCGCTACCTCTTTGACTTATGATGATGCGTTGGCTATCCAGAATGCGAATTTTTCATCCATCAGTCAGGTTTCGCCAGAAGTTTCAAGGCGCGTGCAGATCACGGCGGGCAAAAATAACACCAATACGCAAGTGTATGGCGTCACGCCCGCGTATCTTCAGGTACATAACATAACCATGGATTCGGGGACTTTTATCACCAATGCCCAAGTAAACGGCAACCAGGAAGTTGCGGTGGTCGGCCCGACAGTGGTAAGCGACCTTTTCGGAGACGGAGTCGACCCGACCGGACAAACGATAAGGATCAATAAAATTCCGTTTACTATAATCGGTGTCACTGTTTCAAAGGGCGGGTCGGGATTCGGTAACCAGGACGATATCGTTTTCATTCCCCTAACTACCGCGCAAAAGACGGTTTTTGGCATGACCAACATATCCGATATTTCTTTATCGGCATCCTCCGCCAACGGCATTACCCAAGCAGAAAACGACGCGGGATATCTGCTTTTACGAAGACATAAGATAAGCGATCCGACTCAGGCAGATTTTTCGATGTTTTCGCAGGCGGATATAATCTCGACCATTTCTTCGGTAACCGGAACTTTCACCTCGCTTTTGGCGGGTATTGCCGCCATTTCACTTCTGGTCGGCGGTATCGGGATCATGAATATCATGCTGGTCACGGTCATCGAAAGAACGCGTGAAATCGGACTGCGTAAAGCTTTGGGCGCAAAAGATTCAACCGTAGTCCAGCAGTTTCTTATCGAGGCGATCATCTTGACCTTCGGCGGCGGATTAACGGGTATGGTATTGGGGATAATACTTTCATTGATAATTTCCAGTTTTATAAGCCTTCCGTTCACGATTTCATTTTACGCAATCGCTTTGGCAATAGGAGTTTCGGGTGGGATCGGAATCATTTTCGGCTGGTATCCGGCCAAAAAAGCTGCCGACTTATCTCCCATTGAGGCTCTGCGTTATGAGTAAAAAATATGAAAATCATAAAAATAAATACGCAAAATTTTAACGGAAAGGCAGGTGAGAAAAATGAAAAACATTAACTCGGTAATTATTGTTGCTATAATTCTGATTTTGGTCGCCGCGGGTGGAGGGTTTTACGCAGGAATGCAATACCAAAAATCACAAAATCCGTTAGGCGGTCAATTCGGTAATCGAAGCTTTGCCGGTGGGAACGGAGGACAATTCTTTACAGGAAGAGGCGCTAATGGCGCCGCGGGTGGACAAAGATTTACTCCGGTCAGAGGGCAAATCATCAGCCTGGGGAATAACACTTTAACCGTAAAACAGCAGGATGGGTCGACCAAACTGGTCGTTCTTGGGTCTTCTACGACCTATGTGAATACGCAAAAGGCATCCCTTTCGGATATTAAACAAGGCGATACGGTAATGGTCGTAGGAAGCGCCAACTCCGACGGTTCGATTACTGCCAACGATATTCAGATCAATCCGCAGCAATTAAGACCGGCAAATCCGGCTCCTACCCAATAGTTTCCTTTTTTGGAAAAATTCTTAAACCCTATGCCGTCAACGGATGGGGTTTAAGAATTTGATGGAGAGGGTTTTGGTTAAAATCATGATATGTTAAAATAAGCGGGGAATTATGAAAAAAAGATTGGTATTTTTAACCGGTTATTCATATAAATATCTATTTAGGCCTCTGCTATTTTTGACCGACTCGGAATCCATCCATAATTTTTTTATCCGTTTCGGCCAGGCGCTCGGGAATGAATATTCTGGCGGAATTTTTAAATTTTTCTTCTGTCATCCCCAAAAGGAACTCGAACAACAACTTTTCGGAATAAATTTTCGAAATCCGGTCGGCCTTGCCGCGGGTTTTGATTATGGAGCAAGTCTGATGTGGGTTTTGCCCGGCCTTAATTTCGGTTTTGAGACCATAGGAACAATCACAAACATGCCCTACGAGGGCAATCCAAAACCAAGACTAGGAAGACTTGTAAAAACCAGGTCGCTGATGGTCAACAAAGGATTTAAGAATGAAGGAATTAAAAAAATCGTCGAAAAACTTAAAGGACAAAATTTTGTTTTTCCGGTGGGGATAAGTATCGGAAAAACCAATTCCGCGAAATTAAGAACGCAGGGTGCGGCCGTAGAGGATATCGTCTCCGCTTTTGAAGTTGTTGAAAAAGAAAAACTGGATATCGGTTTCTACGAACTTAACATCAGCTGCCCGAACTTATATGGGAAAATTGAATTTTACGAACCGGAACATCTCAGCGGACTTTTGCAGGCGGTTTTTGCCCTGAAACCGTCAAAACCGGTTTTTATCAAGATGCCGATTTCAAAAGACAACGAAGAAATAATTAAAATGATGGATGTAATAGTTAAATATCCCGTGAAAGCGGTAATTTTGGGAAATTTGCAAAAAGACAGAAATAATAGCAGTTTTGTTCGGGAAGAGCTGGAGAAATTTCCCGCCGGAAGTTTCAGCGGGCTACCGACCCGGGCAAGATCGAACGAACTTATAAAACTGATTTATAAAAGATACGGCCAAAAGATTAAGATCATCGGTTGCGGCGGAATCTTCTGCGGCAAAGACGCCTATGATAAAATCAGAGCCGGGGCAAGTCTGGTTCAACTGATCACCGGTCTTATCTTTGAGGGGCCGCAGCTTGCCTCGCAAATAAATTATGAACTGGAAGATTTATTAAAAAAGGACGGATTTGACAATATCACGCAGGCAATAGGTGCTAACGTAAACTAAATGAAAAACAAATCGGATTCATTCTGGAAGAAAAAATTAACCACGGAACAATACCATGTCCTAAGAGAAAACGGCACGGAACCGGCTTTTTCCGGCGCTTTATATAACAATCATCAAACGGGAATGTATTGTTGTGCCGCCTGCGGACAGGAGTTATTTTCGTCCGATACCAAATTCGATTCGGGGTCCGGATGGCCAAGCTTTGACAGCCCCGTGAACAGAGAGAACGTCATACTTAAAGACGATAGCAGTTTGGGAATGCACCGGATTGAGGTGATCTGCAAAAATTGCGGTTCACACCTGGGTCATGTTTTTGACGACGGACCTAAAAAAACGACCGGTAAACGCTACTGCATCAACTCCCTGGCTTTAGAATTTAAAGCGAAAGCTTAAGTTTTTTTAGGAAGGAACTGAGAGAAGGTCGAGCAGTTTGTTTATAAACGACTCGTACGTAGTAAGAAGCTGTCCGTTTTCCGCTGAAACTACTGCGGTCTTATCAATGTTAACCGGGAAAAAACCGAATAAGTTTTTGTGTAAGATTCCGTTGATCATAAATGCCGACTGACTGGCGTAAACGTCCAGATTTATACCTGTGTCTGCGGATGAGGAAGCGACCACGGAAATGAATTTTTGTCTGATCAGGTTTTCAACTGCTTGATCGGGTAGAACGGCTACCGTTTTTGTACCCGTCGGAGTAGTGACGGTCAGCTGATTGGTAAGCGTATTTATCGAGAGCGGGAAATGGGTCATCGCAGAATAAGTACCTTGTCTTAATAAGAATCCTCCTTCGGTGGTCGCAATTTCCAGACCTTCGTTCCTCAGGCCTTCGTTGATCAGGCCTAGCGAGCCGGTGTCTAGTTCTGTTTCAAGCCCGTTCTGGTTTCTGGCCTTTATACTTAACCTTCCGTCTTGACTGGATATTTGGATTTCCGGATGATCCTGACCCAATGTAAATCTTTCATGATTTTGGGTTTCGAAGCTTGCCCTATATAACGGGGAAGGCGGATTTTGCCCCTCTTGAAAATTCTGGTTTTGTTGCGTACCGGCAGGGGGTTGAAAGTCCGGGCGCTGATTGATCTGCCCATCCGTTTGTTGGCCTTCTGCAGTATCGGCTATCGTCGATGCTCCCAAGACGCGGCGCGGCAAGGAGTTGGTTTGATATGTAACACCCGATAGGACAAGTATGGTGGAAACAACGACCACTATCAAAAACTTGAATCCGCTTGAAAAGAAAGCCGGTTTTTTCTTTAATTTGACCATACTTAATTTAAGCAGTTTTTTAAGCATTATGTCAAGAAGACGATATTTATCTTAAGCTTCTTTTCAGTTAAGGGTAGTACTGTCCTTCTTGCCCACCTGGCTCTGTGTTTTCAGGTGGGTTTTTTTGATGCTCCAGTGACAGTCTCTTTCGATAAAAAAAGACACCCTTTTCGGGTGCCTCTTATGCTTTGCAGCATATTTCCTCCTTTATTTAAGATCTGGCTCAACTATCTATCGTTGGGCTGTAAATATATCGCGGATTTAGGGTTAGCGCAGTAATTGTAATTACTATAAATTGAGGCTGAATAGGCGAAGAGGAATAATGTTTTAACAATCCATACTTTCTCATTAATTTAAAAATGATAGCAGGCAATTCTTAAATAAGGCTTAAGAAAGATAAGAGATTATTCCTGTAGTTGCGGGAGGATCGAAGACTTTTTCAGCAGTTTATTTTGAAATTGCGATAACAATTAGGCGTTTATAATAGGTTCCCGTGGACTAGCGAAGCGTAGTGTCTGTATTCCGAAGGAATATTTACTTTAAGCTATAGACAGAATTTATTTACTTAGAGATTTTGCAATTACAATCAGTCTTTTGTAATTAGTACCTGCAGGCCAGCAAGTCATCAAAGTCAGCTGTTTAACGCTGGATTTCGGATTTAAATAAGAAACGTCGGAAGGGTCAACAAGTTTGGTTCCCGACACAACGTATTTGTATCTTGTATTATTGTAATAAATATAAATTACATCTGCTTTATTTAACTTTGATAGTAGATAAAATATCGAATTGAAACGCGTAGCTTCCAAAAGGTTGGCCGAGGAATGGGAAAACAGGAACATATTGCCGGTTTGGTTGGGGAAGGCGGAGCCTTTGGCCTGCGCGACGCCTTTGGAAAGTGCCAGTTCGTAAACGTTTGAATTGAATGGGTCTACGTTTGGAATTATCCTGGCGTTGGCGCCTATCTTGGGAATGACGATGTCGAAATTTTTGTCCACAGGCGTAATCTGATTGATGTTTGCCCTGGGCCGGTTAAGGTCATAATTTAGTTCGACTTTTGCCACCGGTGCGAAAATGTACACAAATAGAACAACCGAAGAAAAAATCAAAAGTAACCCAATTGTTATTAGAATTCTTGAGAGAAGTTTCACGATTCTATTTTACTTTTTATAGTATCTGCGGTAAAGAAAGTATGCAATCGCTGCCAAAATTATTAGAACCAGCAAGCTGACCTTTTTGTGGGTAAGTACCCAGTTTACTGCGTTTGAAACAGGATTTTGTCCCGTTACTTTTGCAGGGGTTTGGGTCGGTTTTGCACTTTCCGTACCCAAAACTTGTCCTTGTCCACCGGCTTCGGCTCCAAGCACATTTCCCGCGGTACCGCCGGCTATTGCTCCTTCCTGCTGCGTAACTGTCGGACTGATGATTGTTGTAGATGTTGAACTGTCTCCGGTTGCTCCCGAGCCGTTTCCGTATTTATCAAAAGCCCTGATCGCGTAGTAATAGTTGGTATTGCAGTTTGGGCTGATGTTGTCGGTCATCGAGCCGTCGGTGTTCGAACCGATACTAACCTGGTTTACCTGGGTTCCGTTGTCTAAGCTAAAGTTCTGATTGGACGAACGGTACAAGACCACCTTGACGGTTTTCCCATTGTCGTCGGCCGTTCTAAAGGTTATCTCGTAAGTGCAGTTGTCGGGTTTGGTTTTATTGTAATTGCCGGGTGTGCCCGGTCCATCGGTATTAAAGTCTACGTTGACGGTATTGCTGGTTGTAGTGCTTGATCCGTAGGCGATTACGTCAAACTGGTAAGTGCCGTTTTGATTCAATAGTCCGTTTCCGACCTGGCAAACGTTGGTATTGCCGCCGGCAGAAAGCGTGATAGGTGAGCCGAAATTCACAGGATTTGAATCACCCGGACCCTGTTTTTGGCACTGAACAGTTACAACCTGGGACGAGTTGGTATCCAAAGCAACAAAAGTGATGTTGAACGCATTCTGGTTGGTGGGTGTTTGCGGCTGCTGCAGCCTTACCGAAGTTGAAGCAAAACTTACCCCTGAAAAAAGGAAGAGTGCCGCAAAAGACATTAACAATGATTTAAACAGTTTATTCATAATAATTATTTATTATTTCTCCTTAATTTAAATCCGTATAATAGCATACCCAAGCCTGAAAGTCCGAGTAAGGTTGCCAGGACAACCCAAAGTGTATTTTCTCCGGTAGCCGGAAGGTAAGTCGATGCTCCCAGAACCTCTTGGGTAACTTGATTAGAATAGTTGATGCCCTGATTATTAGAAGCAGCAATTACAACCTGGGTTCCCACGAAAGTCGGGTCATTGATAAAGCCTTGTGCCGGGTCGGTTGTTGCGTTTGCTAATACCACGTTGCCCGAACCCGAATATCCCTGTCCCCAGGCATTATCGTAATATGTTCCGGTTGCTTCAGAGCCGTCAATTGTCACCGAGTATTTAAGGGTGTAAGTATCCCCAACGTTCATGTTGCCAAGAGTCCAGGTGCCTGGTGAATGATAAGTGGGTTCAGGAACGGAAACAGGATTTCCGTTCAAAAGAGCCTGCCATGAACCGGAATTATAGTGGAACCCGTCGGGAAGAAGGTCGGTAACGGTTACATTTTGCGCCGCGGATTGCGTTGCAGTTATGGTAATTGTATAGTTGACCGTGCTACCCGGACCTAGAACATTATCGCCCGCATCGTTTGTTTTTGTGATTGTAAGGATAGGAATTAGGTTGTGGTTTAAGACTCTGCAATAGATTGTTTGTCCGGGCTGGACAAATAATGGGTAGCTGGTTGATGTTGGGCCGAATATAGGCCCTTCTTCCTGTCCAGAACAATACATATCAGTCAATTGCCAACCGTTTTGCTGGTTTTCGGTTAATGTATAGGAAGTCGGAGCAATATTATTAAATGTTGCAATGCCGTTTGTATCGGTTATTTGAGACATTCCTCCCGAATAGCTTGCCAGATTCATCGTCCATCCCGAAAGCGTCGGGTCAGTCTGATCGAAAACTCCTTGTCCCAAAACGTCGTTATATTTTGTAATAATTACATTCCCACTTTCGGTGTTGCCGAATGAGCAGGTTACGTTGTCTCCTGGTGTAAGGTTAGATATTGTTACTGTACTTGTCGGTATATCCGTAGAAAAAGTTGAGTTGTTGTTGGTGGAAATACATTTTAGCGCTGTTAAATCCCATCCTGTGGTTGGATTTTCCAATAAGGAATAAGAAACAGAAGGAGGTAATTGATTAAAAGTATAAGATTGTCCATCTCCTATATTTGTAGTTGCCGAACCGGTTGCTAGTCCTGTTAGAGTAAAGTTAAAAGTTTGGGCTGTACCCGGGTCGGTATATTTGGTAACAGTAATACTTCCTAATTTTGTATTTTCAAAATAGCAAATTACATTATCTCCTGGGTTTAAAGTGATATTGGACGGGTTATCACCATTCGTGCAGCTGGATGAGGTTAATGTCCAACCCGGCTGTGAAGTTTCTGAAACAGAATAAGAACCAGGATTAAGATCGGCAAATGGTGCAGAAGCTGTTGCGTTTGAAGTTGTTAAGTCAAAATTACTAAGTCCCGAGCCGGTTGTGGTAAAGTCAAAAGTCCCATCCCCGCCGACTGTGTTTTTTACTATTGTAAGATTGGCAAGTTTAGTATTAGTAAATGTGCAGGTGACTGTATCTCCAACGCCTACGTTAACATTTGATGGATTATCTCCATTGTCACAAGTTGCTTTTTTTTGTACCCACCCCGCCTGTGAAGATTCAGCAATGTCGTATGTTCCTGCTATAACTACCTTTCCGCCAGTTGTTCCAGAACCGCTTGTGGTAGTAATACTGGGTGACATATTGGTTGGACCCGAAACAGTATAATCAAAAGTTGAGTCTCCGCCTAATGCTGTTTTATCTATTATCAATGTTCCCTGCGCGGTATTATTAAATGTACAGATTATGTTTTGTCCTGCAGTTAGGCTGAATGACGCAAGTCCCGATACAACAGTACCAACAGTTCCTCCTGTTGAATTATCTTTGCAAGAAACTGATCCTTCCACCCAACTTGCAGGTGTATTTTCAGAGAATGAGAATGTACCGGGTGATAGTTTGGGGAAAGTTTGAGAACCTGTGTTGGATATTGTTGATATATCAAAGTTTGATACTCCGGACCCGGTTGCAATAAAGCCGAAAGTCCCGTCCGCCCCAATAGTATTTTTGACAATAGTTATTGAGCCATATCTTGTATTTGTTATGGTGCAAGTTTTGATATCTCCTGCAGCCAAATTTATAGAGCCGTCAGGAGCACAATCTCCACCGATTATGGCATTGTAATCCGAAAGATTGGTTGAAGTTCCGGCAGTTTCAGAAACTGTATGCGAACCTATGCTGACTATTTGCGTACCGGTTGTCCCTCCATTACCGACATTTGTTGCGTCAATATTACTGTCGATCAATAAGTTAAATTTCCCTAAATCACTATTTGGTAACAGTGTTTTTGTAACCGTTAACGTAGGTAATTTATCATTTGTAAAAGTGCAAGTCACATTATCGCCCGGGTTTAGAGTTATAGATGAAGGATTATCGCCATTGGTACAAGTTGGCGGGTTTGAAGTATCTGATATCCATCCTGTTTGAGAGTCTTCTGCTACAGAATATGTTCCCGAATTTATATTGGAGAAAGTTTTAGACTTTATCCCGCTCACTGTTGTTAAGCTAAAATTACTAAGCCCTGACCCCGTTGCTATAAAATCGAAAGTCCCGTCACCCCCAACTGTATTTTTAACGATAGTCAAGTTGGATAATTCTGTATTTGTAATGGTACAGCTTGAGTTTTTCCCTGCGGCAACGATTACCCCCTGACAATTGCTGGTATCTTCCGTCCATCCGGTTGCCGGTGTTTCGGAAACATAATATGTTCCGGGAGTTACCTCGTAAGTCTTTGGGGTTGTTATTGAAACTGTTCCAGCCCCTCCGCCGGTTATTGTACCAGAACCGGTTGCGTTAATGTTAAATGTCGTAGTAATACCCGTTGGGATAGTGATCTTATTAACTGTTAATGAACCCTTAGCAGTATTCGTAAATGTACAGATGACTGTGTCTCCTGCTGCAAGGTTGGTTATCGTAGCCGTGCCCGTTGATTGATTGGTTGATGTCGTTGAATTGCCATTTAAAGATGTACATGAAAGTGCTGTTAAATCCCATCCGCTTTGTGAGGTTTCGGAAATTGAATACGAACCGGGAGTTACATTATCATATTCTTGTAGGTTAGTTTTTATAGTGTCAATATTAAATGTTGAAGGAGTTAAACTGCCTGTTGTTGTGAAAGGAAAAGTTCCGTTTCCGCCATTTGTATCTTTAACAATTTTAATAGTCGAAAGTTTTGTATTATTAAATGTACACGTGACAATTTTTCCAATACCTACAGTTACATTAAATGGTGAATATGTTGTTCTTGTCGATGGATCATAACAAGATGATCCGGGATTTTGCATCCATCCGCTTTGGCTAGCTTCGGTTACTGTGTAATTTCCCGCGATTACGGTTAGCGGGCCCGTTGTACCGGCTCCGCCGCTTGTATTAATAGTTTGTGCGGAAGAACTTGCGCCGTTTACCGTATAGCCAAAACTGCCGTCTCCGCCGGTTGTATTTTTATCTATTATTAAAGTCCCAAGACCTGTGTTTCCATATGTACAGGTAACATTCTCACCGGCTGCGAAAGGGAAGAAAGCAGTGGTCCCGCTATACGTTGCAATGTTTGTGTTGCCCGAAATACAGCTTAATGAGTTAAATTGCCAGCTTGCATCAGTAAGCTCGGTTATCGAGTAATTTCCAGGCAATACGCTGTTATAAGGGAAAGAACCGTTTCCACCCGTTGTGGTTATGCTGAATGTTGATGGAGTTAGTCCGCCTGTTGTCGTGTAGTCAAACGTTCCATCGCCGTTTGTGGTGGTTTTAACAACTGTTATTGAACCATATTTCGTGTTGGTAAATGTGCAAGTTTCATTTTGTCCTGCAGCTACATTAAATGTTGCTGTTGAATTGCCCAAGTTTCCCGAACCACTGCCGGCTCCGGTACAGCTTATATCGGTTAAATCCCAACCTGTTGTAGCTGATTCTGTTGCAACATATGTTCCGGGCAGAACGGATTCTGTTATCGTTCCCCCATTGGTATCTATGCTTCCCGAAAAGTTACCCGTAAAGTTAAAGGTTCCTGTGCCTCCAACCATGTTTTTTTCAACAGTAATTATTGCGAGTTTAGTATTAGTGAAGGTACAGGTTACTGTTTGTCCTTTAGAAACGCTGAAATTGGTGTTTGAAACGTTTTGGGTTCCATTATTACAAACTACGCTTGTCGGCACCCATCCAGCAGGTAGTGGTGTATCTTCTATTACAGAATAACCGCTTCCGGTATTTACAGGAATATTTCCGGTAGTTCCGATTCCGGAACTTGTTTTTATTGATTGAGAAGAGTTGTATCCCGAAGGACCTGTTATGGCATATCCAAATATATCATCTCCTCCTATTGCTGTTTTATTTATGACTATATTTCCCGTATCCCTTGTGTTTGTATAGGTACATGTTACGTTTTGTCCAGCTGTAAGCGATAAAGAGGCTGTGCTACTTGTTATACTTCCAACGGACTGACTACTATTATTATCCAAACAACTAAGGTTTGTCAGCGACCAACCTGTTGTCGGGGATTCTGTTATTGAATAATTTCCTGAAGTTAAGTTACTAAATGTAGTGTAATAAGTGTTGTTTATACCATCATCAACCAAGGAAAAATTGGAAAGTCCGTTTCCGGTTGTGGTATAGGAAAAAGATTGGGAGCTATTAGGTTGTGCATCTTTTACTATGGTTATTGAGCCCGTGGGAGCAGGGATGATGATATCTGCTGTTGCCGGTCCTACTGTATTATTATTGCTATCTTTTGCAATAATTGAATTGGTGTAAGTTCCGGGAGTAGTTGAAGCAATTGCCTGATAATTAATGGTAATTGAATTCCCAGGGGTTATTGTCCATGGGCCAGTCCATGTTAATTGTTGACCGTTAATCGCTGGATCATTTGTAGTTATTCCTGTAGTGCTGCCAGTCTTATAAGAAAAACCAACAGGCAATGTATCTATAATCGATGAAATTGTTCCCGTACCGTTACCACTGTTGGAAATAACGGATGAAAAACTTGCTGTCCCGCCCGGGTTTACTGTTTGTGATGCGGGAGTTTTTGTTATCCCGAAACCAGGTTTTACAGTAATTATAATAGCCTGTCCATAATCAGAATTATAATGGTAACTTCCTCCAGATTGATCATAAATTAGCCAGTAAAAATTTGATGTTCCTGCTGCCAGAGCTTTAAATGTAAATACGGATTGTATATCTCCTCCAACGTTTTGGTCATAAAATGAATCTAATGTAGTTCCCGCTGGGATTTGATAAGTGGTTACATCACCTATCATTTGGGCAACATTAGGATCAAACATCATTGGTACCGATACGTTGGTAAAATTTCCACCGCCGGTTGTTTTTGAAGTTACAGTTACGGTGAATGTACCCCCAACGGTAATTGTAGAAGGGCTTACGGTAGTAGATAAAATACTATTCCTGTTTTGGGAATTGAGTCCTAATATAGTTAGGGTGTTAGAATAAGATGCTACTTGCGCCCCTGAATTATCAGTGTAATCTGCTGTAACGGTATAGTTTCTACTAGTACCGTAAACCGCATTACTAGGGCTGTCTGGAGAAGGAGGTGGAGTTATAACAACCTGAAAAAACACATCGGCAGACGAATTATTGGCAAGCGTTCCTATATTTTGTGTCAATGGGCCTAAGGTGGTAATGTACGAAGTTCCAGATCCTAAAGCAAAAATTGCCGAAACATTTGTGATGCTTGACCCTGTATTATTTGTTACTCTTGCTTGAATAACAAATTGATGGGGTCCTGTTGAAACTGGCTTATTGCTGTCGACACCTATTGTATTCCATGATAATACGCTTACCGTTACCCCCGAGTCAGTAAATGTTGTTGTCGCAACTATTTGCCCAGACGAATCTTTTGCATAAACCGTATAGTTTGGCCGGTAATTGCCGTCTAATTGATATGCGTAAACAATGTCACCTTTATTATCCGATGTTACTGCAGTCGTAAAGTCAACCGGCGGGGGGTCGCTGGATACGATTTCTAAAGTATATGTAGTTTTTGGTAAAAATCCTGTTCCATTTATAACCACAGTATCAGTAGGTGAGTAATCGGTTTTATTGGTTGTTAGGGTTGCGCTACCTTGGGATATAACATTTGTAAGATTTAATGTATTTGCCTTGACGTTATGTACAATTATGGCATTTAAAGATTCATTTAGGTTTGGTGATATATTACCTGAACTTGTTGAAGTGTTTGAAATTCCGCTAGGCGTGGACAGGAAATCATTTTGGGTAGGTGTACTTGAAACAGCTGGAGTAGGTGAAGCGGATATAGTCGCGTTATCGGGAGGAGAAAGCCCCGTTGGTGTCGGTGATGGAGTCGCGGTGTTATCAATCGAAGGTGTCGGTGTTAGCGTTGTCGTATCTGTCGGTGTCGGAGTGGGGGTTTCGGTTGTTGTGCCTACTGGCGTCGGCGTCGGCGTAACGGTGGTCTGGGATACCGCAGGTGTCGGAGTTACGGTTGGGATCGTACTGTTATTAGTAGTGGTATTGGTGTTGGTGGTTTGCGACGGGGTAGGTGTCGGAGTAGGAGAAGTTTCCTGGGCATAAGATGTTTGCGGGAGCAAAACGACATAAGGAGTAAGCGATTGGGAAATAATCGCAAGAGTGCCTAAAATATTAATGATCTTTCTTAGGAAAGATTTTTTCATTAAATTTAATCTAATTGTATTCGGGCGGGTATAAATTAAGATTGTCCGAATAGTACCATTCGATATATTAAAATGCAATAACCCGTAGTAATTCAATTCATATACATATTTATTGCTATTTATGCAATATAATATTGTGATTATAATCACAATCGCATTGGTGGGGATTTTGGAGGAAAACGGTATATATAATAGTATAGTAATTCGGTTTTTAAAATATGCTTAAAGACAGCTTTGAAATTTATATCAGGTTGGGTAAGAAAAGCGAGACCATATAGATAAGGGAAGCGACCGATAACCCTGCCATGGTCAAAAGGACGATGACGTTCACGGCTTTATTATTGGTGTGTTCGCCCATGATTTTCTTGTCGTTTGAGAGAAGGTACAAAAACACAAATATCGGTACCAATAAAACCGCATTGATCGCCTGGGATACGACCAGAATCGTCAGTAAAGGAAAAAACGGAAGTATGACCATTAAACCGCCGATTATCAAAAGCAGGATAAAAAGCCCGTAAAATTGCGGAGTTTCTCTGGTTGAATAGTTAAGCCCCGATTCTATGCCGAACGCTTCGGTAATGACATAAGAGGTTGCGACCGGAACCAGGGCCGCACCGAAAATCGATGCATTTAAAAGCCCGAACGAAAATAGTATCTCGGCAAAATTACCGGCCAACGGTTGCAGTGCCAGGGCGGCGTCTTTGGCGGTAGTTATCTGAATCCCTTTGGTAAAAATCGTCGCCGCACAGGCAACGATTATAAAAAAGGAGATGAAATTGGTTAAGAAGCTCCCGAAGAAAACGTCACCTCTTTCGACATTCATATCCTCTTTGGTAAGTTTTTTGTCGACGACATAATCCTGAATAAAGAATTGTCCCCAGGGAGTAATTGTTGTTCCGATCACTGCCATCATGGTTAAAATATACACGCCGGAAAGTTTAATCTGCGGTATGACCAGGCTTTTAATCGCCATCGTCCAGTTGGGGTGCACGATGAAAGCGGAGGCGATGTAGGCGATATAGAAAAAAGATAAAAGGAGGAATAATTTCTCAAGTTTCCTAAAACTTCCTTTAGCCACCAACGCAAAGATCAAAATTATTGCTATGGGAACAGAAATAAATTTTGAAATGTTGTAAATTTCCATTGAAGCCGCGATCCCCGCAAATTCGGCCGCGATGGTCCCCAGGTTTGCGACCAACAGACACGCCATCACAAAGGTTGTCCAACGGATACCGAATTTTTCCCTGATTAAAGATGCGAGTCCTTTTCCGGTGACAAGACCCATTCTGGCGCCGATTTCCTGGGTTATAGCCAGGGCAAAGGTGGTTAGAAAAAGTATCCATAAAAGAGAATGCCCAAAATTTGCTCCGGCAACCGAATAAGTGGTTATTCCGCCGGCGTCGTTATCAACGGAGCCCGAGATGATACCCGGTCCGACGATCGCCAGCACCGGAATTAAAAATAAAAACCTTTTTCTAATTAATGTAAGTATTTTCATTGTCCCTTATCTTTTCCTGTACCTTGGAAAGGACGACCCCGGTGGTGATTACTCCAATCGGCTTTTTTTCTTTGTCCACAACCGGTAACGAACGCAGGTTATACTGGGCAAACAGTTTGATAACCTCGTTAAGGTCAACGTTAGGATATACGAATTTTCTGTCGGAAACGATATCTTTAAGTAAAGCAAGGGAGTCGATATCCAGAATATCCTTGACATAAATCGTTCCGACCAGCTTTTCATTGCCGTTGGTGACGAGGACCGCCTCGGGTTTCGGCCTGTCTTTGTAAAGACTGTTGTAGGCTTCTTTGACGGTGGTGTTTCCGTCGAAGCTGACAAACCCGGTGCGCATCACACCGCCCGCCTTGTCGGTTCCGAAATCGATCAATCGTTCGACCTTTTTGGCGCGTTCCTCTCCTAGCATTTTGATTATCTCCCGGATCCTCAAAGGATTCATTTTGTAGAAAAGACCCGCGATGTCCGCAACGTGCATTTTGCCGACGATATTTCTTAAAACGCTTGAAGGAAGTTCTTCGAGGATCGCTTCCTGGGTCCTTGAGTCTGCTTCCTCGATGGCCTTTGCCGCATGTTTTGCTTCAAGACTTTCGACTATTCCTCTTCGTTCCCTGGCTCCCAGATCCTCCAGGATTTCCGCTATTTCCGAGGGATGCATGTTTTTGACACTATTCTCGGTAAGACTTATCTTCACCGTACCTGTCTGATAGTCGAAAGCTTCGATCATCTGCCATGGCAATATTTTCGGTTTTACTTTAAATAACTGTTCCAACCCGAGCCTTCGGAAGATTCCCGAAGCACCCACATCCAGGCCCACCACCTTTAATTCTCCGTTACTTTCCAAAAGAACGTCATTGACGCGTACCAGCCTTTTGTCGTTGATGTCGATAACCTGTTTGTCCAATAGGTCCTCATTTAAATAAAAATCCCTTTCGTCGAAAGGGAAGAAAGGCGCCTGGCTTGAGTTTAAAATCGCCCCGTTTCGCTTGATGGACAGAAACGAAGGTGAAATGGTAATTTTCTTGTTACCCTTTTTTACCACTACCCGCGAAACCAGCGGTTTGGGAGAACTTTCCAAAACGGCAAAGTCGACCATCTCGCCGTAGACCTTGCGGTCGTAATACACCTTCTTATTCAGTAATTGACTTAAGTAAACCATAGCACTTTAATTGTAGTTTTGTGGCTAATCTTGTGTCAATCGGTAAAATTCTCATCCTATTTTAAGAATCAAGTTATAATTTGGTCTGCACGAGGCCGCTAGCCTCTTGACCCATGAAACACATTCAGGGTCGGCGAGGCCGCTAGCCTCTTGACATTCTAGCAATTAGTATGATAGAGTGCTAATACCAAAAACAGCATATGGAAAAAATAGTTTCTATAATTCCAATCAGAGATGGAATCATTTTCCCCAATACCGATTCGGTGTTGACCTTCGGCAGACCGAAAAGCCTGGCAGCTCTGGAATCCTCCTTTGCCGGGGAACGAATCGTCGGTTTTGTCTTACAGAAGAATTCAAGACTAAACGAGCCGTCGCCCTCGGACCTCTATAATGTGGGTACATTATCTCACATCGAACGCATGATTAAAAGTGACGGCGAGATCAACGCCCAGGTCAAGGGATTGTCCAGAATCGCCATACTGGAATACATTGAAGGTTCACCGTTCATGATGGCAAGGGTTCAGGAAGTCGACGATATTTTTATCGATACTCCCCAGATCAAAGCCCTGACCAATCATCTGGTAAACGAATTCAAACGTGCGATAAACTTGGGTAAATTCGTGGACTTTTTGGTGTTCATGAACGTGATGAGTGAGAATACGCCATCGCAACTTGCAGATCTGGTGGCCTCGGTTTTAGAGCTTAGGCCCTCGGATAAGCAAACCATTCTTGAAGAATTGGACGTCAAAAAGCGTTTGGAAAAGGTCATCGACCTTTTGTCCAAGGAAATCAGCGTTTTGGAGCTTGAGAAAAAGATCGCCTCAAAAACACAGGAAAGGTTTGAAAAAGGAGCAAGGGAAGTCATGCTTAAGGAAAGACTTAAGACCATTCAAAGCGAACTGGGCGAATCGGACGAAGACAGCGAGATCAAGGAGTTGTATGAAAAACTCAAGAAAGCAAAAATGCCCGACGATATCGCCGAAAAAGCGGAAAAGGAAATTCGAAAGCTGGCACAGATGAACCAGTTCAACCCCGAGGGCGGATACATCCGAAATTACCTTGACTGGCTGTTGAGCCTTCCTTGGGGCGTTGAAACCAAGAATACGGTCAACATCAAACAGGCGGAGAAGATTCTAAACGAAGATCACTACGGGCTCGAGAAAGTCAAGGAGAGGATAGTCGAATATCTGGCGGTTCATAAGCTGTCGGGAAAAATGAAAGGACCGATCCTTTGTTTTGTCGGACCGCCGGGCGTTGGCAAAACCTCCATCGGAAAATCCATCGCAAGATCCTTAGGCAGAAAATTCGTCAAGATTTCCTTGGGCGGGATCAGGGATGAAGCCGAGATAAGGGGACACAGAAGGACATATGTCGGAGCGATGCCGGGAAGGATCATTCAGGGGATTAAAGACGCGGGAACCAGAAACCCGGTGTTCATGCTGGACGAGATCGATAAGGTCGGCGCGGATTTTAGGGGAGATCCTTCATCGGCGCTTTTGGAGGCGTTGGACCCTGAGCAAAATAACCTTTTTTCCGATCACTACCTTGAGGTTCCGTTTGATCTCTCGGATGTAATGTTCGTTACGACAGCCAATGTTTTGGATACCATACCACCGGCTTTAAGGGACAGACTTGAAGTGATCCAGTTCTCCGGTTACACGCAGGAAGAAAAATTCAGGATCGTCAAAGACTTTCTTTTGAAGAAACAAATGGAAGCGCACGGTTTAACCGGCAAACATGTAGATATTACCGATTCCGCGATCCGTTTTGTGATCGATCATTATACAAGGGAAGCCGGGGTCAGGACTCTGGAAAGACAAATCGCCTCGATTTTGCGAAAGGTTGCCAGGGAGGTGGCAGAAGGTAGCAAGAAAAAGATTATCGTTTCCGACAAAAATGTGCCTAAGTTTTTAGGCCCTATAAAAGTCAGCTCTACCTTGATCGAGAAAAAGGACGAAGCAGGGATGTCGACCGGGTTGGCCTGGACCGAGGCCGGCGGGGACATACTATTTATAGAAGTAGCTTTAATGCCCGGAAAAGGTAATTTGCTTTTAACCGGACAGCTCGGAGACGTAATGAAAGAAAGTTGTCAGGCCGCGCTTTCTTACATTCGGGCAAGAGCCAGGGATTTGGGCTTGCCGGAAAAATTCTATCAGAAAATCGACGTCCATGTTCATGTTCCGGAAGGTGCGGTTCCCAAAGACGGACCTTCTGCAGGTCTGGCCATCACTACGGCAATCGTTTCCGCATTAACCAAGATTCCGGTCAAGCGCACGGTCGGTATGACCGGTGAAGTGACTTTAAGGGGAAGGGCCCTGGAGATCGGCGGTGTCAAGGAAAAAGTGATCGCGGCCCATCGCGCCGGCCTAAAAACCATCATTTTGCCCAAAGATAATAAGAAAGATTTGGAAGACGTACCCAAGGAGGTTAAAAAAGATCTGGATTTTGTCTTTGTCTCACACATGGACGAGGTTTTGGATATAGCGCTGATAAGGCCTTTGCGTCCAAGACTTGAACCGAAACTAAGTCAAAGACCCATTTTGCATGCATCGCCTCCCGAGCCCGTAGATTAAACCGGGATTTAAGCTATTTTTACCTGTCGTATTTTATGTATAATTGAAAATATTGTGGAATTGACAGATAAAATTCGTTCGTCCCTTGGGATTCTTCTAATATCCAGGATCGCCAGGAGCCTAGCGGCGGGAATGTTGGCCATCGCGTTTCCGTATCTTGTTTTAAACGACCTTCATTTAAGCCCTCTGTTCTTAGGCAGTATTTTTGCCCTGGCGACTCTGGCAACAGCCATACTGGGATTATTCTTTGGTTTGATAACGGATCTATGGGGCAGGAGGAATACCTTGATTTTGGCAACTTTTCTTCTTCCGTTGTCGAGCTTTTTGCTTTGGTTTTCAAATGCAACCCCGATTTTATTCATTTCGGCTATTTTGGGCGGTTTTTCGGCTACCGGTTCTTTAGCCGGAGGAGGGATCGGAGGCACGGTCCAACCGATACAAAATACCGTTCTGGCTGATCTGACACCCAAAGAGAAAAGGACGTTTTATTATTCTGCTTTCGCTTTTTTGAACGGGATTGCGGCGGCGATAGGAACGGTATTTGTAAAATTTATCGCCGCTAAAGAGGTATTTTTGCTTGCGGGAATGATCTCGTTACTTGGAACCGTCATCTTGTTTTTTATGTACACACCCGACATCAAAGGCAAATTCAGAAAACTCGAGAGCAAATTCGTGATTGGAAAATTTACTCTGACAGGTTTATTAAACGGTGTTTCCCAAGGCCTGATCACTCCGTTTATGATCCCGTTTTTTATTATCGTTTATAAATTACCGGAAAACAGTATGTCCACTTTTACTTTTATAAGCGGGGTGATTGCGGCAAGTTCTCTTTTGATCGCTCCCTATGCGGATAAAAAATACGGTTTTGTCAAAAGCATCACCTATTCAAGGGCGATTAGCATAATTATGCTGGTTATTCTTCCTTTGGTCAAATTCTTGCCCCTGGCTCTTTTTATCTATTTTATAACTCCGGCTCTAAGAGTTTTGGCCGTTCCGATCCAGCAAACTGCGATCACCACGCTGGTTGAAGAAAATGAGCGGGGCAGAGCTCTGGGTATCAACCAGGTGGTCAGGTTGACGGGTTCATCGATCGCCACCGAGCTGTCCGGTTCGCTTTTCTCAACGCCTTTTATCGCCGTACCGTTCTATTTGTACGCGCTGGTGACGGGGGCAAACATTTATCTTTACAAGATCTTTTTCGCCAAAGAAGAAAGGCTTAGAACCCCTTAGTTTATTTAAGTTTTGTTGATTTTAATCCGGAACAACCGGACGGTGTTTAAGAGTACCAGGGCGGATGAAAATTCGTGTATAAAAGTGGTTTCTACGATAGTGATGAAACCCGTGATCACCAAAATCGCGGTAATTGAATGAATAAGGGTAGCCAAAAATACGTCCTGTTTGATTATTCTGAAAGTTTTTTTGGAAATCGTAATCATTCCCGGAATAGAAGCGATATTGTTGTTTAGTAACACTATGTCTGCGGCATTTAAGGTCAGGTCCACGCCTTTTCCGCCCATGGCAATTCCCACCTGTGCTTTGGCAAGGGCCGGTGCGTCGTTTATTCCGTCGCCGACCATGACGATGTTTTTCCCTTCATTGACCTTTTTGTCGACTTCATCGACTTTGCCTTCCGGCGCAACATCGGCAATGAAATTTGCATTATCGAGTTGTTGAACTACGGTTTCGGCAACCTCTTTTTTATCTCCGGTAACAATTATCGTTTCATAACCGCTCGATTTAAGAGCGGAAAAAAGCGGTTTCGCCTCAGGCCTTAATTTATCAAGTAGAAATATTACACCTTCGACCTTGCCATTTTCTCCCACATAAACGGGAGTCGCGCCTTTACCCTCCCAGTCCTTAATTATGGAAAGAATTCCGACCGGAGGTTTGATCATTAATTCATTAAGCAAAGAATAGTTGCCTAAAAATACCGTCTTATTATCAAATAAGGCGGTCATGCCTTTTCCAACCAGGGTATTAACTTTTGTCAGTTCCAACAGCTTCAATCGTTCCTGTTTGGATTTTTCTATGATCGGTTCCGCCAACGGGTGATTTGAATAAGTTTCTATGCTCGCGGCGATCTGCAATATTTCATTCTTTTTGGCGTCAACTTCCAAAATATATTCAACTTCGGGTTTTCCCCGGGTTATGGTGCCGGTTTTATCAAAAAGGAAGGTGTTTGAGCGGGTTAAATTTTCAAGCGAAGTGCTGGTTTTAACCAGAATCCCCTGTTTTGCGAGTATCGTGATACCTATTGTCGTGGCTACCGGTACGATAATGGCAAAAATTACCGGAACAACGGCTATCCAGAAGGAAAGTGCGATAAGACCGTTATGGGTTATTAAAAAAATTATCCAAACGCCCGTAAGGGCCAAGCCGGTGGTGATCCAGGCATATTTACTGACAATATCGGCAAGCGGGGACTTTTCATTTTGGGCTTTGGTGACCAGTTTTTGAATCTGTAAAAGCGTAGAATTTTCCGCCGTTGCGCTTGCCGTGCATTCAAAATAATTTCCGGAATTTATAGATCCTGCAAGCAGCTTGTCGCCCTTTTTCTTTATGACCGGTTTTGATTCTCCTGTTACTACGGATTCGTCCACGAGTGCCTCATCCGATAAAAGAATTGCGTCGGTGGCCACTCTTTCACCGCTTTTGACCACCAATTCATCTCCGACCCCAATCGAAGAGATATTAATTTCTGTTTCTTTGCCCAAGGATTTGATGACCGCGGTTTTTGGCAACTTATCGGAGATACCGACGATGGAAGCTTTTACCCTATCGAGAATAATCGTTTTGAACAGATGCCCGGTCAGGATGATAAGGATGAAGACAATAGCGACGTCGCCTTTTTGTAAAAAAAGCAATATATAAATAGTGATTATTGGCGGTAAGGAAAGGTCCAGCTGGAACCTAAGGAGAGCTCTTGCGATCGGCAGGTAGTAGGGAAAAAGAGAGAGAAAAGCGGCGATATACGCTATAAAAGTACGGCCGGGATAAATCAAATCAAGTACAAAACACAAAGACGCGATTAGTAGTGAAGCAACGGATATAACCAAATCTTTTGTGACAAAACGTAATTTCTCAGGCATTAATTCATGATATAACATAATTGAATAAATTGCCCGATCGGGTGTAGGTTGATAAAATCAATCATTCACCGGTGGATCTTTTTAGGTGATAGTAAGGTAGGAAATGTTCGAGGATACTTCCGGAAATAAAAAAACCTAAAACCCCGTTGTCAGTATTGCCGAACCCCTTACCGCTTTTTGCCATCTTGCAAGTGTTTCTGCTCCGTCCTGTTTTGCTAATCTTAACATCATCCTGCCGACGTGTTGACGTGCTTTGTCTTCCGGCAGCCCTTTTTCAACATCCAAAGCGGTATATTCATGGATAAAGCTTATCATCTGCGGCAATGAATGAAGCTGTTCGAGTGCGGCTTGGGTGAGGGGAACGTCCGGCTTAATATCCAAAAGCAATGTGACCACGGACGGTGGTTTTAAGGCCGTTTCGTCAAAATCGGGACTATTAACGCCCAACGTAGTGTGCGAATCCTCATATAAGTAGTTTGTAAGTTCTCGTTCCAAGGCTGACATAGGAAGCGAATTATAGCAGAAAAACAGCCGTAAGTCAATTAACTATAGGATTAATATCTTGATTAACTCTTCCACGATCAGGCTGCGTCGTCTCATTTCTCTTTCCCCTCCCGGAACCGTTAAGATCTGGGAAAATGATTCTTTGAAAATTCACCTCTTGATATGGAACTAACTTATCGTCTAAAAAAACCGGTTTCCGAAGCTAAGGTTGGTGATCGGGTTTACAGACTCCGGTTGTGAAAAAGGATAATGTAAAGCAGGCTTGACATTATTAAGTTTTGGAAAATGAAGGTTGATATGGGAGGTATCCAAAATAAGGTTGCATTATTTAGAAAAAAATTCGGGATTACCCAGGGAGAACTGGCAGAAAGAATCGGTGTTTCCAGGCAGACAGTCGTAGCAATAGAAAAAGGCAACTATACCCCTTCGCTTTTGCTTGGTTTTATAATTGCAAAATTTTTCGGGAAAAAAGTGGAAGAGGTTTTTGAACTAAGTGATAAATAATAATTTGAGTGATATGATATTGCCCGAAGGGAGGTGAAAATTATGAACAATAAATACGCGCCAATGGTAGTTGTCGGAGTGATTGCGCTTTTGGTCGGTCTGTTCGGAGGTTATTATTACGAAAAAACCAAATTGACCAAGATGATGGCAGACCAGGCTCAAAGTTATCAAACGCAGCTCGATCAGGCTAAACAAGCCGGCGCACAAAGCGCTGCTATGCAGCCGACCCAGGCGGTATCGGAGCCGATCGCGATGTCAAACAGTGCCAAAGTCGGAAGTTACGTGACCGATCCGAAGGGAATGGCTCTTTATACCTATGCCAAAGATACTACCAACGTCAGCAATTGCACGGGGGCATGTCTTAGCAAGTGGCCGCCGTTTCTTGTGAGCGGTAGTGTCCCGACAAATCTTCCGGCGCATTTGGGAACCTTTAAAAACGCCCAGGGTCAGACCCAATATACGTGGAATGGTATGCCTTTGTATTACTATGCAGGGGATACAAAAGCAGGAGAAATAAACGGAAACGGATTACTGGGAGTTTGGTACCTTGCGAAATAACATTTTGCGGTAAGCCCGACGGGCTTACCGGAGAAAGCTATTTATGCTGGTGCTATTTGTCTTTGCGTTTTTGGGGGGTCTTATTACTATTTTCGCCCCCTGTATCTGGCCGATTCTTCCATTGGTTTTATCGTCTTCAACCGGTGGACACAGAAAGCCTTTGGGAATAACGTTCGGAATAATGCTGTCGTTTGGCATTTTAACGCTCTTTATTTCTTATCTTGTTAAAATAATTCCGTTTGACACAAACCTTCTGCGCCTTTTCGCGGTTTTGGTGATCGGGCTGTTCGGTTTCTCGCTGATAATCCCGAAATTCGGCCGGTATTTGGAAGCTTACCTTAGTCGTTTGGTCGGAAAATTCGGAAATTTAAATGTATCCAAAGAAACAGGATTTTTATCGGGTTTGGTAACCGGCCTGGCTTTAGGCGTGGTCTGGACTCCCTGCGCCGGACCGATTCTGGCAACTATCGCAACCTTGTCGGCTACTCTTAGAGTAAATCTTGCAACGGTACTTGTTACTTTCTTTTACCTGGCCGGAGCGGGGATTCCTCTTTTCATTTTTGCAAGTCTTGGAAACAGGGTTTTCGGCAAAACGAAACTGTTGTCAAAATATACCGGACGTGTTCAGCAGGTTTTTGGCGTGGTCATGATCTTGACCGCTTTGCTGATACTGACCGGTTATGACAGGGTCTTGGAGACGAAACTTTTGGACTATTTTCCGTCATACTCAAACTCGCTTACGGCTATCGAAAGTAATCCCGCGGTGACTCAACAGTTGAATTCGTTAAAATCTTCGAACTTATTGAATTTACCTTCGCTTTCCGACAGTTCGCTTTTTAACGCGGATTATCCCGCGCCGGGTTTTGTTGGTATTACCGGTTGGTTGAACACGGATAAGCCTTTATCGCTCAGTGCTTTACGGGGAAAAGTGGTGCTGGTCGATTTCTGGACCTATACCTGCATTAATTGCATCAGAACCCTTTCTCATGTCACCAGCTGGTACGACAAGTATAAGGATAAAGGTTTTGTAGTAATCGGCGTTCATACGCCGGAATTTGCGTTCGAACACAGTACTCCAAACATTGAGAATGCAATAAAAATGTTTGATATACGTTATCCGGTCGCTCAGGATAACGATTACGCTACCTGGAACAACTATAACAACGAGTATTGGCCGGCCGAGTACCTTATAGATGCAAACGGAAATGTCAGGCGGACGCATTTCGGCGAAGGGGAGTATGACCGGACCGAAATGGCGATCCGGGAGCTCTTAAAGGAAGCCGGTCAAAAAGTAACCGTTAAGCTTGACAATCTTCCCGACCAAACACCACAAGGCAATTTATCCCCCGAGACTTATCTTAATGCCCAGAGGATGGAGTATTATTATCCAAGCGGAAATACGGGTGTGGTAAATACTAATTTCACCTTGTCCGAAAACCCGCCTGTGAACTCATTCTCTTTGGGGGGAAGCTGGAATATATCGCCCCAAAACGCAATCACCGGTCCCGGGGCGACACTAACTTATGATTTTTATGCGAATAAAGTTTTTTTGGTTTTAAATCCCGGAACGCAAGGCACTGCGAAAATAAAAGTTTTTTTGGACGATAAAGTGGTTAATGATGCCAACGCCGGTTCGGACGTAAAAAACGGAACGGTCACGGTCGATTCGGACAGGCTTTACAATCTTATCGATCTAAAGGGTCAAACCGGTTCGCACATTGTAAAACTTGAATTCGAAACCCCGGGAACGCAGGTTTACGCATTCACATTCGGATAAAAACTAACGCCATGCCGGATTTTGTCATATTTCGATTTATGGTCTTGACAGAAAAAATATATAAAAATATAATGCCTAAATAATGTTAACAGAATCCCCGCGCTTTAGATCACCCGAACAATATTTACCCGGCGAAGTGTTGATATCCCATGAGCAAATACAGGAAAGGTTAGAAGAAATGTCAGAAGAAATCGCCAAAAAATACAAAGGGGATAAACTGTTGGTTCTGGGAGTATTAAAGGGAGCATTCCGAATAACCGCAGACCTTGCAGGGATGCTTCACGATAAGGGACTGACGGATCTTGAATTAAGTTTTATAACTATCAGAAGTTATCCGACCGGAACCCAGGCTGTTTCGGAGCCAAGGATCATCCAGGATATGGATTTAAACCCCTTGGATAGGCATGTTCTTATCGTTGACGATGTCTCGGATACCGACAGAACGCTTCAGGTTGTAGACCAACTCACGCGTTCAAGGGGCGCTTCAAGCGTTGAAACACTTACGCTTTTAGATAAGCCCGCAAGAAGAGAGGTTGATTTTAATCCGACCTATACCGGTTTTACGATTCCCAATATCTGGGTTCAGGGATACGGAATGGATACCGACGAATTGGGTAGGGCGGAGAAAAACGTTATTGTCGGCCCTTACGATTATCATTGATCATAGTTTTTCTTCCGGGTTTCTACCCCGGATATGAATCTAGGTACCGCCAGTGGGAGTTGAACCCACGATTTCCAGGATGAGAACCTGGCGTCCTAGGCCACTAGACGATGGCGGCAATGGTTATATTATATCAAAGAATCCAATATAAAATTTATTTGGCTTGACATTCGTTGTAAAATTAGTTATACTATCTAACAATTAGTACTTCAAATTATATGAATGGCGAACTAAATCGGGAAATTATAGATGAAATGTCTAAAGTGATGAGGGTTATGAAACATTCGATGCCCCTGGCTGAAAAAGAACAACAAGTTACGTTGCATCAACTCGAGGCTTTATGGTGTATCAAAAAAAGCAGGGATACGCACATGCATGAACTTGCAAAGCATTTTTCAACCACAATGCCGACAGCAACTTCCCTGGTTGATAAACTGATTCTTGCAAAACTGGTTCGAAGACGAAATGATAGAAGAGACAGAAGAATCGTCAGGATTTCTCTTACCGGCCACGGAGAACAAATGTTAAAAGCCGTTACAAGACAGAAAGAGAGCAAAATTAATAAAATATTGTCTTTTCTTTCGGAGCATGACAAGAGAGACCTTTTGAGGATTTTGCAAACAATAACTCAAAAGGCCGAAAACTATGAAGAATAAAATATTTAACAAAAGAAATCTTAAAAACCTGCTGGTGACCGTGGTCGTATCCGTGGTCGGTATTTTTGTAATTACTTTTTTGGCAAATGCCCAAACCTTGCCTAAAACTCAAACAGCAGATCTTAAGGTAGTAGGGGATGTCATACAAGCGGATGGGTCGTTGACGGCGCAGACCCAAGCGGCACTTACTTTTCAGATCGGCGGAAAACTAACTTACTTACCTTTAAAAGAAGGTGACAAGGTTTATCAGGGAGAAACGATAGCTTCATTGGATACCACATCATTACAGGAACAATTACAAATCGCCGCAAATAATTATGAAATTACCAAGAACAGTACAAGCCAAACACAGGAGCAACTGGGCACAGGATACTACGAAAGTCAGCAAAGGACCGCTTTGGACACGACAAATAAGATTAATAATTATTCAAATATCACCGAGAACACGGTTGTCTACGATAATGTGCAAAGGATCGTCGACGATGCGCTTTTAACTCAAAACACTGCGCAGATAAATGTCAATCTTGCCGGTTATGCCCTAAGCCTTGCCGGTTTAACTTCTCCCATAAACGGAATTATCTTGCACGAGGACGTGACAACACCCGGAGTCAACATCACGCCCCTGACCTCATTTGTGGTCGCCGACCCGAATTCTATGGTTTTTAGGGCCAATGTCAGACAACAGGATATAAATTTTATAAGTGTTGGCAACAGCGCAAACGTGGTTTTGAACGGAGCAAACGGGCAAATCTTAACCGGAATAGTCGACAGGATTTATCCGCAGCAGACAACCGACGCAAACGGCGAAAGCGTCTATGAGGTGGATATTAAAATTAATAAACTTCCTACCGATCTGAAATTCGGACAAACAGGTACGGTACTTATTAAAAGCAATTTCAATCAAAAAGTCATTTTGGTTCCATCCTGGACCGTTCTTTCCGATTCTAAGGTCTGGGTTTTATCCGACGGAAAACCGGTTTTAAAAAACGTTCGGGTAGGTACTACGTTTGACGGAGAAACGGAGATCATGGGAGGACTTTCGGACAACGATAAAGTAATTACCAATTCTCAGTCAATTTTAACAAAGCTTTATTCGATACTATGAAAAATTTTATCGCTAAGATAAGACAACCTAAGATACTCAGAATCCTTTTGTTCGGACTATTGGCCATTCTGATCATTGGAGGTTTCATCGGTTACCAGCTGCTTTCCAACAGAGTTAGTATCGAAGACTCGCTGATTCAGGCACCGATAACATCCATTTCACCAACCACCGCCGGAAAGATTATGGCGATTAACGTCCACGACGGCGAAATGGTGACCAAGGGACAGGCGCTGGCAACTGTCGGCACCAGCACCTTAAATGCTTACCAGGACGGCATAATCGTTTCAACGGATAACGAGATCGGAAGCATCGCTACCGCACAAACTCCGGTGGTTGAAATGATCAATTTAACTAATATGCAGGTTGCCGGGACCATTGACGAGAATAAGGGATTAAATGAGATTAAAGTCGGTCAGGCGGTATCTTTTACCGTCGATGCTTTGCCTGGACAAATCTTCTGGGGATATGTCGATGAAATAAGTCCTACGGCAAAAACTACCGCCTTACAGTTTACCGTATCAAGCGAAAGACCGACCCAACAGTTTGTGGTATATGCAAATTTTGACGCCTACAAATATCCGCAGATTCTTAACGGCATGTCCGCCAAAATGACGGTCTACACCAAAACTCCTTAAATAATATGGAAAAAAAACATGACACCAAGAAACCGCCCCGAGGCGGTTTTCATCCGCACGAATGGATTATCCTGATTACCGTCATGATGGCAAGTTTTTTGGGCCGATTGGACGGAACCGTGGTTAATCTGGCACTGCCAAAAATGATTTCGGATTTCGGGATTACCGTTTCACAAGCCAGCTGGATTTCAACCGCTTATATTATAGCTAACGCGATTTTCGTACCGGTTTTCGGCAAGCTCGGAGATCTGATGGGAAGAAAACCTTTGTATCTTTTTGGAATAATCGGATTTGTCATTACATCCGTTTTCGCCGGGCTTTCAAACAATCTTTCCCAGATGATTTTTTTCAGAATCCTGCAGGCGATTACGGTTTCCATTGATTATCCGTTGGCGCTTTCCATCATCGCTTTTACATTCAGGGATAATGCCAGAAGGGCCCAGGCAATGGGTCTTTGGTCGGCGGTTTTCGGGGTGGCGGCGGTTTTCGGACCACTTGTAGGAGGGCCTTTGATTGATGTTTTTTCCTGGAGGTCGGTATTTTATATTAACGTACCTTTCGGGATTATAGCTACTTTCATGGCCTGGAAGTATATTCAGGAACCGGTTCAAAAAATAAAGGGTCTAAAAAACTTCGACGTCTGGGGTTCGATAATTTTGGGAATCGCGCTTGGGTCTTTGGTATTGGGTTTGGATCAGGGCCAGAGTTGGGGGTGGACAAGCCTTAAGACCGTCGGAACTTTTGCGGTTTCCGTTATCTCCTTCGTTCTTTTTATATTTACCGAACAAAGACAGGTTGAGCCGGTGGTCGACCTTAAGTTTTTTAAAATTCCCGAATTCACAATTTCCATGATCGCTTCTTTCATCACTTTTATGGGACTTATCGGCGGTTTATTTTTGCTTCCCATATTCGTTCAGGATTATTTGCAGTATTCGGTAACACAGACCGGTTACCTTTTTATTCCTATGGCATTGGGAATGCTTCCTGCGGCACAAATCGGCGCAAGGCTTTCGATTAAGTTCCAGCCAAGGTATGTGGTGGCCACGGGATTGGCCTGGGCTTCATTGGTATTGTTCCTATTTTCCGGCATCGACTTTACCTGGTCGTTCACGCACTTTGCGGTTATGCTTTTTGCTTTGGCGATAGGACTTGGGCTCACTTTTGCTCCGCTTACAAATGCCGCAATTTCGCAGGTGCCGATGCAAGAGATAGGAGTAGCTTCTTCGGTTTTAGCGTTGTTTAGAAACATTGCCGGAGCGTTCGGAATCGCCATCTTTGCAACCATACTTACCGACAGTGCGAATTCGGCGATTTTTGCCGTCCAAAAATACACGGTGATCAATACCTTTGACCCGACTGTTCTTCAGAAAGTAGCATTTCTCATGGGGATGAAGGCCAATCTGGTATCTTTTAGTACGGTTTTCTTAGCTTCATCCGTCATTATGTTAATTGGTGCCTTTTCCGCACTTTTTCTGCGTCCAACATCCAAAGCTATTGGTGCTAAAGAAATACCTTCGGAAGGGATGATGTAGCTTAAAATCTTAGGTGCGAAATAATCTGCATTGCAAGAGAGTTGGCATCTACTGATAACGCCGCACCCATAAAAATTAAAGCACCATCCATTGCCTTTTGGGTTGCTTCATATAACCTGATATTCGATTTATAGAGTTTTATATCCTTGGGGTGCATGGCGGCAGCCGCATAAGTGGTGACAACTACCGAAGCTATGAACAATTTTATGATCGAAGTATCTTCAAGACCCAAATGATTAACCATTTCCATGCCGCCGAGGATGTTCACTTCCTGTCCGTGGAAATCTGTTAAATCAACGTTTGTCATAATTGTGTCGACCAACATCTCACCCATAAAAGCGGTAATCATTGTTTTTTCCGGTGTATTTGGAGCAAGTGATTCTTTTAACCCCATAGCAATAGAAAAAGATAATACCATATCGTTTTTTTTTAAGTCAACGTTGAATTGTTTGAACGTTTTATTTCTTGTATAATCAATTTGTGAAACCGCCATACCTTTCAATTGTAATCCCGTCTTACAATGAAATCGCCAACCTCCACAAGGGAGTTTTGGATAAGGTCCAACATTTTCTCAATAAGCGGAAATTCGCTTATGAAGTGATTGTTGTCGACGACGGCTCAACCGACGGGAGCATCGAATTCGTTGAGAGATTCGCAAAAGAGAATCCCGATTTCAGACTTTTTAAAAATTCCCATACTGGTAAAGCCGGAGCGATATCGGCTGGAATGCTTAAGGCCAAAGGACAAAATGTTCTTTTTGCAGATATGGACCAGGCTACACCGATCGAGGAGATAGATAGGCTGTTACCGTACCTTAAAGATTTTGATATCGTGATCGGCAGCCGAAACTCCCATCGCGAGGGGGCGCCTTGGACCAGAGCATTAATGGGAAAAGGGATGATAATTCTAAGAAAGCTCGTTGTCGGTTTGCCGGGGATCACCGATACCCAATGCGGTTTCAAGCTTTTTAAGAAAGACGTCTCGGACGATTTATTTTCGAGGTTATCCAAATTACATCACGGGTATAAAACCATTTCCGGCTCCTCGGTAAAGGCAGGGTTTGACGTCGAATTGCTGTTGTTGGCGCAAAAAAGCGGCTATAAGATCAAGGAGGTCCCGGTAGAATGGCTATACGTAGAGTCAAGAAGGGTAAGTCCGATAAAAGATTCGCTCGAAGGCTTGGAGGATTTATTTAGTATCAGGATAAACGATTTGACAGGGAAATATAAAAATCTATGAGTAAGTTGAAACTGCTTTTTTCCTCTTACGTTTTATTGCTGATAACTTTTTTTGTTTATTCGTTCACCCAGGTAGACTTAAATCTTACGCTTTCGAAAATATCGGTCTACCAAACCGCCGAAAAAGCGTTGCAATACATCGGATTTTTCCAACGGCCGTTATCAACCCTGATCCTTTTGGTCTTGTTAACATTCTTATTCATTTTTTATTTTGTTTTTCTAAATCTTGCGAAAAATGGTAAGCTTTCTCTTAGAAATCTAAAAATACTTACGGTTTTAAGCTTTGTGACCTTGGTGTTTTCTTATAACGCTTTTTCTTACGATCTGTTCAATTATATTTTCGACGCCAGGATAATCACTCATTACCAGCAGAATCCGTATCTCCATTCGGCCGGAAATTTTTTTAATGATCCGATGCTTAATTTCATGCGTTGGACGCACAGAACTTATCCCTACGGACCGAGTTGGCTCATTTTAACGGTACCTTTGTCTTTTTTAGGCCTCGGCATATTCCTTCCGACCTTTTTCCTTTTTAAATTATTAATGGGACTATCTTTTTTGGGCAGTTGTTATTTAATTTATAAAATTTCGGAAATGATCTTTCCTGAACATAAAATTTTCAATACCGTATTTTTTGCTTTTAACCCCCTGGTTCTAATCGAATCGTTAATTTCCGCGCATAACGACATTCCGATGATTTTTTTCATTTTGTTATCGATTTATCTTATTTTACAAAAGAAAACAGCGTTATCATGGATTAGCAATATTTTTTCCATCGGCATCAAATTTTCAACAGGGATATTATTGCCCCTATTTTTTATCCTGGAGTTTTTCTTAAGGAGGGGAGGAAAAATAAGCTGGGAGAAATTTTTCACCGCCGCTGTCTGCCTCTCGCTTTTAACCGTTTTGATTGCAACTCTAAGAACTACATTTCAGCCATGGTATCTGATATTTCCCCTGTCGATGGCGGCATTCACCTCCAAGAAGTCATACATTTTTGTGACTTCGTTTTTTGCATCGATTTTTGCCGCAGCTGTCTACATCCCTTATGTTTATATGACCGATTACGCCAAAGGGTATCCCGGGGTACTATTCCGGTTTGAATCGATCGGCTTGGCGGCTACATTTGTTTTACCGCTAATAATACTGTATTCAAAAAGGTTACTGCAAAAGCGTTGATTAGCTTCTTTAGTTCAACTATAATCTGTGTATGAAACTCCTTTCAAAGTATAAACGGGAAATAACCGGATTCGTAATTCTATCCTTATTTTATTTTTTTCTCCGGCTAGTTTTTCTTACCAGCCTGCCTATTTTTACCGATGAGGCGATTTATTTAAGGTGGGCACAAATAGCGCTGCGCGATTCTTCATGGAGATTCATTTCTTTGACCGACGGAAAACAGCCGATGTTCGTTTGGGTGGCGATGATTTTTATCAAATTCATAAACGATCCTCTGGTAGCCGGAAGACTGGTTTCCGTTCTGACCGGTTTTGTGACGATGCTCGGGCTGTTCGTTTTAACCTATGAGCTATTTAAGAATAAAACAACCGCATTTTTGGCATCCCTGCTTTATATTTTTTATCCTTTTGCCCAAGTTTTGGACAGGATGGCGATTTATGACAGCATGGTGGCAACTTTTTATGTCTGGGGGTTATATTTTTCAATCCTTCTGGTCAGGAAATTAAGGTTGGACGTTTCGTACACTTTAGGGTTTGTAATCGGCGCAGGAGTCTTGACCAAGAGTTCAAATTTTTTCAGCCTGTACCTTTTGCCTTTTTTGCTGGTTATTTTCGATTTTAAGCAAAAAGGGATGTGGAATAAGTTATTAAGATATATCGTCTTGGCCGGGTTTTCTTCGGCTATCGCCTACGGACTTTATTCTATTTTAAGACTATCTCCGCTTTATTCGATGATAGATGCCAAAGACGCCACTTTTGTTTACCCCGTATCGCAATGGATTACGCACCCTTTTACCTATTTATTCAGTAACCTAAGCGGTTTGACGAGCTGGCTTTTGCAATATCTGACATTTTCCTACATCGTTTTGATCTTGATAGCAGTATTTTTTATCGGTAGATTTTTCAGAGAAAAACTTCTTTTAATCATCTTTTTCCTTTTGCCCTTTCTGGCTTTGGCGCTTTTTGGAAGGCTCATTTATCCGCGTTTTATTTTTTTAATGAGCTTGATGCTTCTTCCGCTTGCGGCCTGGGGACTTGAATACCTGATATCTTTTGTCGAAAAAAGATTGAAACTCGGCCTTCCGAAGTTGGCATACCTTATTGTTCTTACGCTAATTTTTGTAGCATATCCCGGTTTTATCTCGCTGCAGTACGCCAACGATCCCACCCATTCACATATTGCCGACAGGGATAAAAGTCAGTATATCGACGGTTGGGCGGCAGGATGGGGGGTAAAAGAAAGTGTGGCGTTTTTCAGGCAACAGGCGCAAAATCATAAAATATTCATTGCAACCGAAGGCACTTTCGGCCTCATGCCCGAGTCGATGGAGCTTTACCTTGTTCAGAACAAAAACATTACTATAAAAGGTTATTGGCCGGTCGACGTTTTCCCCAAAGAAGTATCGGCTATGGCAAAAATCATGCCGACTTACTTTATTTTTTACCAGCCCCAACATAGAATTTTACCTGCCGGTTATCCGACACTTAAATTAATTTTTGAAGTAAAACAGGGAAACACCAATGACTATTACAGAGTTTATCAGGTAACTAAATGAAAAGGCTTAAGAGTTTCTGGCCGATACTTCTTTTTTTTGCTGTTGTCATAATTTTCTTTTACCCCGTGTTTAAAGGGCAAGTTCCTTTCCCCGGAGATTTACTGGTTAGCCAGACGCCTTTTAAGTCCCAAAGTTACTTAGGATATGCGCCTGGCGGATATCCGAACAAAGCCCAGGGACCGGATGTGATCTATGAAATTTACCCCTGGAGATATTTTTCCGTCAGTCAGTTAAAACAGGGGCAAATTCCTTTTTGGAATCCTTATAATTTTTCCGGCAATCCCCAGGCTGCGGACTTTCAGACGGCGATTTTTTACCCTTTGAACTTTTTATATTTCATCCTGCCTTTTAATTTTTCCTGGACCGTTTTGATCATGCTTCAGCCGTTTCTAGCCGCAGTTTTCATGTACCTTTTTCTCAAAAAGGGGATCGGCTTAAAGGATTTTCCTTCTGTTTTGGGAGGAATTGCCTTCGGGTTTTCCTCCTACATGACGGTCTGGATCGAATACGGTAACATCGGTAACACTATCCTCTGGCTTCCCTTAACCCTACTTTTTACAAAATACTTTTTTAAAAAATCGACATTCGTAAACTCCTTAGGAATTGTTACAAGCCTGTTTTTGGCGATTATTGCCGGGTATATCCAGGGTATTTTTTATACGTATGTGATAGTGTTTTTTTATTATTGCTATCTGACGGTCGGGGATAAGCAAATCAAAAACTTCAAGAAGCATCTGTTGTTTTTGCTGTCGTTGGGTGTGCCTGTCCTTCTTTCGTCGTTTCAAATACTGCCGACTCTTAAGCTGTTTGCCGATTCGACCAGAGGTTCCTATTCGCTTTCGCAAATCCGGGAAAACCTTGCCCCGGTATATTACTGGATAACGGGATTTTTCCCCGATTTTTTCGGCAACCCGGCCACGAGAAACTATTGGCTTAACGGAACCTATATCGAAAGGGTGCTATACCCGGGTTCGGTGATGATCTTTTTTGCACTATTCGCTGCTTTCAATAAGGTAAGCGTTTTGGAGAAAAGATTCTTTCTTGCGGTTTCGACAATAACTCTTTTAATCGCAACCGATTTGCCGTTTATAAAATATTTTTATCTGATTCCCGTACCGGTGATATCGACCACCATCCCGACTCGGGAATTCAGCCTGTTTATTTTTTCGACCATAGTTTTGGGAGCAATAGGGATTTCGCATTTTCAAAAAAATTACAAAATCGGTAAGTTGTTCTTGCTTTCTTATTCGCTGATTTTTATCGGTACTTGGATTATCGTTTTATCGCTGACAAAATTTTATCCGGCGTTTCCCCCCGACTTAAAAATCACCCTGCATAACCTGTTTATTCCATCTGGACTTTTGGTCGGGATAATTTTGGCGATACTGCTTTCAAAATACGATAAGAGAATGTTTATGACGTTGATAACCCTAATTTTAATTTTTGACCTGTTTTACTCATTTGTAAAAATCACGCCCTTTTCCGGTAGCGAGTTGATCTATCCGAAAACTACCATAATGCAGGCCCTTGGTAGAATCGCAGGAATAAACAGGATATGGGGTTATGGCAGTGCGTATATCCCCGCAAATTTCCAAACGGTTTATGGTACTTTTTCTCCCGAAGGGAATGACCCTTTACATATTGCAAGTTACGGTGAGCTTTTGGCATCATCTGCAAACGGCAAATATCCGATTGCGGTCCCAAGGCCGGATGCAAACATTGCGCCGGGATACGGAACATCCGATTTAAAAACGAATATTTACAGAAAAAGAATACTGGATTTATTGGGCGTAAAATTCATTCTAAACGAACAGGATTCGGCCACCTCTATAAATTCTCCCGATACGGATACTTTTCCAAGCAGCGATTACTCTTTGGTCTATGTAACTTATCCTTGGCAGATATATGAAAACAAGAATGCCCTCCCCAGATTTTTTGTGACAGGCGGTTATCAAATTGCAAAAGACAAGCGCCAGTCGCTTTCATTAATTTATAACGAAAATATTCAATTGAATAAAACCTTGATTTTGGAGAAGAATCCGTCGATTAGCATCGATAACAACGCAACCGGAACGGCGAAGCTTATATCGTATGGACCGAAAAATGTCATTATCTCAACCAAGACAACCGGTAACGCATTATTGTTTTTGTCGGATAACTATTACCCGGAATGGAAAGCAAAAGTTGACGGAGGGAATACGCCGATTCTTATTGCCGATTACTCTTTTAGAGCGGTTCCTGTTCCCAAAGGCGACCACACCGTCGAATTCTATTACGATCCGATAAGTTTTTATCAGGGACTTGCCGCGAGTTTCAGCGGATTTTTAATCTTGGTGGTCTATGGTATCATTAGTTGGCATGTTAAAAAGAATAAGTAGAAAACAGTTGCTCACGGCGGTTTTTTTGGGACTGATATTGTTGGGTGCATTATTTATCAGGTTGTATAACCTGAGCAACGTGCCATTGGGTTTTCATATTGATGAAGCTTCGCTTGGTTACAACGGTTATTCGTTACTTATGACCGGAAAAGATGAAAGCAATCACGCTTTTCCTCTCTATATCAATATGTTCGGTGACGAGAGGCCTACCGGATACCATTACTTAACTATCTTACCGATAAAATTTTTAGGTTTAACCGTATTCGCAACGCGCCTGCCGGGCGCATTATTCGGTGCATTTTCCGTAATTCCATTTTTCTTTCTGGCTCAGATTTTATTCAAAAATAAAAAAATCAGCCTTATTTCGGCTTTGCTGATGTCGGTCGCGCCGTGGAGTGTTGTCTTATCCAGAGCAAGTGCCGAAACTATCGTTTGTCTTTTTTTGATAATCACAGGTTATCTGATCGTTATTTTGGGATTAAAGACCAAGAAAGCTTCGTATTTTTTTATCGGTTCATTTTTTCTCACTTTAAGCTTTTTCTTTTATCACACCCCGAGGGTTTTCGTACCCCTGCTTTTTCTTGTGACGCTCGGTTTTCTTTATCCGGTTTGGAAAAAATTCGGTACCAAGCTGAAAATGTCTTTGGTTGTTTCTTTCGTGCTTCTTTCTTTTGTTTCGTTTGCGTTGGTATTTCTTATTCCGGGAGGAACGGGGAGATTCAACGAGGTAAACATATTTGGCGATCCTCATGTAGGGCTGGTTTTGGCAGAACAGATAAGGGAATCCGGAGTTATGGGCATTCCGGCGCTGGTGACAAGGGTTGTCCATAACAAGGTTATCGATTATTCCCTCGCGCTAGTTTCTAATTATCTTGATTATTTCTCGGGACAATTTTTGTTTATTCAGGGAGGATTGCCGATCTGGTACAAGGTGCCTTCAATGGGGTTGATCTATTTGATAGAATTGCCTTTTATTTTGTTCGGGGCGTACTACCTTTTGTCTTCAAAAGACATTTATCACAAGCTCCCTTTGATCTGGCTTGTGCTTGCACCCGTGACCGCAGCTTTTACGACCGATGATATTCCGAATTTACAACGTGCGATAGTCATGTTCCCCATTATCGATATGATCGCCGTATACGGTTTTATTAAACTGGCCGAAAAATTTTCCGGCGTAACTTATAAGGCATTCATAGGTATTTTTGCTCTGTTGCTTGTTTGTAATTTTAGTTATTTTTCTTTTCAGTATTTTATACAATCCCAGATCCATCAGAATTGGTATAGGTATGAAGGATTTGCGAATATGATGGATGTGGTCAAGGAAAATTACTCCAAATATGATCATATCGTCATTTCCAAATCATTTGGTGGAATTTATCCTTTGGTCTTATTCTACATGAAATATCCTCCGGCTCTATATCAGGCAGAAGGGTCACCTAAGGATCCGCCTGACGGAGGTTTTGGCAAATTTGTATTTGCTACTGCGGCTTGTCCTTCGATAGACAAATCTCCTAAAATTGCCAAATTAAAAAATGCGTTGTTCATCGATAACGGGACTTGCCCGAGCAACAAGACCTTAAGGTACAGAAAATACTCCTTCATATTAAGAAAAGACGGAACAAAAGCATTCAGGATCGTATATGACTAAATTCTTTTATGCTAATCTTTTTAAAATTATTCTGATTGGCATCCTTTGCATATCTTTTATCCTAAGGTTTTATCAGTTGGGAGTTAATCCGCCCAGTCTTGACTGGGATGAAACATCGCTTGGCTATAACGCTTATTCTATCCTTAAAACCGGCGCGGACGAATACGGGAATTTTTTACCCTTAAGCATCCGTTCATTCGACGACTATAAACCGGCGATGTATGTCTATCTGGCAGTTCCAAGCATTGCCGTATTCGGCCTGAATGAGTTTGCGACCAGACTACCATCGGCCACGCTTGGTTTTTTATCGGTAATCGTCATCTATTTATTGACCAAGGAGATTTTTGATAATTTGGAAAAAGACCGGAGGGAAAAGCTGGCATTGATCGCCGCCTTTTTTTACGGGGTTTCTCCTTGGGCACTGCAGTTTTCAAGAGCGGCTTTTGAAGGGAACGTCGGTCTTTTCTTCTTTCTTTTGGGTTTTTGGCTGCTTATACTCGCTTTAAAAAAGCCCAAGATAATTTTTATTTCCGCTCTCTCTTTTGTCTTCAGCATGTATTCGTACCACAGTTTCCGGTTGGTTACACCTCTGTTTCTTTTGGTTTATTTGATTTTTTATTTCAAACAGATCTGGACGGACAAAAAATATTATTTGATTGCAATTGTTTTGGCGGCGATCATGTGTCTTCCCATCGGTTTAAGTTTTTTCGGCACCAGCGGTTCTGCGGCCAGGCTTGACATGGTTTCGGTTTTCACCGATCCCAACGCTCTTGGGAACTCGGTCAACGAATTAGCCTATGACCAGTCGCATGGAGACTGGTTGGGTACCATTGTGCATAACCGAAGAATAGTCTATTCGCTTCTTATCGCCAAATCATATTTTGCTCACTGGAATCCGGATTTTCTTTTCTTTCACGGTGACGGAGGGGTACAGCATCACGCTGTGGATATGGGTATGCTTTATCTGTGGGATTTGCCGTTTATCCTGATCGGCGTTTTCATGCTTTTAAAAAAACGAACAAAAAACACCTTATTATTATTGGTTCTATTTTTGATCGCGCCTTTGCCGGCAGCGATTTCTACCGGCGCCCCGCATCCGGTCCGGGCTATCGCCATGTCTCCGGCCTTTTCGATATTTACAGCCTGCGGCTTTTTCTATCTTTTTTTCAACGAGGCAAAAACCGGGAAGAAGGTCTTATTATTAATAGTATCGGTTTTGTTCTTGGTAAATTTTGTCTATTATCTTCATCAATATTACATAGATACGCCGGTTTGGTACGGCTACTTTTGGCAATACGGCAATAAACAGGCTGTGGCAGAAGCAAAATCCCTGGAAAATAAATACCAAAAGGTCATTTTTACGTATCAATACGACCAGCCATATATCTATTATCTGTTTTACGATAAGATCGACCCCGCATGGTATCAAAAGCACTGGAATTTTTTGGGTACCGGACAGGTGCCGAGAATGGAAAGGGTTATCGGGAAGTATGACTTTCGAAACATCGACTGGGGAAAAGATTCTCAGCTTAAAGACACGCTTTTGATCGGAAGCCCTTCCGAAATCCCCGCAAACACCAACGGATTGATAGACACGATTTACTACCTAAACGGTCAAGTTGCCTACAGGATTGTCGGAACATGAAAAAGATAATCATTTTTTATTTCAAAGTATTGCTGCTTTCTTTAATCGTCAGTATACCGCTGATCCTGCCTTATTTTAAAACCGGCTATTTCCCGACGCATGACGGGGAATGGGCCGTGGTTCGGCTGTCCGACATGTACCGGGAGGTGAAGGACTTGCAATTCCCGGCAAGGTATAGCGGTTATCTTAATTTTCAGTACGGTTATCCGTTATTCAACTTTGCCTATCCGTTACCTTACTACTTGGGACTCATTTTCGTATTTTTAAAATTCGGGTTTGTCGGAAGCATTAAGTTACTGTTTGCCCTAAGTGTGATTTTTTCCTTTTTTTCAATGTTTCTTTTATCTGATTCATTGTGGCGGAACAAATGGGCGGGTTTGGTCAGTGCCGTATTATACATATATGTTCCGTACCGTCTGGTCGATTTGTATGTCCGCGGCTCTATAGGGGAGTCCTTGTCTTTTGTCCTTTTTCCATTGATCATTTTGGGCGTCAAACGCATTTACGAAGAAAAGGACCTTGTGGGCATGCTTTTTACCGGTACAACCTTTGGTCTATTGATCGCCACTCATAACATCATGACCGTTTTATTCGGTCTTTTTATCGGCTTTATTTTTCTTTGGGCGTTATTTGCCAAAAAAATAGAATTTTTCGTAAGGCTTACCTTGTCATTTATTTTTTCCCTTTGTCTGGCAGCGTTTTTTTGGATACCCGCGATTTTTGAAAAGAACATGATCTTGCTATCTAAAATTCCGATAGCAGACAGAAATCTTTACTTCGTTAATCCGCTCCAGCTGATTATTCCAAAATGGGGTTACGGTGTACCGACTGACCCAAACGGTTTCGGTTACCAAATAGGACTCGCGCAAGCGGCTGTATTTTTATTGGTCCTGTTTCTGGTTGTAAAAAATATCGTTAAGCATAAAGACAGAGATGAACTACTCGGTTTGTTTTTAATAATTTCAACCCTTTGTTTATCACTTTTATTTTTCTCCTTTACGTCGTTTGTCTGGTCGCATACGCCGTTTCTTTCGGAGATCAATTATCCCTGGACGATGCTTGCAATCGTCATGTTCACGGTCAGCCTTATGGCAGGATATTTGGTCAATAAAGGCAAGGTTTATCTGATGATAGGTTTATTATTAACGTTATTTGCCGTCGTCGTCGACCTTCCTTATGCCAAACCTTCCGGTTACGTTAACCGGGGTGATGCATTTTATCTAACCAACCAGGGAACGACCACCTCCTCAAACGAATTGATGCCGTTATGGGTAAAGCAGCAACCTCTCCGGTCCTGGAACAAGAAGGTGGAAGTTTCGTCGGGTACAGTTAGCGATCTTACTCAAAATTCCAAAAAAATATCATTTTCCTTAAGTCTTCCCAAAGCGGAATCGGTGACCATTAATACTATTTATTATCCCGGCTGGAAGATAAGTGTGGACGGACGGCTTGTTGGTATCGGGTACAATAATCCGATGGGAGTGATGGAGATCGCGGTTTTGTCCGGTCAGCACTACGTAAAGGGGTTTTTTACGGAGACTCCCTTAAGATTATTCAGCGATATCATCTCGCTAATTAGTTTCCTGGGACTTGTTATTTATTTTATTTCTTTTCCTTTGATGAAGGCTAAAAAATTATGGAAAAAATAAAGCGATTTTTACCGTTGGTATTGGTGATAGTTTTGTCTTTTTTCGCAATTGCCCCGCTTTTGCATCCGGGGTTCTTCCCGGTTCATGACGATACCCAGGTTCAAAGGGTATTTGAGATGACCAAATCGCTAAAAAGCGGGATGTTCCCGGTCCGATGGGTACAGGATCTGGGTTTTGGCTATGGTTACCCGATTTTCAATTTTTATGCCCCGCTTGCTTATTATGCCGGTTCATTTTTTAATCTTTTGGGATTTGACCCGTTGTTTTCCGCGAAAGCGATGATGGCCCTTGGAATTTTGCTTTCGGGAGTGTTCATGTACCTGCTCGCCGATGAGTTGTTCGGTAAATTGGCGGGTATCGTATCGGCACTGTTTTATGTTTACGCTCCGTATCATGCGGTTGACATTTATGTCAGGGGAGACGTGGCTGAATTTTGGGCCTATGCCTTTATTCCCCTTGCTTTTTATGGCGTTTTAAAAACTTTCAGAGAAAAAAACTTTAAGGGTGTGGCTACTGCCGCCTTGGGCTTTGCCGGCATAATTCTTTCCCATAACCTAACGGCGATGATGGTTTTCCCCTTCCTTTTCGTCTTTGTCTGGATACTTGCGTTCGTACCTTTTAAGCGCGAGAAGAAAACTTATTTGTACCTTTTCGCGGGTTTAATTCTCGGGGTTTTGGTCTCTTGTTTTTACTGGCTTCCGGCGTTGTCGGAAATGAAATATTCAAATGTTTTGTCACAAGTAGGAGGCTATCAAAACAATTTTGTCTGCTTGACGCAGCTTTGGACCAGCCCCTGGGGTTTCGGCGGTTCGGTGCCGGGGTGCGTGGACGGGATGTCTTTTATGATAGGAAAAAGCCAAATTTTGATTTCGCTCATAGCCTTGATCTTAGCTATTACCGTTTATTTTTATAAAAAGAAAAAAGAGACGAGAAAGTGGTTACTGATTGCTTTGGTCTCATTTTTCGGACTGGCTTTTTCCGCTTTTCTAACCCTAAGCTATTCCGATTTTATCTGGCAGAATATTCCCCTGATGAATTATTTTCAGTTTCCGTGGCGATTCCTGTTGATGGTATTGTTCTTTTGTGCCATCCTTGCCGGTTTGTTCGTAAAGTTGCTGGAATATCTGCCGGTCAAAAAATACCCGAAGCATTTTAAATTTGGAGTCGCTTCGCTTTTGATATTAACACTAATATTGGTGAGCACAAAATATTTTTTTACCTCACCGACCAGCCATAACGGTTCTATAGAGTATGCGGGAATATACGGCAGTAACCCCTCCTTGTATACCAGCGATTATGCGGTCAAATGGCTGGTTTCCCGCCTGACTTATGAATATATGCCTCCCGGTTTTTTCGTACCCCAAAATCCGGATCAGGTTTCCGACGGAAAAGTAAAGACGGTTTACGGCAGCGCTTTGGTGGATTATCTGAAAATAGACCCCCAGAATTATGATTTTACTACTTATTCCGACAGCAACGTAGCAATACTTATCCCGATTGCGTATTTCCCCTTCTGGAACATCAAGGTGGACGGGCAAAAAACCGGTTTTTCTTCGGTGCAAAAGGGTATTTTGATCAATTTAGCCGCCGGGAATCATACGGTGACTTTAAGTTACGACCAAACTCCTATCGAAAAAACGGCGGATTTGGTCTCCATTGCTGGTATGTTGCTACTGGTTACTGGTATAATTCATAAGAAGAGACATAGATGAATAAAATTTCGGAACTGACAATTTTTTTCCCCTTTTGGAACGAGGGCAAAAATATCGAACGTGTGGTTGAGAAAGCCATCCCCGTTGCCGAAAAAGTGGCAGACAGATGGGAAATAATCATGGTCGACGACGGCTCTTCCGACGATACCGCCCAAATCGCCAAAAAACTCGAGGCCCGCAATGACAACCTGAAGCTGATATCGCATCGGCCCAACCGAGGCTATGGTGCCGCCTTAAGAGAGGGTTTTGATAACGCAAAATACAAGTACATCGTTTTTAACGACGGCGACGGTCAGTTCGATTTTTCCGAAGTAACTAAATTTTTGGATAAGATCGATCACGCCGATATCGTCATCGGACACCGTAAGAGAAGAAGGGATAACCCGTTCAGGCATATTCTGATGAATTTACTGAAGATCTGGGATCTTATACTATTCGGATTTTATTATAAGGATATTGATTGCGGGTTCAAATTATTCAGGAAAGAGGCCATTGATAAGATCAGGCCGCTTAAATCCGAAGGAGCGATGATCACGACGGAGATTTTGGCAAAAGCCAAAAAAGCACATCTTAAAATCGTCCAGGTCGAAGTGAACCACTACCCGAGAATTTACGGAGACCAGACGGGAGGGAATTTAAGGGTGATTCTTCGCGCGGTCAAAGAAAGTCTCCTGCTTTGGAAAGAACTGAATTTTTAATATGGAAGAAATCGACATCGCGGTCGTGACCAAAAGATCTATCAAAGGCATTTTTGCTCTTACATCGAGAACATTTGTCATCCAACTGGTCAGTTTCTTCAGTAATTTACTGTTGACGATTTTCTTATCGCCGGCGGTTTTCGGAGTATATTTTGTCGTTTCGGCGGCGATCGCTTTCTTGTCCTACTTCTCCGACATCGGGTTGGCTGCCGCATTGATCCAAAAAAAAGAACAGATCACCGAAACGGAACTTCGTACAACATTCACGATCCAGCAGGCTTTGGTGGTCACGGTTGTCATAGTCGCGCTATTGCTTTCTCCATTCGTGGCTAAATTTTATAACCTAAAAGCGGAAGAAGTAATGCTTTATCAGGCGCTCGCAATATCTTTTTTCCTTTCATCCTTAAAAACCATTCCTTCGATAATTCTGGAACGAGATTTGCAGTTTGAAAAGTTGGTTATCCCACAAATCGTGGAGGTTTTCTTCTTTAGCGTCATCGCCGTGGTGTTTGCATACCTTGGATTCGGTGTGACCAGTTTTACCTTGGCAGTTTTGGTAAGAGGCGTAGCTGGACTTATCGCAATTTATATTATCAGACCATGGAGAATCGGTTTCGGCTTTTCCAAAGAGTCCGCCCGAAAGCTTCTTTCGTTCGGAATTCCGTTTCAGACAAACAGTTTCTTGGGACTTATCAAGGACGATCTGTTCGTGGCTTATCTTGGAAAAGCATTGCCTATCGCGCAGGTCGGTTATATCGGGTTCGCCCAAAAATGGGCCTATATGCCGTTGAGGCTGATTATGGATAATGTTATCAGGATCACTTTTCCTTCGTTCTCAAGACTGCAACACAATAAAGATGTACTCACCAAGGCGATCGAAAAAGCACTGTTTGCCTCTTGTTTCATCATCTTCCCGGCGCTTACCGGATTAGTTATAATGGCGCCTTATTTTGTCCATTTCATCCCCAAATACTTAAAATGGGAACCCGCCGTACTGTCTTTAATGTTTTTCTCCGTCAACGCCGCCCTTTCTTCTATAACCACTCCTTTGACCAATGCCCTAAACGCCATCGGGAAAATAAAAATTTCCCTGTATCTGATGGTTTTTTGGACCGTAGCCACCTGGGTTTTAACACCGGCGCTGATCATTTTCTACGGCTTTAACGGGGTAGCGGTTGCCTCGGCGATCATTTCCCTGTCGGTCGTTGCCGTGGTTTGGATATCTAAAAGATACGTTAACTTCAGCATATTTTCGACCACCGCAGTTCCCGTTGCCGCGTCGACGGTGATGGGAATAGCGGTATATTTTTTAAGCCCCATTTTTGTAAAAAATTTGATTCTGGCCATTTTAATGTGCGGAGTAGGTGCTTTGATATACTTCGGCGTTAGCTTTATAATTGCTAAAGAACAGATTATCTCGGATTTTAGATTGGTTAAGGAGAATTTAGGCAAATGAAAATTTCTGCCGTAATTTCCGCTTTCAACGAAGAGAGAAACATCGAAAGATGCCTTAAGTCACTTGCTTTTGCGGACGAAGTTGTAGTGGTCGACAATTCTTCGACCGATAAAACCGTCTCCATCGCATCAAAGTATACGGATAATATTTATACGCAGAAAAACAATCCCAAAGAAATTGACAGGCAAAAAAATTTCGGTTTCGAAAAGGCAACCGGTGATTGGATCTTAAGCGTTGATGCTGATGAGGAAGTTTCCAAAGAGCTCGCGGGAGAAATAAAAAAAGTGCTTTCGGCCAAACCTTCGGCGCTATCGGCTATCAACGGCTTTTGGCTCCCGAGAAAAAATTATATTTTCGGTAAATGGATAGAACACAACACCGGCTGGTATCCGGATTATCAGCTGAGACTTTTCCGAAAGGGTAAAGGAAAGTATGAGAGTAAAAAAGTTCATCAGGATCTTGTTATCTTGGGAGAAACAGAAAAGCTTAAAGAGCACCTGATCCATCATAACTACGATTCGGTGGAACAATACATTAAAAAAATTCTGATCTATGCGCCCAACGAAGCGGAAGGATTACTTTCGGACGGCTACCAATTCTCTTATTTCGACGTCATCCGTTTTCCCCTGGCCGATTTTTTAAGCTGGTTTTTTGCCAGAAAAGGCTACAAAGACGGTTTTCACGGACTCATACTATCCATGATGCAAAGTTTTTACCATTTTCTGGTATTCGTTTTCATCTGGGAGAGACAAGGTTTTAAAGAATACGATAAAGAGGATTTCTTAAAAGATACCGAGGGAGAGTTTCAAAAAGCCGGAAAGGAAGTTGCGTTTTGGTTCGGTAAAGAAAAACTGGAGTCGATAAAAAATCCGCTAAGGCGAAACCTGCGCAAAATTTCCGTTAAACTCCGTGGATTATGATCTTATGCTAAAAGTATTTGTATCGATGATCGATTTCAACGGTAAAAACGACACGTTATCCTGTCTTGATTCGCTGGATAAACTAGTCGTCAAGGATTTTGAGTTACACGTGGTGGTAGTTGATAATGCTTCAAAAGAAAAATTCGAAACAGACAGACAATACCGAAATTTCAAATTGCAGATTGTACGCAGTGAAGAGAACCTGGGATTTTCCGGAGGGCAGAATTTAGGCATTAAGACAGCTCTTAAAAATGACGCGGATTATGTCCTGGTTTTGAACAATGATGTAACTTTGGACGAAAATCTGATCGCCCGGCTTTTACAGACCTTCCAAAAGCATGATGATTGCGGAATCGTTTCCCCGAAGATCTATTTTGCCAAAGGGTACGAATTTCATAAGGATAGATACAAAGAACATGAGCTTGGAAAAGTCATCTGGTTCGCCGGCGGGCAGGTTGACTGGAGAAACATGATCGCATATCACAGGGGAGTGGACGAGGTGGATAAGGGGCAATTTGGCAAAGAGGTAAGAACTTCTTTTGCCAGCGGGTGCTGCATGCTTATTAAGAAAGAGGTGTTTACTAAAGTTGGGTTATTTGACGACAGATATTTTTTGTATTACGAGGATAACGATCTTTCGCAGCGGGCAAAGCGTAAAGGTTTGGAGATCTATTTTGAGCCAAAGGCGCTGATGTGGCATCTTAACGCCGGATCGGCCGGAGGCTCCGGCTCGACACTTCAGGATTATTACATCACCAGGAACAGGCTGTTGTTCGGTTTTATGTATGCCCCGCTTAGAACAAAATTAGCGCTTATTAGGGAGAGCATACGTTTTATTTTGAATGGTCGTAAAGCGCAAAGAAAAGGCGCATTGGACTTTTATTTACGCAAGTTTGGTAAAGGGAGTTTTTAAATGAAAACCGTAAGCGGAGTGATCATAGCCAAAAACGACGAGAGAATGATTCCGGATGCTTTAAGAAGTATCTCTTTTTGTGATGAGATCATCGTGATCGATAATAATTCCAAAGACAGGACAAGGGACATCGCTTTTTCGTTTAACGCCAAAGTTTTTGAAATAGATTCCGCCGACTTTTCACAAATACGCAATCTGGGACTATCAAAAGCGACTTCGGATTATATTCTATATGTTGATACCGATGAAAGGGTCGACGAGACATTAAAGAAAAACATCATTAAAGTTTTGGCCGGTGAAATAAGTTATGCCGCTTATAAACTTAAAAGAAAAAACTTCTACTTCAAAAACCACGAATGGCCTTATATCGAAAAACTTGAACGGCTGTTCGTAAGGGAAAAATTGCAGGGCTGGAAGGGAAAGCTTCATGAAAGTCCCGATATAAACGGGAAAACAGGCGAGCTAAACGGATTTTTACTTCATTTTACCCACAGGGATCTTGAGAGTATGCTAAATAAGACCATCGACTGGTCGGACAAGGAAGCGGTTTTACGCTTCAACGCCAATCACCCTCGGATGACCTGGTGGAGGTTTCCACGGGTAATGGTTACGGCATTTTTAAACTCCTATGTTAAACAACGGGGATTTAGGGCCGGTACGGCGGGACTGGTTGAAAGTGTTTATCAAGCATTCAGCATGTTTATAACATATGCCAAGCTTTGGGAGCTGCAAAAAAGTTTTAAAGTAAAACATGGGAAGAATCAATAAAATAATTTTAAATTTTTGGCCGGTTATCTTTATTCTGATTTTCTGGTTTATTTTTGCTTTCCCGTATCTATTTGAGCATGTAACTGTTCTTCCGACCAATTATCTGGTTAATTTTTTCTCTCCCTGGAATGCATATCCAGGTTTTGCGGGGCCGGTCAAAAACGCGGCGATGCCCGATATCTTAAGCCAGATCTATCCTTGGAAAGAATTGACCGTTGATACCTACAAATCTTTACAGCTGCCTTTATGGAACCCTTACAGTTTTTCGGGTACGGCCCAGCTTGCCAATTACCAGTCGGCAGTTCTCAGTCCCTTTAATCTACTGTTCTTTATTCTGCCCTTTATCTTAGCCTGGAATCTGTTGGTTTTGTTACAGCCTCTTCTTGCGGGTATATTCATGTATTTTTATGTTAGAACGCTTAAGGTATCAAAAATATCAGGCCTGGTCGGTTCGCTTGCATTCATGTTCTGCGGATTTATCACTACCTGGATGGGTTACGCAACGCTCGGGTTTGCGATATTGTTTTTACCTCTTGCCCTTTTGGCGGTTGAAAAATTTTACGAAACCAGACGTAAGATTTTTCTTGTATTATTATCTTTGACTTTTCCCCTGTCTTTTTTTAGCGGACATTTCCAGATAAGTTTATATTTTGCGCTTTATGTCTTTTTCTATCTTATTTTTAAATCGCTGATTTCAAAAAATTTCAAAGAACTGATTTTCATACTTTCGTATTTTGCAGCCGGATTACTTTTAACCATGCCGCAGGTCCTTCCTTCGGTTGAAAGCTATATGCAGTCTTTGCGCAGTACGATTTTTATGAAAACGGAAATCATCCCTTGGGGATACCTCGCGACTTTTTTGGCACCCGATTTTTTCGGCAATCCGGTAACCCGCAACGACTGGTTCGGGCATTATGCCGAATGGAACGCGTATCTCGGGTTGATACCTTTAATGCTCGGGTTTTATGCCTTAACTCTGGTCAAAAAAAGCAAATATGTTTTATTTTTTCTGGTAGCTTCGCTTATCACGATACTTTTGGCATTTCAAACACCGTTTATAAATCTGATAGTTTTATCAAAAATTCCCGTTCTTTCAACCAGCGCCGCGAGCAGGATAATTGTTTTATTCAGTTTTTCTTTCGCGGTTCTTTCGGGCTTTGGGCTTGATAAATTATCAAAGGATTTAAAGGAAAAGAAGCTTAAATTGATATTTGGCTGGATCTTAACGTTCGCGGCGTTTTTCTTAATGCTTTGGTTAACGGTAATTTTCAAACTTTTCATGCCTTTAAAAGAGATTGTTGTCGCAAGACAAAATCTGATCCTGCCGACAGGATTGTTTGTCGTTTTGCTTACTTATCTTGTTGTATATGGGGTACTGCTCCGCTTTAAAAAACTATCATGGATAAAATATCTGTCCTTTGTGCTAATGCTTATTGTCGCTTTCGACATGTACCGGTTTTCGGTCAAATGGATGCCGAAAGATCCGGTAAAATTTGCCTATCCGTTGGTGCCGGTTGTATCGGTAACTTCTAAACTTACGCCAAATGTACGTTTTGTCAGTAATCTTGGCCAGGAAGCGACGACGTATTATCGCTTGCCTTCGCTTGAGGGTTACGATGCTGTTTATAACCAAAGATACGGGGAGTTTATCGCATCGCTTCAAAACGGCATTTTGACGGAGTCCGCACGGTCGGTGGTATCTTTCCCCAAAAACGGCAAGTTTACTAAGCTTGGAATGGACCTTTTGGGCGTAAAATATGTAATTCATAAACTGGCGGACGATCATGCTTCCTGGACATTCCCTTTTTGGGCCTATCGGCCCGGTGATTTCTCGATTTTATATGACGACGGGGTATACCAGATCCTTCAAAACAACGCTGCTTTGCCTCGCGTCTTTTTGGTGGATAGGTATATCACACAGACCGGCCCGCAAAAGATTTTGTCGACGATGTTTGATAAAAATTTTAACCCGGGCAGGGAAGTGGTTTTGGAACAAAAACTAAATCAAAAAATAACCTCAACCGGCAGCGCTAATATTGTCGGCTATACACCGGATAAAGTATCCGTTCGTACCAACTCGAACGGACGGTCGCTTCTTTTTCTTTCGGATAATTTTTATCCGGGGTGGAATGTGTATATCGACGGTAAAAAAACGGATATTTATCGTGCCGATTTTTCCTTCCGCGCCGTGAGCGTCCCTAAAGGTAAGCATCTTGTAGAGTTTGTATATTTTCCTTCAAGCTTTTTGCTGGGGTTTTGGGCCGCGGTTCTGGGTTTTATAATTCTGATTTGGCTAAACTTCAAGAGGTTTGTTTAACAAACCAGGATTTAACTTCTTTGATGGTTAATTTCTTCTTGGCAAAGAAGAAAAGATAAATGATTTCTACCAGACCCAACAGGTTGAGGATGCTTAAAATAATCAAAGCGATGAACCAGTTTTTTTGACCGAGTTTCGCCGCTCTCCATAAAGCAACGCCTTTCCACGCGAATGTCCAGGCGACGAGTATTATAATCAATGCGAATGTTTGGATATCGACGTTTCCGATCATCATTTCGATTATATTCAAAATTATTTAACAATGCAAGCTTATTTAAAACTTGTTAGAATAGGGATGTGAGGCACAACAAGGTCCTTTATTTTTTCTTTGCCGCGCTGCTTATCTTCCAAACTTTTTTAATGTTTTACTTTAACCGGGGTGCGGTATTCAATAGTTATGACATCGGTTACTGGAAGGACAGATTTGAGCATTCGCAATGGGAAATGCCGATGTCCCAAAGAATCATCGGCGATGACGGTTTGTACGCTTATGTGGGCTTGGGACTTATCAATGGCAAAGATCCGTCGCTTGTTAATCCCGAAGCCCCGCCCTTAGCCAAATATCTGATCGGTCTTTCGATAGTACTGTTTGATAATCCTATTTTTTACTCGCTTGTTGTAGGGTTTGCCTGCATCATTGTTTATTTTTTTCTCGCAAAAAATTTCTTAAAGGACAAATTTTTTGCTTTGTTCACCTCGCTGGTGTTATTCGAAGATCCGATGTTTTTTTCTCAATTTTTCAAATCGTGGTTGGATATCACCCAGCTTTTTTTTCTGCTTCTGAATCTTTCGGCATTTTACCTTATAACCAACAACAGTCGGAGAACTTTATGGTCAATGGTTTCGGGTCTGGCCTTGGGATTTTTTACTCAAAGTAAATTTCCGATCCTTTTGCCGATCATTTTTATTTTTGAAACATACTGGTTTATAAAAAATAAATTGGTCAAAGAATATTTTTGGTTTTTATGCGCTTTCGGTACGGGTATCATCCTGCCATATTTAAGATATTTTGCGTTGGGACATTCGTTGATCGATTTCTTAAGACTTAATAAATACATCGTTAGTTTTTACTTAAAGTCGCAGCTTACCACCCATTACGGAGCATTTTTGGATAGTCTTTTTTTGGGCAATTTTCCGTCTATCGCGGGTGCGGGTATTGACAGGGTATACGAATGGACGCTGTTTTGGCCTTTATCGTTCATCATTTCGCTTTTTTTGACGGTCAAATGGTTATTAAAAGGTACCAAGGATAAATTTATTAAATATATCGGTATATTGACAATGATTTCCGTGATCGTTTTTTCTTTAATCCCCTCATATCCAAGATACCTTTTATTGGTTCTCCCTTTTACCTATCTGTTATCCGCGTATTTCATAAAGAATTTAATCAAAGGAAAATTGCAAGCAATACTTTTAATACTAATTCCGATAATAGGATTATTAAATTGCTGGGTTTATCTTATCCCCAATCCCCGGCAAACATTGAACGATTTTTATTACAATCTTTCCAATCAGTACTTTCAGGATATATATCAGGAGGATATCGCCAATAAGCCTTCGGGTTTTACCAGGGAAGGTTTTTTTGAACTTTCCAAAAGAGCGATGCTTGGAGCACAAATCGAGAATATCGAGGTAAAAGAACTAAACGAAAATGTTCCGCTTTTTTCCAAAATCGGCAGTGCAAAAATTTTGGTGACCTATGATACCTGGAATCTGGGAAAATTTTCGCAGGAGAAGTTTTTAACGCTTATCCGGAATGATTCGCAATGGAAAATAGAATGGAATTGGGGGATTTTACTCAATGGCTTCGGACCCGGTGACAGCGTTAAGACGATGGTAGAATTTGGGAAAAGAGGCGGCTTGTTTAACGGCAATCAAGCTTTGGCGCAGGACGGAAACGGTTATCTGATTTCGATAAATCCCGCAAAGATGGATCCGTTAGACGAACAGAACATGTTAAGCTATTTAAAACAGCTTTCCGGAGTTGACGGGGTTCGTCTTCGCGATACATATTCGGAGAATGTCATCCCGAATACCTATATTAACCTTTTTACCACCAATTACCCTTTGTCCGCGCAGGAGCTTGATAAACTTGAAGCTTTCAAAGGTCTTTTGGTTTCAAGCCATCAGACGCGTCTGTATTACGGGACGGTTTCTTTCCAATCGGTAAAAAATACCGGCTATTATGAATGCTGTACAAGACTTTATTCTCCGGCCAATTACCATGGTATAAGCGGTTTGGAGAAAGAGTATGACGATGTTCTATCGGGTCAAAGCGGCGGAACTATTGTAATTACCGACCAAAAAGGACGAACTCTAAGGATAGTGTTGGATAAACCAGTAAAGAATGGCAATAATGTGCATTTGTCTTTATAATAGGCATAAGATATGAAGATTGGAATATTCGACCCGTATCTTGACGATTTAGGCGGCGGAGAAAAGTACATGATGACCATCGCCGAATATCTGTCGCAAAAACACTCGGTTGATGTGTTTTGGGGAAACGAAAAGGACCTTAAAATGCTTGAAGAACGTTTCCCTTTAAAACTTGATAAGGTTAAGCTGGTCGGAAACATTTTTACCGCCGAAACGCCATTTACCAAAAGGTTAAATCGATCACGCAAATACGACCTGATAATAATTCTAAGCGACGGAAGCCTGCCCTTTTTGCTTTCTAAAAAAACCCTGGTTCACTTTCAGCAGCCGTTCCCAAACCTTAAACCGACGGTAAGTAATTTCCTGAAGAAGCTAAAAATCAATACATTCTTTTGTAACTCAAAGTATACAAAATCTTTTGTCGATAAGGAGTTTGGTATAAACAGTTATGTTTTGTATCCTCCGGTTAACGATAAATCAAAAAGGGTCGATAAGGAAAATATCATCTTAAATGTCGGAAGGCTTAGGGTAAGAGACGTTACCACAAATACCGACGGTAGAAACAGAGCGGTGGGCGATTATAAAAAGCAGGGAATATTGCTTGATACTTTTATTCAAATGGTCAACAAAGGGTTAAGGGAATGGAGGCTAGTGCTGGCAGTCAGTGTAAACCTAAAAGAGCAAGATTTACTGTTAAGCTTAAAAAAGCGGGCCGAAGGATATCCCGTGGAATTTTTGGTGAACAAGACCAACGATGAGCTTTGGGACATCTATTCCAGAGCGAAAATCTATTGGCATGCTTCGGGATTTGGTGAAGATTTACAAAAACATCCCGAATATGCCGAACATTTTGGGATCTCAACCGTTGAGGCGATGTATGCGGGAGCGGTTCCGGTGGTTATCAATGCCGGAGGACAAAGGGAAATAGTTGAAGACGGCGTAAACGGATTTTTATGGAATTCGACCGACGAACTTAAGGCTGAAACGTTAAAGTTAATAAAAAACGAAAAATTATTGGAATCCTTATCCGGGAAGACTTTGATATCAGCTAAAAAATTCACTATAGACAACTTTCATAAAGGGGTCGATAATTTGATTTTGGCATGAAAAAATTTTTACCGCCGTTAATGTTTTTTGGGATAGTTCTTATTTTCTTCTGGCAGCTTTTTATCAGGGGACTTTTACCGATTCCGTCGGACACCATCGTCGGGCTTTATTATCCTTTCAGAGATGCCTATTTAAAAACTAACCCCAACGGACTTCCGTATAAAAACTTTTTGGTGACCGATCCGGTAAGACAACAGATCCCTTGGAAGCAGTTGGCAATTTCAATGGAAAAGATCCAACAGCTGCCGGTTTGGAACCCTTATACGTTCGCCGGAACACCGCTTCTTGCCAATTTCCAGTCCGGAGCATTTTATCCTCTTAACATATTATTTTTTATTTTGTCATTTCCCGACGCTTGGAGTCTATTTATTTTTTTTGAACCGCTTCTTGCGGGAATTTTCCTTTATTATTATCTTGATAACCTAAAGTTAAACAAATATGCAAGTTTTTTGGGAGCTTTATCATTCTCATTCGGCGGTTTTTTCGTCGCCTGGCTTGAATGGGGCAATATTTTGAACACTGCTTTGTGGTTGCCGCTTATTCTTTTGTCGATCGATAAGCTGGTGGGATCGTCAAGAACAAAAAATCATCAGTCGAAAATCCTCTGGTCGCTGGTATTCCTGTTTTCTTTGGTATCCTCTTTTTTTGCCGGATATCTTCAGGCCTTTTTTTACTTGGGGTTAGTGGCCGCCGTTTACTTTTTGGCGCGGTGGTTTAGGACGGGGAAAAAGTTAAGAACGCTTGGTCTTTTTATAGCACTTTTTGTAATTTTTATGATTTTAAGTTTACCGCAGCTTATACCCGGTTTCAGGTTCATTCAGCTTTCGGCCCGCAGTCTTGATCTTCCCGGCTGGAGCAGCAATCCGGGATGGTTTATTCCCTGGCAGAATCTTATCCAGTTTTTGGTGCCCGATTTTTTCGGGAACCCGGCAACTCTTAATTATTATGGCGTTTGGAATTACGGCGAATTCATCGGTTATGTCGGAATAATACCTTTAATTTTTGCCATTTTCGGTCTTTTTTTCCGTAGGGACAGAAAAACTTTATTTTTCGGCTGCTTATTTTTTATCTCGCTTATCTTTTCCTTTCCGACAATTTTTGCGAAAATTCCTTTTCTTTTTAACTTACCGTTTATCTCCACCGCGCAACCGACAAGGCTTTTATATTTGATCGATTTTTCCTTAAGCATACTTGCGGCTTTTGGTCTGGATTATTTCATCATCGCAAAAAATAAAAAACCGATTTTATACATGATAGGAGTATTTTGCATAACTTTTGTTTTGTTATGGGGTTTTGTGCTGTTTTCCCACGGCAAAATAATTTCAACCACGGATCTTAGAGTGGCCCGGCAGAACCTGATTCTGCCAAGCGGAATTTTTATTTTGTCCGCCATTGCGATAATCAGTCTTTTGTATGCAAAAACCAGGTTTAAAAAGCATTCGGCTAAACTTTTAAGCACCACGATCATATTTTTGATTTTGATTACTGTTTTTGATTTGCTTCGATTCGGATTAAAGTTCGAGCCTTTCACTTTTGCAGGGTATCTTTTTCCCAACACCTCGGTGACAACGTTTTTACAGAAGCAAAGCGGTCCGTTTAGAGTAATGTCGTTGGATTCCAGGATCTTCCCCCCCAATTTTTCGGCCGTCTATAAAATCCAAACGCTGGACGGATACGATCCATTGTATCTAAAACGTTATGGTGAGTTGATGGCGGCAATAGCGAGGAATAGACCTGACTTTAGTCCGCCGTTAGGCTTTAACCGTATCATTACACCGCAGGATTACACTTCGGCTTTAATAAACCTTCTTAACGTAAAATATATATTAAGTTTGAACGAGATTAACAGCAACGGATTAAAAGAGGTTTTTTCCGACGGAGTGATCAGAGTATACCAAAACCTGAGTGTTTATCCCAGGGCATTTTTCGTTATCACCACACTTGTCGAGCCTTCCGAGCAGCATGCTTTGAATGCGATGTTTGCAAATAAGAACGATCTAAATAAGATTGCGGTGGTCGAGGACACCGCTGACCCCAAAGTTTCACAAAAGAACTGGTCTTTGGGGCAGGTAAAAATCGATTCGTACACGGAAAACAAAGTCAAGCTTACGACCCAAACCGGGGGTAAGGCTTTCCTTGTTTTGACCGACAGTTTTTACCCGACCTGGCATGCGACAATAGACGGCAAGGAGACAAAAATTTATCTTACCGACTTAAATTTTAGGGGTATAATTGTTCCGGCGGGAGACCATACCATCGAATTTTACGTCACCCTGTTTTAACTTATGGACTTAAGTGTTGTTATACCAAATTTTAACGGTAAAAATTTGCTTGAAAAAAATCTGCCAAAAGTACTGGATGCGCTGGAAAATTTCCGGGAAGGAAAGGTGGAAATAATTGTCGTCGATGACGGATCCGAAGACGGAAGCGCCTCATATATTTCAAGCTTGAAAAAGACGGTTGCGAACCTGGTGTTTGTCGATAATAAAACAAATCTCGGTTTTTCGTCCGCGGTAAATAACGGCGTTGCCAAATCAAAAGGCGATATCCTGATTTTGCTGAATACCGACGTGCTTCCCGAAAAAGATTTTCTAAAACCGCTACTTGAACATTTTAGCGACGATAAGGTATTCGCGGTCGGCTGCATGGATAAAAGCAGAGAGGGAGATAAAATCGTCTTAAGAGGAAGGGGCCTTGGGCAATGGAAGAGAGGTTTCCTGGTACACCGAAGGGGTGAAGTCGATAAAACCGATACGCTTTGGGTAAGCGGAGGCAGCGGGGCTTTTCGTAAAAGCATCTGGGATAAACTTGGAGGCTTAAACCAGCTTTATAACCCGTTTTACTGGGAGGATATCGACCTGTCGTATCGGGCGTTAAAGTCGGGTTATAGGGTAATGTTCGAACCCTTGAGTATCGTATTGCATGAGCACGATAAAGGAGCGATCAAGTCCAAATATTCGCCGAAACAGGTCAAAAGGATCGCCTATAGAAACCAATTTATTTTTGCTTGGGAAAATGCGACCGACTATTCGTTGCAATTTTCCCATTTTTTCTGGCTTCCGTACCATTTTATAAAGTCAATTTATTCCCGTGATTTTGAATTTATCGCAGGATTTTTCTCCGCTTTAATTTTGCTTCCAAAAGTTATAAAATCTAGTCTTAAAGCCCAAAAGTATTTTGTAAAAACAGACAAGGAAGTTATTGATGCGCTAAGCGTATGAAATTATCCATCATCGTACCTGTTTATAATGAAGAAAAAACAATAGTTGAAGTTTTACATAGGTTGTTGAAAGAGGATATATCCCCGGTCGAAAAAGAAATAATAGTAGTTGACGACGGATCAAAGGACAAAACCGGAGAAAAATTAAAGCAATTCAAAGATAAGGGATTAAAAATAGTATACCATGATAAAAATCAGGGAAAAGGCGCCGCGGTTAAAACCGGGATTAAAAACGCGACGGGCGACTACATTATCATTCAGGACGCGGATCTTGAGTATCATCCCAAATTCATCAAATTATTGCTTGAGCCTATCCTGCAAAAAAGGGCGGAAGTGGTTTACGGCACACGGCTTGACCGGATGCCCAATTTAAAGAAGGAAGAGAGCGAACACTTGTTCATTCTCCATTATTTCGGTAACAGGTTTCTAAGTCTTGTTACCAGCATTTTGTACGGCCAGTGGCTGACGGACATGGAAACTTGTTATAAACTATTTCCCAAAAAGGCTATGCAAAATATCCGGCTGAACGCACGCGGTTTTGAGCTGGAGCCTGAAATTACGGCTAAACTTTTAAAAAGAGGCTACAAAATTAAAGAAGTTCCGATCACCGTAGTTCCCAGGGGTTATGAAGAAGGTAAAAAATTGAATACCGTCAGGGATGGCGGGAAAGCACTTTGGAGCCTGTTCAAGTATAGGTTCATCGATTAATTTTATTTAAATTATGAAATTCACCAGCCCGACAAGAGGGAAAGGTCTGTTGGAAGGTTATCTTGCCCGAAAAAGAGCCGAAAAAGCGAATGGTTTTGTCCCTGAGCTTTTTAGGAAAGGCAGGATATTGGATATCGGCTGCGGATCTTTTCCATATTTTTTATCGACTACGGATTTTAAAGAAAAATACGGTGTGGATCCGTCGCTTCAGATAACGTCGAATAAAGATATCAAACTTTTCAAACAAGACGTAACAAAAGAAAAACTCCCCTTTGCCGATAATTATTTTGACGTCGTGACCATGCTGGCGGTATTTGAGCACATTGAGCACAAAAAATTGGATTTCGTATTATCGGAGATTAGAAGAGTATTAAAAAAAGACGGAGTGGTGATAATCACTACACCCGCTCCCTGGGCCGATATCGTTTTGCATTTTATGGGCGACATCGGTTTGATAAGCGATATCGAGATCCATGACCATAAACATCACTATTCAAAAGGCACAATAGAAGAAGTCATTAAAGGGGTCAATTTCAAAAAAGTTAAAAGCGGATACTTCGAAGGATACATGAACATGTGGTTTACCTCAACCAAATGAAAAAAATACTTAATTGGAAAACCTTTTTATTAGCGGTTATTTTTATTGCTGCCTTTTTAAGGTTTTATCAACTTGGCAGTAATCCTCCTTCCTTGACCTGGGACGAAGTTGCCTGGGGATACAACGCCTATTCGTTAGGTATCGACGGAAAGGATGAGTTCGGTAAATTCCTGCCGATCACTTATCTTGAATCCTTCGGCGATTACAAGCCGCCTTTATATGCCTATCTGGATGTCCTGCCTGTAAAAATTTTAGGACTTAATGAGTTTGCCACCAGATTTCCGTCGGCATTTTTCGGTACCCTGACGGTATTGTTGACCTTCTTTCTGGTCCGGCGTATCTTCCAAAAATCAAAACAGAAAGATACTTTGGCTTTACTTTCGGCGCTTTTTTTGGCGATTTCTCCCTGGCATATCCTGCTTTCAAGAGCTGCCTTTGAGGCAAATGTCGCCAATTTTTTAATAGTTTTCGGTATCTGGGCATTCCTTGAGGGTGTCGACAGACGGCGGTGGGTGTTTGTCTTATCGGCAGCCTCGTTTGCGCTGTCATTTTATGTTTTTAATACAGCCAGGGTTGATTCGCCTATCATAGTTTTGCTTTTGGCAGTAGCCTTCAGGCAAAAATTATGGGAAATGAAAAAAACGACAGCACTTGCCATAGTTGTAGGACTGATCATTTTTTTGCCAACTTTTAAGTTCCTGTTGAGTTCTCAGGCCGCACTAAGATATGAGGAGGTCAATATTTTTTCCGATCCTTCGATAGTAAAAACGGCCAACCAGGAAATTGCAAACGACGGTAACGCCTTCTGGTCAAAGATCATCCATAACAGACGCGTCCTCTATAGCCTTTCATTCCTCAAGCATTATTTTGATAATTTGTCTCCCAACTTTTTATTCATTACGGGAGACGGCAATCCCAAATTTTCCATACAAACCGTAGGACAAATGTATATTTTCGATATCGTTTTCCTGGTCGGCGGAATACTTTTTTTGATAAAAAAGAAGGAAGGCTACTGGTGGCTCTTGCCGCTTTGGCTTCTGATCGGTATTTTCCCAGCCGCCCTGGCCCGCGAGACGCCGCACGCGTTAAGGATCGAATCTTCTCTTCCGACCTTTCAGATAATTACAGCCTACGGTTTCCTGGAATTAACCGGAAAAATCAAGAAATACAAAAAACCGGCTGTTACATTGCTTTTTGTGTTGCTTTTTCTAAACTTTGCTTACTTTTATCATAGTTATTTTTATAACTACCCGTCTACTTATTCGGGAGAGTGGCAATACGGTTACAAACAATCGATTGCTTACGTAAAATCGGTTGAGGCAAATTACGATTATATTCAGGTTACCGGCGCTTTGGGAAGACCTTACATCTATTATTTATTTTATACAAAAACCCGGCCTTTTGATTACCGTAAAACCGCGGTAATCAAAAGAGACGCATTCGGTTTTGTCACGGTTTTGGGTTTCGGTAAATATCTCTTTCCGACGGACTACAATTATAATTTGAGTAAAACGAAAAAAGTCCTTTACATCAATACCCCGTACAGTTTACCCAAAAACATCAAAAAATTGAAAACCTTTTATCTTTTGAACGGCCAACCCGCGTTGGTTGCATATACGTTATGAGTAAAAAAATAATCCTGTTTATTTTAACCGGCATTGTGATACTCGCTGCTATTTTGAGGCTGTGGCAGCTAGGCAGTATCCCACCCTCTCCGGATTGGGACGAGGTTGCCCTTGGATACGACGCATATTCGATCATCCACACGGGAAGGGATGAATTCGGTGTGTTTTTGCCGGTGGTGCTTCGTTCGTTCGACGACTATAAACCAGCTCTTTACGCGTATCTTGCAATACCGACGGTTTCTTTTTTGGGACTGAATATTTATGCGGTCAGACTTCCTTCGGCGGTCTTCGGAATCATTTCGGTTTTGGCTGTTTTTTTACTGGTAGAAGAGTTATTTGACGGATATAAACGTAAAGACTTATTGGCTTTGATCTCGGCATTATTTCTGGCGATTTCGCCCTGGTCCCTGCAGTTTTCAAGGGTTGCGTTTGAAGCTAACGGCGGCGATGTTTTGAATCTTCTGGCAGCGCTATTTTTTATTTATGGCATAAAACGTTCGCGGTTATGGTTGTTTTTGTCCGCCTTTTTGGCAGGACTGGATATCTACATGTATCAGAGCGAAAAAGCGTTCACCCCACTATTTATTTTGATGCTTGCCATAATATACAGGAAGAAATTGTTCTCGTTATCCAAAAAATATTTAACGGCAGTGGTTATTTTCGGACTGATCATTGTCATGCCGATGATTTTTTATATCGTCACCAACAGGGAAGCGCTTCTTAGGGTCACCGGTACGAGTATTTTCAATTACCAGACGGAGATCCTTAAAACCCAGGTGGCGGATATTCAAAGAGACTATGCGCGTAACGATATCATCGGGAGTATTCTGGACAACCGAAGAGTGACCTACGCCAAAACCATCATCGGTGGCTACCTTTCGCATTATGACTTGAACTGGTTATTCATAACCGGCGATATAGAAAGGCATCATGCGCCCGGCATGGGGCTTTTGTATCTATTCGAATTACCGTTCATTTTGTACGGGATCTATCTGCTGCTGTTCGGCGACTTTGACAAAAAGACCAAGCTGGTGATTTTCGGCTGGTGGCTTTTAGCGCCGGTTCCGGCCGCGATCACCACCGAGGTTCCGCACGCCGTCAGGACCTTGAATTTTTTGCCGACCTGGCAGGTTTTGTCGGCACTCGGGCTGATAGGTCTTACCGGTTTGATCTCTTCTTCAAAACTAAGCATCTTCAAATTTAAGCTTTGGAAATTGGTGGCGCTGGCTTATTTAATTTTCATGTTGTTTAATTTTGCCTACTATCTTGATCAGTATTTTATGCAGCTTAACTATTACGACTCGGCTCAGTGGCAGTACGGCTACAAACAGGCAGTGGCTAAGGTAGAACAAATCGGGGGGAAGTACTCAAGGATAGTCGTTTCGGATAACCAGCCGCTGGATAAATCTTATATGTTTTTCCTGTTTTACCTTAAATATTCACCAAGTGAGTACCAGACCATCGGAGAAAAGAGTTCGGGCGGATATGCGGCTCATCACGCCTTTTCAAAATTTGTGTTCCGGCCGATAAACTGGTTGAAAGATTCGAGGTTGAAAAATACGTTATTTGTCGGTTCACCCAACGAAATACCTAAAGCCGCGGCACTTAAAATCATCTATAACCCGGACAAAACCCCTGCGATTGTTATTGCCGGCACATGAAAAAAAGGATAAACCGTTTTTTAAAATTTGAATACGGATTGCTTTTTGTGATAGTTGTAATCGGGGCGTATCTAAGGTTTTCCGGAATTTTTACCAATTCGTTCGCTTTCACCTATGATGTCGGCAGGGATCTTTTGGTAGTTTGGAATATCGTATATTTACACAAAGTACCTTTGATCGGGGCAACCACCGGTTTGCAGGGTATTTTTTACGGCCCGTGGTGGTATTATTTTTTGACTCCGTTCTTCGTTATTTTTTCCGGGAATCCAGAAGGGGTAGCCTTTTCAATGGCTTTGGTCGGGGTTTTTTCCATCGTTTTGGGTTTTTGTCTTGGCAAGAAGGTTTCGGGTACTGTCCTGGCGCTTTTACTGTCGGCTTTCATAGCGGCTTCGCCGGCATTGGTTTCTTTATCGTCTCAAATTTGGAATCCGGACGTTACTCCGATGCTTGCTCTTTTAATACTGATCGTTCTGGATAAAATTTATAAAGAAGATAAAAGACAAAGACTAAATTATTTTTTGCTTGGGATCTTGCTGTGTCTTTCGCTTGACCTTGAGATAGTCTACGGGATTCTTCTTGCCGCCGGAATAGCTCTGTCATTACTGCTTTTTGCCAAGAAGGATGATTTTTTTAAGAAAGCAGGATCGTTTATCTTGGGATTTCTGGTGATCCTTTTGCCAAGAATTGCCTTTGAATTAAGGCATAATTTTTTAATGACAAAATCGTTAATCGGTATTTTTACGCACGGATTGGGGCATGGCTCACAGGTCACTACCGTCTCAAGCTACTTGTCCATCAGAACCGGTACGGTTTTGGACCAGTTTAACTCGACCCTTGCGCTTGGGAACATGACTTTGGGGCTTATCGTACTTGTTTTTATGGTTGTCTTATTACCGTTTTTGTATAAAAGAGCAGAAAGACACATAAAACTTATGTTAAATACCGCCTTGATAACGATTCTTGTTTTTATTATTGGCGTATTATTTTTAACTCACGATATCTGGCCGCATTATCTGGTCGGTTTGCCGGTATTTTTTATTCTGGTATTGGCCATTGAACTAACGCTTTTATATAAAATCAATAAAGCCGTACCGATTCTTCTAGGGGTAGTTTTATTCACGATAAACTTAAATCCGGTCTTAATAATCGACGGTTTTAACAGACCGCTATGGACGGGAAATGCGTCAATTTACCGAAACCAGCTTCAGGTTATAGATTATGTTTATCATCAGGCCGACGGCAAGAATTTCAAATACGTCGTGTATACGCCGCCGGTTTTCGATTATACCTATCGCTACTTATTTAAATGGTATGGAAGTCAAAAATATCATTACCTGCCTTCTCAAAAAGCGGATTTGGCGTTTTTTATCATCGAACCCGATCCCGGCTTTGAAGGACGACTAAGGCAGTGGCTTAAACTTAGGGAACACGACGGAATAATCGTAAAATCCAAACAGTTTCCAAGCGGAATTGTTGTCCAAACCAGGGCGGTGCATTAATTCATGATTAAAAATTTAAAATCGAAGATTAAACAAATTAATGAAATTGGTTATCTTAAATTCATAGGCAAAAATAAAGGATTATTGATAGTTTTATTGATTTTTGCATTTGCGCTGTGTTTGAGGGCTTACCAGCCCGGAATAAAAAATCCCTTCGGTTATGATCAGGTGGACAATGCCTGGGCGGCAAAAAACCTTATAGTCAACCACCGATTCCCTTTAACGGGAATGGTGGCAAAAGCCGACAGTGGGATTTATATCGGACCCGGGTATTATTATCTGGTCGCGTTTTTTTACTGGATATTCGGCTTAAATGCCCAAGCTTCGTTTGCCATTGCGTTTGCGACTGCTATTTTTACTTTTTGGACCGTCTATTACGTCACTTATAAAATGTTGGGTAAAGAAGTTGCCTTTATCGCAACGATTATCAACGCTTTCAATTTTAAGTCGATAGTTTTTGACGGGGTTCAGTGGCCGGTACAGCTTCTACCGGCGGTTTCTCTGATAATTTTTTATTTGCTGTATAAAGTAATCTCGGGGGATGTAAGAAAATTGATACCGTTGGCTTTTGCCATCGGTGTGGCTTTTAATTTGCATTTTACGGCGATCTTTTTCCCGATAATCGTGATTTTGACGTTGCCTCTTTTTCCAAGGACCAAAGAGACGGTTAAATACATACTGTTTGCGCTTCCATTTTTTCTTATATGGATGGTGCCCAGTATCATTTATTTTTTGACCGACCGCTTCGCCAATAGCGCCGCCGGCGGGTATCTTACTACCTATTACCAAGGTTTTCATTTAAGGAGGATGCTGCAAATTATGGGAGACGCGCTTATCCAGTTCGATCCGTATCTGGTTTTGGATAAATTGGCGCCCTTAAAATATCTGCTTTTACCGTTATTTTTTGCGGTCTATTATCTTAAAAACACCAAGCCTTTAAGGGCCCGTTTTTTATATCTGATAGCAATCTGGATCCTTGTTCCATGGATGGTCTTTACCACCTATAGCGGGGAAATAAGCGACTACTATTTTATTATAAGCAGATTTGTCGTATTAATGCTTTTGGTGTATCTTATATATTTGTTTTGGGAACTTAGGTTTAGGCTTGCTAAAATAACGGTAGTATTATTCTTGTTGATTTACTCGGTTTACGGAGTGATGCAATTTCTTCCCGGTAAAGACGTTAACAATTTAACCGGGGAGGAGGCAAGGGTAAAAGCCGCGGTAAGTCAGGGAAGAAAAATCGGGTATCAGTTGGGAGTACCGGATAGTTACCTTTACTGGTATGCTATGTGGAAGAAAGGGAAGAATGTTTACTAAATTTTATGTAGATCTTAAGAAATTCATTAAAAAAAATTACCGGGTTTTAGTTTATTTATTATTTGTTTTGTTGTTGTTTTTAACCATTTTTCCAAGATCTGTTGAGATCCTCAATCAGAACCCGGTTTTCGGTTTTGATCAGGGGAGAGATTATTTGGCCGCAAAAAATATAGTTGTAAATCACCACCTTACCCTTATCGGACCGGAACTCGGATCGGGTTCTGCCGGAATATCGGGATTATTTCAGGGGCCGTTTTACTATTATTTCCTGGCTTTAGCATTCCTGCTTTTAAACGGTAACCCGATCGGCGGAGTATATCTGATGTGGATCTTAAGCGTATTCGCCATACTTTTTATTTATTACTTTGGTAAAAAATTATTCAATTTTAATTCCGCAATACTAGCCGCGTTTTTACTTGCCATTTCGCCTCATTTTATTGCTCAGGCGAGATTCGCATGGGCACCGTACCCGGCAACAATATTTGTTCTCTTATCTTTTTATTTTACTTACTTTATTTTTGAAAAAAACAGCTTAAAAATTTTTTTGGCCGCTTTTTTTGCCGGTTTTGTATATAATTTTGAATTTGCCGTTGCTTTTCCCTTATCCCTTGGCCTTGTTTTCTATGCTTTATATATTTTCAGAGAAGAAATTAAAAATTATTTTTATTTAATTTTGGGGTTTTTAATTGCTTTTTCTCCGATGTTATTATTTGAGTTTCGTCACGGATTTTTGGGTTTAAGAAATTCAGCCTTGTATTTAATCGGCAATAAAGCAGGTTTATTGCACCATCATTCTACTCATTCTTTTTTTATGGACCACCTCCAATCATTTATATTAAATACCCAAAACGTTTTTCCGACGGATAGCCTGATGATTGGAGTAATTTTGGTTCTTACGATCATCGGTGTGTCTTTATATTATCTTAATACCGACAGCGATCAAAAATTGAAGCGATTTCTATTATACTTGTTGTTTTTGATTCCGGTATATTTTGTTGTTTTTTCTTTTCTTCGAAACACGATCTGGAATTATTATCTTACCGCGATTGACTTGGCATACATTCTGCTACTCGTCTATATTTTTTATAGAAGCAATAAGGATAAAAATCGCACAATATTTAGCTTTGCCTTGATAATGGTTATAATATTAACCGTTTCCGGGTTATTTAATTCAATTAAAATAACTTTAAACGATTATGGCGATTACGGAGGAACGGCAAAATTAAAAGGAAAGGAAGCGGCCCTGGACTATATATTTCGGGACGCAGGAGGAAAAGCATTCGGATTACTGGTCTTTACCCCTCCGGTTTATACCTACCCGTATGATTACCTTGCCTGGTGGTACGGGGAAAGAAAATATCATTACATTCCGTACCAAAAGGAACAGGGGGTTTTTTATTTATTGATCGAACCGGATTCGTCAAAACCCTGGTCCTACAAAGGTTGGCTTCAGACCGTAGTTAAATACGGTAATGTTGCCTGGACAAAAATTATGTATAACGGGTTTATAATACAAAAAAGGGTATTAAATGAAAAAGTATAAAAAAGAATTATCGGTTATCTTATTTTGTATTCTCGCGGTATTACCTATTGTTTCTCTTTTTCACCCCGGTCTTCCGATTACGCACGACGGGCAGGACCATGTAGCCAGGATCGCGAATTTTTACCAAAATCTGACCGAAGGGAATTTTGTTCCGGGCTGGGCGGCAAATCTTAACTGGGGATACGGGCACCCGATACTTGAATTTTTATATCCGCTTCCGTCTTATATCGCTTCGTTTTTTCATTTCACCGGGTTTTCGCTGGTTAACTCGACCAAAATCGTATATGCGCTGGGTATGGTTTTGTCGTTATTTTTTATGTACCTATGGCTTTCGCAGTTTAGCTCAAAATACGCTGCGCTTTTCGGCGCCGTTTTATATACTTATGCGCCGTACCGGTTCGTCGAGGTTTATGTCAGGGGAGATTTAGGAGAAAACCTGGCCTTTGCTTTTATCCCGCTGACCCTATTTTTTATCTATAAACTATATAAGAAGCAAACATATAACCTGATGTTTTTAGGCGGGGTTTCGCTGGCGCTTCTAATTCTCGCGCATAATGCCATTAGTCTCATGGCTATGCCGTTTGTCCTTGTTTACTGCGGCATGCTTTTGTACCTATCGAAAAATCGTGTTAGGCTTGCACTTTGGTTTACGCTTCTTATCGCTTCGGGTTTTCTGTTGTCGGCGTTCTTTTGGGTTCCGGCGCTTTTGGAAGGGAAGTATACGCTTAGGGATATCGTCACCAAAGGAGGATATCTTGGAAGCTTTGTGACCCTGCCCGGTATCATTTATGGACCGTGGAATTACGGGATAACCGGTCAATTTACCGTTCAGTACGGATTATTCCAGTGGATTTCGATATTTTGCTCGCCTTTCGTGATTTATTTCAGCCGAAAGAAAAGGGAAAAATATTTGCTTTTGATAATTCTTTTACTATTTATCATTGCCTCCACTTTTTTGATGTTTCCCCAGTCAAACTTTATCTGGTCCAAGGTTATGTTGCTTCAGAATTTCCAGTTTCCGTGGAGATTTTTGGCGTTGATAGTCTTTTTAACTGCGGTTTTGGGAAGCTTGGTATTTGATCTTATACCCAAGAAATACGGTTCTATCATGCTGGTCGTTTTCCTTCTGGTGATTTTAGTAATCAGCAGTTTTTACTGGAAGCCCAAAAGCTACCAATACAAGCCTGAGAGTTTTTATACCGGAATTTATGATTCAACCACCGACACGGGGGAAAGCGCACCGATCTGGTCGGTCAGGTTCATGGAACATGCGCCGAAAGCCCCGATCCAGGTCGTTGACGGCACGGGAGCGGCAAAACAACTAAAAAAAACCTCAACCTACAGGGATTTTCGGATTGTGGCAAAAACCAATGTCAGGATTTTGATCAACCTTTTGTATTTTCCTAATTGGACCGTTTATGCCAACGGCAGGCCGGTACCGATTCAATTTCAGGATCCAAGATACAGAGGACTGATAACTTTTTATCTGCCGGCAGGCAACTATAATGTAGAAGCGATATTTTACGATACCAAATTAAGGATGGCCGCAAAACTTATTTCAATTGTGACGGCATTCGTATTTGCGTTGTTTTTCATTATCAGGGCGCTAAAAGTGACATATAATTAATTTATGAGAAAAACTTTATCGGTTGTGCTGGCGACTTTTAACGAGGAAAAAAATCTGCCGGGGTGTTTGGACAGCGTTAAGGGTTTGTCCGATGAAATAGTTATCGTTGACGGAAAGTCTTCGGATAGGACGGTTGAGATAGCTAAAAGTTATGGCGCTAAAGTAAAAATCACCACCAACAAACCGAACTTCCATATCAACAAACAGATGGCGATAGACATGGCTACCAAAGACTGGATCTTACAGTTGGATGCGGATGAACACATTTCAAGCGAGCAGGCGAAAGAAATAACCGAAATCCTTCAGAAAGACACCGAAGAATACAACGGCTATTGGATGCCGAGGAAAAACTGGTTTTTGGGCAGGTTTTTGATGAAAGGCGGGCAATACCCGGATTATACCTTGAGGTTCTACCGAAGGGGTAAAGGAAGATTGCCGCAAAAGGATGTTCACGAGCAGGCGGTGGTCGAGGGGAAAGTGGGATACTTAAAAAATGCACTGCTGCATTATCCGTACGCAAATTTTTCCCAGTATATTAATAAATGGACCAGGTACAATATTTTTTTTGCGGGACAGATAAGAGAAGAACAAAAGCACAGGAACATTTTCCAAAAATTATTTTACGCATTTTCCTATCTTTTGTTAAAACCCGCACACTGGCTTTTTACTACGTACTTTCGGCATAAAGGATTCGTGGACGGCTGGCAAGGTTTTGTTTTTTCTCTTTTTTCGGCGCTAAGATTTCCGGTTTCTTATATCTATTATGTTCAAGGGAAATGAGATTAAACATTATCTAAAAAAAATCTATAAATTAACCGTCGGGTCAAAATCCGACGTAATAGTTTTTTTATTTAGTGCGGCTTTGGGGTTATATAGCCTGCTTTTGTCATTGTATTATTCTATTTTCGGAGATAAGTATTTCAATACCGATATTGCCAGACACTTTTTATTGGTTGAAGATGCCGTCAATAAATCTTATCTGCCTCTTATAGGGGCCAGGTCGGGAGGCATACCGGGAACTTTTTTTGGGCCCCTTTGGATATATTTGAATATACCTGTTTTTCAATTTTTCAACGGTAACCCCGCCGCGATAATGTCCTTTTGGTACATATTGGTTTTGTTGACGGTTATTTTAACCGCGTTACTTGCTTATAAAGTATTTGGGTGGCAGTCGGCATTGGTCAGTGGCGCAATCTTTTTATATTACGGCGTGAATTTTTCGATGGGTTTTACATCAAGTTTTTTGTCGGTTATTCTTTCGCCGGTGATTTTTTATTTAATATACAGATTCTGGCAGGATAAACGGTTATCTCAGTTGTTGTTATTGATTTTTTTCAACGGTTTAATGCTCCAGTTCCAGCCGGCATTCGGGATAATATTGTTGGCCATGAATACGGTCTGCATTATTTATCTTCTTTTCAAGTTTAAGAAGTTGCATTATTTATTATCCTATCTTGTGCTGGTGATTCCTTTAGCAACCTATATCGTGTTTGAATTAAGGCATAATTTTCTGGAAATCAGTTCATTGCTTAAATTCTTATTCCAAAATCAACCGCATGCATCATCCATAAATTTTGTTTCACTCGTTTTGAATCGATTTGGAGGTTTCATGGGCCGGTTGAATTTACTGGAAAATCCGTCTGTTTGGATAGGGTGGGCATTTATAGTTTTAAACATCTATATCTTCATCAAGGCATACCTCATGCCCAAAAATGACAAAAAAAGGCTGTTTTTACTGATCTTCTACTGTTTTTACTTCGCCTTTTGGATAATTACGTTATTTTTTAGAGGGTGGGTATGGGATCCTTATAGTTTGGGTTTTCTGCCCATAGCGGTTGTGGCTTTCAGTACGCTTTATCATTTTAATCGAAAGGTTTTCCTGGTAGTGTTTGCATTGATGTTTCTATATTTCATGAACTCGAACCTCAAATATCCCTCATCCGAACAGAATTTTTCCCGCTATGACAGTTCGTCATGGAAACGGAATGAAAAAGTTGCGGAAAGTATCTTTACAAACGCCGGGAATAATTTCGGATATTTTGTGTTTTCTCCCGACGAATTCGGGTATACGGGTAAATATGCCATGGATTTTGTTCAAAGGCAATTCCCGGAAAAGAAAGCCGTGTTATGTCAAAAGGAAAAAGAGACATATATAATTTATTTTCCAAGCCTAGGTGCAAATGATTGGTTGTACTGGAAAAATAACAAGGTGCATATTAATGTTAGTCCCGTGGAAACCATGGGCCTCGGACCGATAAAAGTCGAGAAGTACCTTTTAAGCCAAGCACAAACGAAAATAGCGGTTGACCCCAATCTCATTTGTAATTTACAATTTAGATGATGAAAATATTGGTGACCGGCGGTGCCGGATATATCGGAAGCTTCATGACCAAAACCTTACTCGATAAAGGATATGAGGTTACGGTTTTCGATAACCTGGAAAGGGGTCATATAGAAGCTATAGATAAAAGAGCAGGTTTTGTAAAGGGCGATATAAGAAATGATAACGATTTGGAAATTGTGTTTAAAAATAAATTCGATTCGGTGATTCATTTTGCCGGATTGATCGCGGTCGGCGAGTCGGAGGAGGAACCGGATCTTTATTACCAAAATAACGTAGTAGGTTCAAAAAAACTGTTCGATACCGCTTATAATACGGGGAAAATTAATAAATTTATATTTTCCTCAAGCGCGGCGGTCTATGGAAATCCTGTTAAGATCCCGATACCGGAAGATCACCCGAAAGATCCGACCAGCGCTTACGGCAGGAATAAACTGGAGATCGAAGAATCTTTGAGCCGGCTTAAAAAAGATCATCCGGAAGTATCCTTTGCGGCCCTACGCTACTTTAATGCCGCTGGAGCCACACTTGACGGCTTAATGGGCGAGGAGCATGTTCCGGAGACGCATATCATTCCAAACGTCATTAATTCCTTATTAAAAGATCAAGCTTTTAGCCTTTTCGGTGATGACTACAAAACCAAGGACGGAACCTGCGTTAGGGATTATATTCATGTACTGGATCTGGTCGAAGCGCATTTGCTGGCTTTAAAAAAACTTAACACAAACGGTGCTTATTTCTACAATGTCGGGACAGGGAGAGGTTACTCAAATAACGAAGTGATCAAAACGGTGGAAAAAGTTTCGGGAAGGAAGGTAAATGTTCACGTTTCCTCAAGAAGAGCCGGCGATACGGATGAGTTGGTCGCGGATCCTTCTAAAATAAAAACAGAGCTTGGATTTGTTCCAAAGTATTCCGATCTTGAAACGATCGTTAGATCTGCATGGATATGGCATACAAAACAAAATTGAAGGACCGTAAAGCTATAAAATTTACTAAATCAAAAAGGTTCCGGTTAGTGCTTCAAATTTTCTTGGTCTTGATCATAACCTTCAATGTCGGGAATGTGCTTTGGAATTCAAGGGACAGGTATTTTTCTACCGATTACTGGCAAAGGTTTCCCGTTCTTATGAAAACCTATCTAAACTCGCAATATGTCAACAAGCATCCAAAAGGTTGGATTCCGGATGAAACGGTAAACGCTTACGCTGGTGGAAAGTACATTAAAGGAGAGAATCCGGTCCTAATCGCCGCCGACACTCCGCCTCTTGGAAGATACTTGATCGGTTTGTCGGCGTTAGCTTTTGGTAACGAAAATATCGTCATTTTGTTTTCCGCGGTTTTGTCTTTAATTTTAATGTACATTTTGGGCCGGCAAATTTTTGCCTCAGGAGTTTTGTCTCTAATTCCGCCGTTACTATTCAGTTTCGAGCCAATCTTTAAGAACCAACTGATCTATACGCCGCTTCTGGACATTATACAGCTTGTGTTTCTGTTGGCATCCTTTATTCTATTCAACCGGTCCCTTTCCTCGAAGACCTCCTACATGTATTTATTATCGGCTAATATCGTGCTTGGATGTTTTATCGCCACAAAATTTTTTATAACCGGCTTGACGATTATCGGGGCTTTTTATTTAGTGCTTTTAGTTAAAAAGGACAAAAATAGATTATTGGAGTTAACGCTGACCTTCCCTGT
>DAHWUP010000019.1 GCA_027334565.1 Candidatus Levyibacteriota bacterium | reverse complement strand
TTATCAAAAGCTTGGGATGTGAATTTTTTCGGAGTTTCGCTGGCGCAGAATCCTTCACATTTGATTTCAATCGTTGGTCCCTTGGAGTGACCGACCAGGCACTGGACCAGCTGGTGTTTAGATTGCGCAAAAAAATCGAGCCAAATCCGAACAACCCGGTCTATCTTATAACCATCAAGGGAAGAGGGTTTAAGTTGAACTGATTGCTGCTGTCCTTGACAAACCTCTGAATTTCTCGATATCCTAAAAGTGATGGGTGCTTTTAAAAAATCATATTTCCAAAAGCCATTTTTTTTTATTTTTTTCATCATTTCCTTCTTCTTTTTGTTTGCGCTTAGTTCTTACGCGTGCGTAACGAACTCTGATTGTAATGCCAAATACGGCCCCGGAGTGTGGATATGTGTAAACGGCGGTTGTATCGCTCAGTGCAATGTTCAAGCCGGTACGTATTGCCATCTTTTACCGGATTGCGCCGGGGGCGTTCCGGCTGGCGGCTGGTGCCCTTCAACAGAATTATGCTGCAAAGCGGGAAGCACATCGCCCTGCCTTTCGCCGGATTCATGCATGTCCCAATCACAATGCAGCAATATAAACGGAACCGATTTGGGGACAATGGACTGCACCAGCGGTACTTGCTGCGCCCCATTACATTCAACCATCAATAATTCCTCCCAGGCTTTTCCTACCAAGCCGATTTGTCTGGGAGTAAATGTCCCTTGTCTGGCCGGATCCGCCGACCCAAACGGCATATATTGCTGCCCGGGACTTTCCTGCCAATATGCGGGCAACACCCAGGAAGGGGGCCAGCCGCATAACGGACCAATCGCTTATCAATACCAGTGCATGGCCCCTCCGGCTGCCATAAATGACAGCAGTTGTAACGGGACATCCTGCGATACGGCCATAGGCCCTGTGGACACCACCGGTGCCGGAATCACCAAAGCTTTGTTCAGTGTTCTGCTTAGTATCTCCGGTGCTTTGGCGGTACTTCTTATCATCATCTCGGGCTACAGGATGATGACCTCGCAGGGCAATCCGGAGAGACTGCAGGCAGCAAGAGAACAGTTGATCGCCGCAATAGTAGGACTTTTGTTTATCATCTTTTCCTTGGTAATACTTCAAACCATCGGGGTGGACCTACTTGGTTTGTCGGGTTTTTCGCCATGAAACAATTAGCGCTTAGTATCAACGGAACTACCATTACCGGTCCGGCCGGAATGCCAAACGGCGGCTGGAGCACGCTTATGCAGATAATCAGCGCCGGCATCACTTGGCTTATTATTGCCGGAATAGTGATCTGTTTATTATTTATGATCTGGGGCGGCTATGACTGGATATGGTCAACCGGAGATAAACAAAAAGTGCACGCTGCACAGCAGAAACTTGTTTATGCGATAATCGGCCTGATCATAATTTTTTTGGCTTGGGCCATAATTGGCGTAGTCTATCATTTGTTCTTCGGCGGTTCCGCTCCCGCCGCAGGCGGACCTCGCCCTCACCC
>DAHWUP010000018.1 GCA_027334565.1 Candidatus Levyibacteriota bacterium | reverse complement strand
GGCGGATTGACTTTGGCGCCGGTTTCGTGCTATAATAAGGGCAACCTGATCAAGCTCGAAATCGCGTTAGTAAAAGGAAAACGGGATGTCGAAAAGCGGAAACTGGAGAAGAAAAGAGATATCGAACGGCAAGAGAAACGGGAAATGAAGGAATATTACAACAGGGGATGATAGGAATCGACGAGGAATTGGCACTTTGAAAAAATGTCAGGGCGTACCTGCTGCGTCAAACGGAAAAACATAATTGCTAAAGATCAAATCGAAGCAGCCCAAGCGGCTTACTTTGCAAGAGCGAATTACGCTTTTGCTTACGTAAACTAATTGTGCCTCTGTCTAAGTTTTTCGTGACTCAACTTAGATAAGAGATTAACCAATCACGATAAGGACTTTTTGAGTTACTATTTGGCTTAAGGTCCGATAAACCCCAAATAGCTATTTTATAAGGTTTGTTTGTTTCCCGAGTAAAATAAGAGTCAAAAACACTCTATCCCTGACTAAATTTTTTTTCGGAGTGTTTCCCCGGACGCGGGTTCAATTCCCGCCATCTCCACCAAATTATCTTTGAGCTTTTCTTCTTCGAATCAGCTTCCTCACACTCCCGTGCATTTTCTTCTTAATCAATCTCTTTCTTTTTTTACTTCGTTTGTGTTTAACCATACTGAAAATTTAATGAGCGGACTCTGCGGTATACTATGATTTTTTAATCATTTTTCTTCTTGATTCCATGTTGTTCTTATGTTTCAACTTCATGGCAATATATCTATCATGTTGCTTTTTATTGTCGCTATTTACCTTTTTTTGACATTCAGGATTGGGACAAACGGTTTCTATATTCACGACAGTTGAATTCCCCACTTTTTCTTCCCATGTCTTTACCACAATCCGTTCTATACCACAACGGGTGCATGGATTACTGATTTTTTTATCCATAAGAGTCAATAATTTCTTCTGCCTCGATGATAATTGCTGTTTCTGGAATTCCCCTTCGATCTGAATGAGCTATTATTTCGGTTTTCTCTGGGTTTGGCGATATTGACAACGAGTGTTCTTCCTTCGACTTCTTTCCCGGCCATTTCCAAGGCTTTCTGAACACTATCCTCATTCATAAATGTTATAAATCCGAAACCTTTTGAGCGGCCGGTATCTCGATCGGTAATGACAATCGCATCCGAAATATCTCCGCAAGATGAGAATAATTCTTTGAGTGAATCGTTATTTATCGACCACGGCAAACCGGCAACGAATATTTTATTTTTTTCCATTATCTATCACCTCATTTCCGTTCTTAATGTTTATACCATTTCCTATTGCTAATCCATGAATGGTCCTGATCCAGATAATGTGCTTCCATAACAGCTATTTTACTACCGGAAAATACTGAGTTGTTAAATAATCTTATTGCTTTTATTGTTGAATCGTCCGTATCCATACGAACATAACCGTAACCGCTATTTTCCCGATTATTATTTGTTTTTACAATCTGAACAGATATTACTTTACCGGCTTTGGAAAATACATCAATCAACTGCTGCTCGGTAGTTTGTTTAGGGAGGCGGCCAACATATATTTTATTTGCCATATTTATGTTAATTATTTTATTTCTTTAGTATGAAAGGCTTTATGAGTAGGGGAAGAAAAATTGATTTCTTAAGCTAATCAACAAGTATTCGTACTATAAGTATTCAATGCTTATTATACAAC
>DAHWUP010000017.1 GCA_027334565.1 Candidatus Levyibacteriota bacterium | reverse complement strand
TCAACTAAAGAATTAGTTTTGGCCGACATAAAAAAATAAAGGAGAGGGTAGGATTAGCCATTGGCAACGAATAAAGGTCACTACCCTCTCCTTTTGCAAATGCTACCTTGTCATTCGAAGCTACGCTGATGGCAGATTATCTCTGTCTTGGCTGCAGCCTGCTCCTGTTTCGGTCAGTTCCTCAAAGTTTCTAACACCCGGTCATTTACAACGTCCTTTATTTGCTCGGAGAGTAAAATTGTATAGGCGACCGCGGCGGGTAGCCCTTGAAATGGTTGCATTATTAACGGAGCGTTAATTAAATAGAGATCATTTTTTGCTTGGTGGCCGCCGGCAAAACACCGGTTAAATAACTTCGCATATAACCGGTCAAGATCAGACGAAGGATGGGTAAAAGATTCAATTTCAAAGAAGGCCCGCCAATAGGTTTCCAGCATCACTCCGAACTTGGCTTTCCAGAGGGATGGCGAAAACTCCCGCAACAGAGTTAATTCCAGTCTAATAGTTTCTTTTTCCCGCTGGTAGATAGTCGATTCCGGTAGGACCTGCTTTCCTTTAAGGTGTCTCAGAACATGAGAAAGTTCATGGATCAAATCTGCCGCCTGGTGGGGAAGGCCACTGTTTTTATTGATTTCGATAATAAAGGAACCATCTTCGGGGTTAGGCTTCATCTGGCTTTGGTCTGCAAAAACAATTCTTATTTGCTGTGACCTTTTTTTAAGCTCAGGAAATTTTTGTCCCATAAAGGACAGGACGTCTTCTGGCACTTTCAATCCTTCGCTTTTAATCTGGCACAGAAAACACCGGTTATTATATTTTGACCCGAAAGAAGGAGGACAATCTTGAGGTTCGGGAAGCAGACTGTTTAGATAATTTATTACGGAGCCGCTTTTGTTTAGAAAAAGCCGGTAATCTTCTTGGGGGATGCCGAACTTCTGCTGCCAAAATTCCAGAAACGACTGGTGGTAGTTTTGGCGCATCATTTCATTTCGGGCTAAAATTACGGGAGGATAAAGGGTTCGGAGCTTGTCAATTTTAGGTTTGTATTGTCGGTAGTATTTTAACTTTTGGTAACGGTTGGAGGACCAGTAAATCCGGCGGAGGGCTTCCTGCATCTCCACCGGCCTCATTACACTTAGATAGTTACCCAATGCCCTGGTCAGGCTGTTAGTGTTTTTGCGGACATTTTCGCCGGTATATACCCTGCTGTCTTCTGGCAGATCCATATTTTGAAAAAAATTATGGGGTGGAGAATTCCTCTCTCGTGCGGCTACACGATAACTGCTTTACAGCACCCCATAAACGAATTAAATTGTTTGTTCCGGTAGGTAATTACTTCGGCACTTTCTCGGAATCCTGACCGCACCCACCGGATGTTCCGCGGCTGAGATCGCCCTCCCTTGTTTGATTGGCGGCAATAGTTTCGGAAGCGGTCGAACGGGCAAGACCGTCGTCGCCGATGTAATAATCAACATCGTCGTCTTTGTCCGAATCGTTCGGGCCCAGCATTTGTTTAACCTCCGTTGGTAGAATTAGAACAGGTTTGCCGTCGCCAATTGCGGCTTCCATTCTCCTCCTTCCTTGGCTATCAAAGAGCGGTTTTTATCGTCCCGGCTGTATTATATCATTTGCAGGGTCATATCATTTTTTATATCCTGATTCAGATTGTGACGCAAAGGATGGGGCAGAGGTTTAATTCTTACCGGCGAAAGGGTAATATTTGGAGATTAAAATTAAGGAAAGTATGGATGACGTCTTAAAAGATTTGAATCCCGATCAAAAAAAAGCCGTCGCTGAAACATCCGGGCCGGTACTGATTTTAGCCGGCGCCGGCAGCGGCAAGACGAAAGTTTTAACTTACCGGGTAGCCTATCTCCTGAGCGCCAAAAAGGTGGTCC
>DAHWUP010000016.1 GCA_027334565.1 Candidatus Levyibacteriota bacterium | reverse complement strand
AATTCTTTGGTATAAATTCCATTCTTCTTTCGTGTAATATTTATCTCTCAATCGGCTATTGGCAAATACCCAGCTCATCGGTAAACCGCTATCGATGACCACATTTTGTTTTAGAAGATAAGATTTTAATTTCGCCATGGCATTTATCCGGTCGGACAAAAACCACATATCGCTCGCGAAAGACCAACGCCGTCTATCCTTAAGCGCTAAAGGAAATAAACGGTTACTTTTGTAAAAAGAGTCACTGTCAATTTTTATTGCCGGCAGATTTTTGACCAAAAGGTCGGTAAGCGTCGATTTCCCCGACGCAATATTACCGATAACGGTAATTAGTTTATTTCTTCCCATATCCGTGTCGCCTAAAACCGCCCGACTTAGCTTCGCGACTAAATCGCGCAACATTTGCTTCAAAATTTTCCATTCGCGCTTCTTTTCTTTGTTGTAGCCTTAAATATACCTTTGATCGGAAATTAAAAAACATATCACCCAACATCTTGCTTAACTCCGGATCGATTGAATTTGCTAACAAACTTATTTTAATCTGTTCTTTTAAAGCCTTTCGCTTTCTTGGATGTAAACCACGATCCCGACCGTCAAGCACTGACCCGGAATCCGGTTCGGCCCGACCGATCCACAAATCAGTCACCGCTCCATGATTGAGCAGTTTTTCAACACAGCTCACACAGGGCTCCATACCGGCAACCAGGATTCTCCGATCGTGCTTATCCATCGTTTTACGCCTTAACTTGATTCTATTTACATATGTACTATGACCGCCGGCAAGACTATCAACCGCATTCAGTAATTCATGTTCGGCATGCGCACTGGAATCTCCACCGCTGTAAGCGCGATTATGGCTTCCAATAATGATTTCTCTACCATTGTGATTGTAGATATAAATGGCGCCGATACCGTAATTACCTCTTTCCAGGGCTTGCAAACCTTCTTGTGCAACAAGGGAGAAATAAAAATCAAGCGAAAAAGGATCGCAATGCGCTTGTAGGTTACGCAAATATTGTCGGGATCTAGTAATGAATTCTCTTTCTCTTGGAGACATATCAAAATCCGCTGAAGTTAAGGTTCCCAGCGACGGTGGTGTCCATATTCCTTTTTCTCTACTCATATTATTCTGTCAATATATATCCTTGATTACGCACGGTCTTTATAATTTCTTTTATCCCAAGATTTTCAATCTTCTTCCTTAATCGGGCGACCAGACGATCAATCGCCCAATCGGAATAAGACTCTTCACTGCTGTTTGTCCAAATCGAACCGGCCAGTTCGTCACGGGTAATAAGTTGGTTTTTTTTGAGAATAAACGTTCTAAACAGTTGTTTTTCCTTGCGGGAAAATTGCCTGTCGATATTGATTGAATTTACATATATGGCGTTATTAACTATTTCTATTTTCGTTTGCGGTAACGAATTTTTTAAATATGAAGCCAGCAGTGGAATTGTCACTTTATTATTTTTAATTAGACCGATTTTCGTTAGATAATGGAAACTGTGTTCTTCCATCTCATCTTCAATTTTACGGTCGTATATGACATCCTGCAACGATTTGCGTTCGCTATCACTTAACGACGTATACAGCTGTTCCAACGCCGTCCTTACCCCCTCATAACGGAGGATGTTTTCGATACGCAAGTGGGGATTATCCTTAAGGCAAATCAACGCCTGTTTGACGAGCCAAAAATATCCTCCGCAATACTTGGCAATATCCGCTTTTTGTTCTTTGCTGACAGATATACTCCATTTCTTTGCTTGATGGTCGATTAAACCGATAACGTCGTCATGATTATAAAACGGATAATAAACAATATAGCTAAAAATGCTTGTTTTTATATTTTTAGCAATGTTGGGATGAATAATATCGACACTAAAAAGAAAAATTAATTGGAGATTTTGATCGTTTTCCTGCATGTCGATCATGCTATTGAGCAAACTATAACTATTGTCATATATTAGCATTTGGGCATTAGTCAGGAAAAAAACGATTTTCTTTCCTTTTGCCATTCTTTTTTCGTTGCGAATTATGCCAAAAAAATCCGCGCTGTCTTCGATCTCATGAAAAGTAACATCAAAACAAACAACATGATAATCTTTTAGGCGCGATTTATTATTCTCAATGAAGATATTAACGAGACGATTTGATTTCCCGGTATTGGGCGGAAGAAGAATGCTGCCCGGTTCACCCATTGCGATAATGCGGAATACTTCGTTGGTGAAATCCTTGCTTTGCAATGGTATATAAAAATTATTGGCCATGATCGTTGTATTAT
>DAHWUP010000015.1 GCA_027334565.1 Candidatus Levyibacteriota bacterium | reverse complement strand
AATTAAAAACACATGCGCTTAATCGTACTGGAAATTTACCTGTCAAAAGTGTAGTGGATGTTTCTTAGACAATACAAGGACAAACAGTCGCTTTTTTATAAGATTAAAAAGTAACTACCTTATCGCTTTCTTTGATAAGGTTGTACAGTTCTTTCATCCCGCTTACCGGACAGGTTTTACTAGCTTCTTTGTGTCTAAGAACCATACATGTCTCACAGACTAAAATTTCTCCCTTACCCGCCTCAAGAAAGGCATCAACTTGTTTTTGGATGTCAAATTTATCACTTGTGAATTGTAAGTATTCAACACCCTCACCGATAAGGAATACGCTTACGTTATCACCACTTTTTAAAGCTAAGTTGCCTAGTCTAAAGGCATTCCAATTTTTTTCTGCGTTGTTGGTTGAAAGAATAATGGCAAGTTTCATATTTTGACCCTTTTATATATAGTATTTTAACAAATAAAGGTATTAAAATCTTGCTCCTTCACTACCGTAAGGACGTTTCTTTGAAGGTAAAAAGACAACTGAATAACAAGGGGTACGGTCCGAAACTTCTTAAAACAAAATGACACTTAGCAAGCAAAATCGGGCTTTTTTAGAGTTTACGGTCGCTTGGTGTCCAATCTTGCTGCGGGGCAGGGATTCGAACCCCGATAAGTAGATTCAGAGTCTACTGTACTACCATTATACGACCCCGCAAGTTACGCTTTATTTTAGCAGAATTTGACCGAAAATACATTTATCCTGTGCTAAAACAATATCCCCTCCCTGTTTAATTCTTTATATCCTCTTTCTTTTCCTCATATATTTTGACGGTAATATTGTCGTATGATTACGGTGCAGAATACTTTTTATTTTCTCGGCAGTATTTTTTTGATGATCAGCATCGTTGCCCGGGGCGTTGTCTCCATCATGAATGCTCTTCCCGATGGCCAAAAGAAAAAACGTAGACGGAAAAAATGAGATATTTATATCCTGATTGTCGCCAAGGAAACAAGATAAACGAGCAGATTGAAAAATACCGTTGAATATAACAACGTATTTCTCAAAACCGTTCCCCAGCGTTTTATTTTTCCCAATTCTGTCAAAAAAAGGCTAAAAAGGAATATTGGTATGGGAAACAATATTACATAATAATGTAACGCTATACCGGCGGAGTAAATCAAGAGAGTTAAAAACGGTATCGCTAACCAAATGACAAACATCTTTCTTTGCGGAAGTTTTTTCTTCAACAGCAAAAATGCAGTCATCAAGAAACATAAACCGGCCATCAGCAAATTCTTCGTATTAAATAGGCTGGCCGACATATACCGGAAAATAAACAAAGTATTACGAATCTGATTAAAGCAGCGTTCGCCGTGACCATGATAACGCAACCACGACCAAAACGAACAATTCTCCTTTACCGGAACAGCAATTTTTATTATCTGACCAGACTGTACCAAATACGGAAAAAGAAATGCCAGACAAATAATGGCACCGGCCAACCCAGATTGCCAATAGATCTTCTTCCAGGGAACAAGTAGAATAAATACTGGAATAATCAGGACGACTATGATATGTAATAACGATGCAATTCCCAAGGCAACAAATATGAGCGGTAAAAAAGCGCTGTGACCTTTTCGGACTTTAATCAGAAAGTATAACGCCAGCAGTATGCAAAGAGGAATCAGATTATAATTCCAGGGAAAATTGTCCATTGTTATTGCCAATGCACTGAAAGTGTAAATTAGCGCCGCTATATAACCGATTTGTCGATTGAATAAAATTTCGGCTGTCCGAAAAATCAACCAGATATTGACGGAATTTACCAAAGCGAAAAAGATAATTGCCGCCCGGTAATCTCCGCGCCCCAATGCGTAAGGAATAGCCAGTATATAATAGATTAGCGGTCCAAAATGCAGGTTCGAGTTAACGCTGCTACCCGTACTCCATAACGGAAAATACCGGCCGGACACTATTTGACCAGCAATTTTCCAATAGGCGGCAAAATCGCCGCCGAGGCGGATATTGATTAATCCCAACAGTCTCAAAATCAAACCGGTGATAAATAGAAAAATGAGCGGCCGGTTTAATAATACTTTCTTATTGGAAATTTTTTGCATAAAGCCTTAACTTCGCGGGCAACCGTTTTAATAACGGACGTTTCAGCGATAATTTTATTCCGGTTGTCCCGTTTTCTTTCTCCCAAGCTGTCGATCTTCAACCGCTCTTTTTCTTCTTTTAAGCCGCGCAACACTTTATCAATCCACTTGGCCACCTGTTTCATTTGTTTTTCTTTCAATCCGCGGCTGGTCATACCCGGGGTGCCAAAACGGATGCCAGACGGAAAATACGGCGGATTGGTATCGAAAGGAACCGCGTTGCGGTTCAGCACCAAACCGGCCGCTTCCAATGCTTCCGCCGCCGTATTACCCAATAAACCTATCGACCGTAAGTCAATCACTATCACGTGACTATCGGTTCCGCCGCTTAAAAGTTCATAGCCCATTTTTTTCAGTTCATCGGCAAGAACTTTAGCATTTTTGACGATCTGTTGACCGTATTTGATAAAACTTTGTTTACTCGCTTCCTGAAAACAAACGGCCATTGCCGCCGTGACGTGATTATGCGGCCCGCCTTGTAAACCGGGAAAGACAGCTTTATTGATTTTTTCACCCATCTCCGGATCTTTTTTCAAACCTTTATCGGTAACAAGAATTATTGCCCCCCGTGGTCCGCGCAAGGTTTTATGAGTCGTCGTCATGATCACGTGCGCATAAGGAACCGG
>DAHWUP010000014.1 GCA_027334565.1 Candidatus Levyibacteriota bacterium | reverse complement strand
ATTGCTTAAGACCGACGCAGTGATAAAATAGATGAATGATCGATTGGCATAAGCACCATTTTTGCTACGACGAGGAAAAACGAAGGAAAAAGCAAAACCCGGAAAAATTATTAATAGGTCAGGGTCTGTCCGGGGGCATGGTGTTTATGGACATCGGCGCAAACGACGGATTCTTTGCCATATCTGCAGCCGGGATAGTCGGGGAAAAAGGCAGGGTGTACGCTTTGGACGTTAACCGTGAAGCGGTAGAACGGCTTATGGAAAAAGCCAAATTACAGGGGTTGACCAATATTTCGACTGTTGTCGGAGAGGCGGAAAAAATCGTTTTTTGTAAAACTTGTGCGGACATGGTTTTTTACGCCAATGTTCTGCACGATTTCACGGATCCCCTTAAAGCGTTACGAAACGCTAAACTTATGTTAAAACAGGACGGAAAGCTGGTCGATTTCGATTGGAAGAAAAAGGGTCCTTTGGGCCCGCCTCTAAAGATCAGATTAAGTGAAGAGGAGGTTATAAAACTGCTCGAACAGGCCGGGTTTACCGCCATCAAAACACAGGATTTCTCCGACGACCATTATCTTATCAGTGCTGCCTCAAGTTAATTTTTTAAAAAGCCGTCCGCCTGATAAATTTTGCCCCGGATCTAAGCTGCATGGTTTGACAGCGTCAAAGGAGAAAATGGCATGAATATCGCGGATACCCCTTCGGTAAAAAATTGATTTCTGGAATTTAAAGTGTCATGCTAAGGGCGAAGGCTTAAAAAATTCCGAAAGGGGGTGAGAGAACTTTGAAGAATATCGAAAGGTTCTTTACCAAGAACGTTTATTATAACGCGCTTTCGAATCTGGTCCTGGGCTTGGGGATAGGAGCGCTTATCACCAACAGTATCATCAATCCCCATCCGTTAAGGTACGGTTTGGTCATAGTCCTTATCGCGCTGCTTCTCTATGCGTACGCTTATTACAAGAAATAAGCGGGTTTTTAGGGCCTAAACGGTTTACTTAAGTTGTGCGTCGGAAAGGCCGAAATGGTGGCCGATCTCGTGTACCACCGTCTGCCTGATATTGGCCTTTATTTCCTCCGGGGTTTGCGAGATCCTTTCTATCGCGTTTTTAAAAATGGTGATCTTATCGGGAATGGAACTATAGTAGATGCCTCTTTTGGTTTTGGGAACGCCTTCGTACAGACCGAACAAAAGCGCCCAAGGCGGTATCCCGGTCTTCTTAAGCTGGTAAGGGGTGGGGAAGTCGTCGACCGTCACGACCACGTTATCAAGTTTTTTTGCATATTCTTCCGGCAGTGTGTCCAGGGCCTCCCCGACCAGTTTTTTAAAATCTTCATCGTTCATAAATCAATTGAACGGATTCATCAAAACAGATAATTCAAGTAAAGATGCGCCCGTTTTAAACGAGCTTTTCGTAAATGACGAAGTCTTTTTTGCGGAAATGCTTTTTGAATTCGCCAGTGGCCGCGAACCCCAGGGCTTCATAGAATTTTCTTGATTCCCAGTCTTTGCCGGTGACTAGATACATTTTATGGCCGCCCAGGCGTTTTGCGAAAATTTCTGCTTTTTCGATCAGTTCCCTGCCGATACCCTGACCCCTTTTGCTTTTTGAAACGATGATATCGTTTACAAACATCACTCCTTCTTCGTATGTTCCTTCTATCGAGCCGACAATTTTACCGTCCAGTTCGGCTTTGAATACGAATTTTTCCTTGACCCAGGGCGAGTTTTTTCCATAATATTCAAGATCGGAATCGCGCCATTCGGATTCGTTAAAGTCCCTGATCTCTTCAACTGCCGATTTTATGATCTTTAGCATATAAGTATTATAGCATTTTCCCAAGGTGTTTAAATTTCTATGGACAAAAAGCGTGTCCGAAGGCCATGCGGATTGAAACTAAACATCGTGTATAATCTTTCTGCATGACAATAGGCACTAGAGCTATCTTTAAGGCATTCGGCGGTAAACTGGTAGGTAACAGGTCGATGAAAATTAGCGTCTGTAAAACACTTTCGAAAATGCCGGATGAGGTCATTGATGTTGTCACCAGGAACTGCTGGTTTGTCTCTTCGCTGGATGATGCTTATGCGTTCACTTTTACCGGAAACGACCTTTTGGGGCAACATCTGATTTTCTTGTCCGAAGACCTTTTGCGTCAGGATTGGGAACAGATAGAGCACTCCATAGCGCACGAGATCGGGCATGTTGTCTTGGGGCACAGGAATTCGGTCTCGGTAAAACAAACCAAACAGGAAATAAAAAAGCAGGAAAAAGAAGCCGAACTTTTCGCCCGGGGTTTGGGACTGTAAAGATAAATGACAGAACTGCCGGGTTATTGGTCGAAAAGCCCGGGAAGTCCCAGTTCCCGTTCCAGATATCTTTGGACCTCTTCGTCGAAACCTCCCTCGCCGTTTTGGACCTTTTCTTTTATCTTGGGGTCATCATGCAAAAGGGAAGCCAGGTAAAAATCCAGGTTGTCCCCGAACGCATAACCGATGATGCCCTCGGGCGAATAAACCTCGTGCCGTATGGTGCCGTTATCGCCAAAGATGCTTTTTCCTATAGCAAAGATCAGCCTGGCCTTTCGGCGTGCACTGATAAGTTCTACCTGGTCAAGTGAGATGGCGGTACCGGTTTCAAACGAGGTATGTCTGTCGGCAATTATTTTCCCCATATAATTTCCGTTTTGGACGATGTCTATCACCAGGCGCGGATCGAATGAATCGTATTCCCGAACGTGCCTACCGGCATAGGTTGCCGCGAGTTTTTCTCCCCGCGGTAGATACGCATTCGGATTTTCGATAGGTTGAGATTCCTGTCTTGTCATGGTTTGGTTTATAAAATATCTTGGTCATGAATACTTGTGTTAAAGGATATTTCCTATAAATTTACCATCCTTTAACACCGCGGCATTATAGAATATTTGGCTGAGATAAGACTTAAAGAATACCTATTACCCGAAAATCCAGACTTGACTCAATGACAATAGCTGGTAAAATAGCAAACATCGATGTTGGAATCTGAAAGGTACAATGCCCAAACCGCAAATCTCCGGGACAATATTTTCGAAAGACCGATCTCAAGGCGTGCTTTCCTTAAAGGCGCAAGGGACGCTTCGATGAAATGGGGGCCGGCTTTATATTTGGGAGCAGCGGCGCTTAGCGAGATAACCCCGTACCTTTTGCGTGCCACAGGCGAGGGTCTGGCATTGCAGGAGGCGGACCGGATGGCGTCGCTTTCCAACAACGAATTTTACCTGGAAGAACATGCCAAAGCCAAGCTTACAACCATAGGCGCATCCTTTTCCGTGCATGAATACGGTCTGACCAGAGATATCATGGATACGGACCTTGGACGAAAAAGGATGACATACGGAATGGATGCTTTAAGCTGGGCCATCGAAGACCTGGGAATGAGAAATTTAAGGCTGGGAATAAGATGGGACCAGTCCGAAGATGAAAACGGAAA
>DAHWUP010000013.1 GCA_027334565.1 Candidatus Levyibacteriota bacterium | reverse complement strand
CTGCTGCCATAAACCTTTTACTTCTTTTTTTGCTTGTATCTGGCTATTCTCAAAAATAGCGGCGTATCTGATATCGGGACGAATTGGAGTGGCTTTAGCATAACCCTCCTTTACCAGATAATCGTTAACCAGCAAATTATTTACATAAACATAACGCAGCAGCCGGCCGTATTTATCGGTGTCGGAGACGTCTTTTTCCAGGCGGACGGTTTTGCCTTCGACTAATTTCTTATTTTTTTCCATTGCTTCCCGGCCAAAACATTGTACCGGTTTGGTTGGATGATAAAGCTCGGGTGTATCAATTCCGATATAACGGACGTGTTGACCGCCTTCTATTTCAATCGTATCGCCATCAATCGCTTTTGTCACTTTGGCGTATACGGGTGATGGAGTTGGGGAAACGGGGGGAAGAACGAATTGGGTGATAATACTGATGATAATTACCGTAATCGCCAAAATAATCCGCTTTTTTGTCAGTCTTGGCAGCCGGCGCATACAATCATTGTACCCGAATGTATGATAAAATAGTAAAACACGGAGCGTAGTTCAGATGGCTAGAATACACGCTTTGGGAGCGTGAGGTCGTGGGTTCAAGTCCCACCGCTCCGACCCAGTATAGTAAATATGATAACTAATTACCAGGGTTACTCAATGGTTGAGTTGGAGTTGGTTGAGGGATTTGTGCTTGTTTGCCTAACTGGAATAATTCATCTATAACACCCCGTCAATCTTTTTCTCCCGATCGGTGCGGGTGTCTTTCTTCTCCTCTTGTTCTGGTTCCCGTTGTTGTTCCCGAAGGACTTCATTTAAGTCTACATCAAGCCTTGTTAGCATCTCCATGCCCAATTTAATCCCTTCCATATATATTTTGCTTGCTTCAATGACTGCCCGTTGTCTTGTGGTTTCCTGTGAGCCTCCTTCTAACTGCCTGTACCAGCGTTCTTTTAAGACGTTTAAGTCTACGGCAACAAACCTGCGAAGGTGGGAGATAAAAATGGATGCCGTGTCCATTTTCTCCACGTCCAGTTTTTCGGCAATTAGCGACAGATGTCGCCAATTTGTCAATGACAAAGGTAAATACTTGGCTTTGTAGGAATAGACCGCAGATCGGCTTGGCAGCTTAACCTCGGGAACTCCCGCTCCAGCTTTGACAGGGCTTTCTCGGGTGAGTAACGGCACAGAAGCATCTCATCCAGCCTGTTTTTTGCCTTAATCGGTAAGGTGTGAACTCCCGTTAAAAACCCCGCTTTTCTGATCGCTCCGCCTTTTTCCGCTTTCCGTAATTGCTTGTTCAGTTTATCCATGACCCTGGAACTATTCCAACTTTTTAATCCTAAAATATACCTACATACATTATGCCCTGGAAACCAGGAACATATCAATCAACTAAAGTCCACAGAAAAATAAAAGCATTTAACTAAAGGCGTATCTTTTTAAGAAGACAGTAACTGCCGAAAAGCAATTGTAAAAGTTTCAAGTTTAGACTTATTTAATAGGTCTTTTAAGTTTTTAAATCCCTCACTGACTAAAGTTTCTTTTTTAATTAGATTGTCTGCTATCAATAACAAAGCAGCTGAAGGAACACTAAAATAACTTGGTAATTAGTTGATTTCGTAACCACACAGTTATATATTTAGATTGTGGTTATGCTTAATTCAACTTATCAAAAGCGTCTGACGTCTTTTTACCTCGGAAGAAAGTGTGTTTTCTGCGGAAAACGTACTGTATGTATTACCTCGCGTCATTATGTAAAATGCTTTGCCTGTAAGAAACAAAAGTCAATGAAAAGGCTTCGTGCTGAACTTGCCATTCTTCTCTGTTTTGTTGAACAGCGTCCTGCCTATCAAGTGGCGGTTGAATACGGAGTGAGCTATCAAAAGGTATCCCGTATCTTCCGTACAATTCGGGAACTTCTGTTTCATCAGTGTGAACTGGAGGGACAAAGATTGTCCGGTGAGATTGAGATAGACGAGGCTTACTTTGGAGGAAAAAGGAAAGGGAAAAGAGGAAGAGCCGCTGCCGGTAAATCGGTTGTTCTTGGTCTTCTGGAACGGGATGGGAAGGTATATACCCGTATCGTTCATACCCTTACCGCAGAGAATCTTATGGGTATCATCAGGAAAAAAACACGTAAGGGCAGCGTGTATCACACCGATACGTTCACGAGCTACAATTCACTCCACCAGTTTGGTAAACACAACAAAGTGAACCACAGCAAAACTTTGGTTTCCCATCGTCACAATCACATTAACGGTATTGAAGGATTCTGGAGTTACACCAAACACAAACTTTACAATTATCGGGGAGTATCAAAAGCAAATTTTCCGTTATACTTAAAGGAGATGGAGTACCGATTCAACCACCGGAAAGAAAACATGTTGGAACCTATTATGAAGTTATATTTTGGTTACGTTTCGTACTAATTACCTAAAATTATGAACGACACGATTATTTGTCCTCATTGCAAAAAATCTTTCCCGGTAACTGAAGCTTTGAAGCATCAGATTGAGGATGAAGTAAAATCGAAATTCGAAAAGGAGCAGAAAATGATCATGTGGAAAAAGGCTCTTGCCGCCGCCGAATCGAAGAAAAACGAAGAAACCTCACAGGAAATCAAACTCCTAAAGACCGAACTTGACGAAAAGGACAAAAAGATGGATCAATTTATAAAAAATGAGATGGAAATTAGAAAAGAAAAAATGAGGCTTGAGGAAGAAAAAAAAGAAGTTGAGTTAAAAATGCAGAGGAAACTTGACGAGGAAAGAAAGAAGATCGAGACAGATGCTTTCATGCGAGCGGTGGAGGAAAACAAGTTTAAAGACCTCGAATATAAAAAAAAGGAAGCGGACCTTCTTAAGCAAATCGAAGAACTCAAGCAAAAAGCTACTCAAGGATCACAACAAACCCAGGGGGAAGTATTGGAATTGGAACTGGAAAATATTTTGCAAAAAGAATTTCCTGCGGATGAGATTAAAGAAGTTCCCAAAGGCGTCCGGGGAGCCGATATCGTCCAGGTGGTAAAAAGCCAGTTCGGAAAAACCTGCGGAACGATTATTTGGGAATCGAAAAGAACGAAATCATGGGGTAATGACTGGATTCCCAAATTGCGTAGCGACCAACAAACGGTGAATGCCGAAGTCGCGGTGCTTGTCAGCCATATTCTGCCGGACAACATCAAACACTTCGGTTTATACCAAGGTGTTTGGGTATGTTCGTATGAGGCTTTTCTTGGTTTGACAATGATTCTGCGCGATAGCTTGATAAAGATTGCTGCCGTCAAGTCGTCGGTTATTGGCAAAGACAGCAAACAAGAAATTCTCTGGAATTATTTAACCGGCATGGAATTCAAAAGTCGGATTGATGCGATATACGACGCTTATGGTCAATTGCAGGATGATTTGGAAAGAGAACGGAAATTCTATACCCAAAAATGGGCGCGGCAGGAAAAAAGCATCCGCCGGGTTATCGATAATATTTTGGGAATGAGTGGCGATCTACAAAGTATCGTTGGTAAAGCGCTACCGGAGATAAAAGGGGCGGAGATGTTGCCGGATGAAAATGTAGTTGAAAAAGCCCCATTGTTTGAATAAACATAAATTATGGATGATTTTTTCCATATCGTCAGCCGTGTTATTATCATTGTCCCGATCGCGGTAGTAATCATCGGTTTAATCTTGAAATTCCAGCAAAATCCCGTTATTTCACCACAGACTATTTCCATTTCACCGACCGTCGTTCCTTCTCCTGTCCCTACAGCGGTATCGGTCCAAATTGATCTGACCGGCCCCTGGGTGTGCCAATTTTCTTCACCGGACGCGACCGTATCGGCATTCATTAAAAACAAACAAATCGCTGTCAAAATCCAAAGCAATAAACAAACAAATAATATCGTCCTTAACGGTGATTGCCTGTATCATTATCTTCAGGGCGCTTATTCTGGCGAAAAAACCTGCGGCATTGGGACCTATTTAAATCTGTTGGATAACAATATGTTGAAAAGCATTGTTCCTCAAGGAATACCGTTCGATATGGGCAGTTTAAAAAAGAGTCTTGATTCCTGCCGGAAAGAAGCGATTACCGACGATTCCGTTTTCGCCGTGCCAAAGAATATCTTGTTTAAAAATAAATAAAAAAATGCCCCGGCTACGACCTACTTTCCCCAAATCCGCTTTGGATTGAGTATCATCGGCGCTGACTCGTTTCACTTCCTTGTTCGGGATGGGAAAGGGTGGGGCCAAGTCGCTCGAGTAACCAGGGCAAGTAATAGTATATAATATTTATGCATGGAAAACAATACCCAACAACATCAGGCGCTTCATTCTTACTGTCTATATCCCGAAACTCGTTTCGAAACCCAAGCTGATCAGGAAACGGTGATTCTTACTTTACGCGCTCATCCGATTACGCAAATATATTGGGTGATTAATGCGGTAATTTTTTTTGTATTACTGGTGGTGGTTAATTTTTTGTTTTCCTCATTTCTTACAGTCAACCAAATTTTGTTTATTGATGTTTTTGGCATTGTTTTTATCCTTAGTTATTTATGGTTCAATTTCCTTAATTGGTTTTTTAATGTGGGAATAATAACCAATCAACGGATTGTTGATGTCGGTTTTACCATGATTATTTATAAAGAAGTGACCGCAACCCATCTTGAAAAAGTGGAGGATATTACATCGGAAAGTGGCGGCTATATTCCCTCGCTTTTTGATTATGGCAATGTTTTTGTTCAAACGGCCGGAACGCAAGATAGGATCGAATTTGAAAACATTTTTCATCCGGCACAGGTGGTTAAAATTATTAATGGTTTATTACCGTAATTTATGAATATTGCCCAGATCATTTTATCGTTAAATATCCAGGATATTATTCCGATTGTTTTCAAAACGCTGGCGATAATTTTTTCCGTGTTTTACCTCTTCTATACCATCATTATTTACCGCCAAACCGATGTAATGAATCAGGCGGTCAGGGTGAAAAATAATTTCATTATTTTGACCATTTCCATTTTGCAAATCGGGATAGCGGTATTTTTGGTTATTTGGTCAATATTATTGATTTGATATATGTGGCAGATAGAGAACGCTTTTTACGCCAACGAAAATGATACCGGCTTTACCGGATATCTTTCCGAAGATAATTTATTCCTGATTTTGGCGATTGAAGGAGTAAGTCGTGAGAATGGCCAGGCGATACTACAATCGTTAAGGACAGGTATTTTATCGTCCGCATTCAATTATTTGGCACAGTTTGAACTGAAGTTAACCGAAGTTATTACCGAAAATAATCTGCCGACTAATTTTTCCCTAGCAGCCGGTTATCGGAAAAATAACATTTTATATTTGAAAACCAGCAGTACTGGCAACGTGTTGATTTGCCGCAAGAAGCATCTGGTAAAAATAATCGGTGGGGAAAAAACCGCATCCGGTTACGTCGAAAATGATGATTTATTTATTTTTACCACCGATAATTTTATTGAGGCGGCCGGCGGAGAAAACGGTTTGCACAAAGAATTAGGCAATCGGCTACCAAAAGAAATCATTGAGAAGATTACACCAAAATTATCGGGGGTGAAAAGTAACCAGAAAGCCGCATTGTTCATTAAATTCCTGCTGGTGGAATTTGCCCGGCCGGCCAATCCAATCACCCATTCCCGTAACGGGGCAGATTTACACGATATTTTTTTTAGTAAACTGCATTCCGCCTATTTATTTTTGCAAGGGGAACAGGCCGGTGCACCGCGAAAAAAAAGAGCACTGACTTTTATTATTGTTGGAATAATTTTCCTGATATTTTTGTGGAGTGTTGTTTTTGGTTATCAAAGAAGGAAAAATGCCGACATTCAAAGCCGATTAAATGCCGCTAAAGAATCGGTTAATCAGAAATTAAGCCAGGCCGACGATGCCTCATATCTTAGTATTCCGCGGGCAATATCGCTTATTAATGAAGCCAAGGATGATGTTGATAATTTACGAAAGGAAATTGGCAACCGACCGGAAGTGGCGGCAATCGATAAAATGATAGGTGACGAGGAGAATAAAATTCTCAAAGTGCAGGAGAAACCGGTAGATGAATTTTTCGATCTAACAGTCGATAATCCCCAAGCAAAAGGAATAAGGCTTTATCTGGATGGCGACAGCGCTATTATTTTGGATAACGGGCAAAAAACAGTGTATATTCTTTCATTGACCAAAAAATCGCTGAATAAATACTCTTTTGGCGAGTTACAAAATGCTACGATGATTGCTTCCGACCAAAGCAACCCGCTTTTTTATGTAGAGGGCGCCGGTATCTACAAAATTGACGATCAGGGAAAATTATCAAAAGTTATCGACGCCGACAGTAACTGGGGGAATATTCAGTCAATGATTGCTTTTAACGGTAATTTATATCTGCTTGATCCGTCAAAAGACACCATTGACAAATATGTCGGAACCGGTATGGGTTATGCCACCAGAAGCGCCTATTTCCAGGGCGGAGAAAACGGTTTGACTGGTGCCAACTCCATGGCAATTGATTCATCGGTCTACGTCGGATTTCCTGACCATATTTTCAAGTTTACCGCCGGCAGTCAGGATGATTTCAAAACAGAGTTTCCTGATCCTCAAATCAACATCAAAAAAATATTTACCGATAAAAATGTCGATAAAGTTTATGCCTGGGATAAAACTCGAGGGTCAATTTACGTCCTTAGCAAAGACGGCACTTATAGCCAGGAAATCAATTCGCCGGTGCTCAAACAGTCGAACGACTTTGTAGTTTATGACAACGACGCCTACATTTTAGCCGGCGCGAAAATTTATAAGATGAGTATGAACTGAACTTATTTCGTAAAGTCTTTTTGTTCTTTCATTAAAGAAGAAACGTAAACGGCCGGGATTTGGTAATATTTTTTATCGCCGGAAATTGACAGATAATAATTATCCTTGTCTTTTTCGTAAAATGTGGCTGTTTTTCCGTCGACGGTGATCGTCAATGATGCCGTCATTGAGGAGTCGACGGGATTTTTCAAAAAAATATCGGTGCTTTTAAGCGTTTTTAAATCATTGATATAATAGTCGGCTTGTTCCCTTTGTGCGTCAACGTTATTTACTTTCCATTGGTCGTTGTTTTTGACCAAAACGGTTTCCTTACCGGAATAATCTATTTTTATGTTTTTTACTTTATTTTCATCGTCGACCAGATGGGTTGATAAATCACGATAATCGGCGGGAATCAAAATATCATCTAAGTTGCCAGCGGTAAACACCGCATTGCTTTTGCCTATCCGGACATAATATTGATTGGAAGCGTTACTGTCGCCAAGATAAAGGATATAATCGTTTTTACCGTGAAGAGTAATTGCCTGTTTGCCAATACCGAAGTCGGCCCGGTTATTTTTATTGTCGGATACGATTCCTCGTATTTTCAGAGTTTCCAAGCTGTTAATGATTGAGTTGATTCGATCACCATCGGCAGCGAAATTTTCGCCGTCTTTTTTGACAAACCACCGGCTGTTTATTTTTTTTAGAAATATTGTGTCGTTGGTTTCCTGAACATCGATTGCTGTGATATTGTCCCGGTTTAATTTCGGGAAAGCCAGCTGGCTATTGGCGTTAGTCAAAGCAGGTAATTTGCTTTTGAAAAAAATAGCCGCTGCCAAAAGACAAATGCTAACCAGTAAAACGCGCAGTCTTTGTGTATTTCTTTCCATAAAAGTATAATATTATAAAGCAAATGAGCAAAAATGATCAACACTTAATATCGGGTATTATCCACCGGGATGAAAAGGTGCTTCTTGATTTTTACAGGCAGTATAATCCATTTATTCTTCGGTTTGTCCGCCGGCAATTAAACGATCTGGGAATAGCGGAGGAAGTGACGCAAGATGTATTCTTGGATTTTATTGAAAAAGTTCGCGACTTTCATGGACAAAGTTCGATTAAAACCTATCTCTTTTCTATCGCCAGGAACAAAGTGGTGGATGTCATCAGGAAAAAGAAATTAAAAAAGATTCTTTTTTCCGCCCTGCCGTCATATGTTGTTGAAGGATTGAAAATAATTTTGATTGATGATGAATTGGAAAAAAAAGAACTGGCCAGCAAGATCAAGAGGGTGCTGGAGAAATTGCCGAATGATTACCGACTGGTTTTAAGACTCAAATATATTGAAGGGGAAAAAGTAGTGGACATCGCCCAGAAATTAGCATTGGGGTTTAAGGCAACAGAAAGCTTGATTTATCGGGCCAGAAAAGCATTCGTCAAAATTTATGAAAGCAGCTGAATTGAAATTAAAAAGGAAAATGCGTGAAGTGTACTTTGTCGAACCGAATAATCTCGGAGCGGATTTTATAAC
>DAHWUP010000012.1 GCA_027334565.1 Candidatus Levyibacteriota bacterium | reverse complement strand
CTTTTGGGAACCTCAAAATAATGCTCCAGATTGGTTATCGCAAGGAAGAAAAGATATAGTGGGCTTTAATCTTAACGATCCGTATCTAGATAGAATCCTTGATAGAGGATTAAGATATTCCCCTCAAATTAAAACACCTGAAGATTTAGCACGTGTTACAAACTATGTGCATGCCTCAGTTGCCTACGGACAGGGTGTTCGGAAATCAGACAAATGGTACGCCCCGGGAGTGGGAAAGGTTGTTGTAGAAAACACAGCTGTTTGTTCAGACCTTGCTGCTATTGAAATTGCAATGCTTGAACTTAGAGGGGTTAGTTGTAAGTTTGTTTCATCGAATACCCACGCTTATCTAGCAATAGACAGTGGTTTAAATGGTCAAACAGAAAGGATTTTGGCAGACCCAACATCAAACATTACGGGTACTCGCGAAGATTTTTTAACCGTGCTTAAATCAAATGGACTTGGTTCCGAGCATCATTTTCCCACAATTGATCATCGATTCGTACCAAACTGGGATGGAAGTAGATGGATAAGCAGCCCGTCCTACGACAGATATAATTCTTCAGCTAGAGTAATAGCTTAAATAAATTTGTATAGTTTAAGAAAATTAAATGTTTCAGTTGTTATTTTTTGATTGTCAATCCTTCTCATGATTTCCCGGCTTTTGGTTTGGGAAAGAATATTTAGGCTCCCTTCGTAAAGAATTTTTCGATCAAGAATAGCAAGTTTCCTATGATGGCTTCCTATACAAAGCAGTACTTGTACTCCCATTCTTTCAAAAACTTGAATCATTTCCTCAGATTGGTATTCCATTGTTTCCTCGTGTTCCTTAGGGTCTCTTGTCATTATGTATATCTTTACTCCTTTTTCTATTAATCTAATAAATAATGGAATCAATGGTTTAGTTCTTTCAGATGTTATAAACGGACATTCAATGATTACCTCTTTTTTACAAGTTTCCAAATCATTGAAGAAGGCAGAGTAGAATGTGTTTTCGTCAAAAAGAGTTGAATTAAACATTTTCCTCCCTTTTTGGTACAATCATCTTGACGTTACCGTTTTCGTAGGTAAAGATACCTAAGGCTTTGATTTTTTCGAAGGTATTTAATAGACTCGGAAGAATCTGGTTCCACCTACGGGTAACTTCGCCAGCTGAATTTTGCCCCGGTCTTAAATATTTTTCTAATTGAGTGCAAAATTTATGCAGAATTTACGCATAAATTCTGCGTTTCCTTCGAATCTCGGAGTGAAACGAAGACACTTTATGGGTACAAGTCCGGTAGCTGTTCAACCCACTTCGTTCACTCGAGACTATAGCGTTAGAATAAAAAGCAGATGAATAACATTAAAAATTCCAAAACCGATAAGTCGGACATTACGAACGAAGGTGAAGGGAAATTTATCGTCTACATTCTTCGAACTTCTTCGAATACTCTTTATATCGGACAAACAAATAATCTTGAACAACGACTAAAACAACACAAATCGAAATCTTCGAAATCCGCAAAATACATGCGAAGGTTTTCCTCATTCGAGCTTGTCTACACGGAGGGGTATCAAACAAGAAAGGAAGCTATGAAACGTGAGGCACAATTAAAAGATTTGCCTAAGCTTAAAAAGGAAGGGTTGATCTTAAATAAAAAAGTTTCATGACTACCTAACTAAAGCACTGTGTATAAAAAACATCCGGAACATATGGGAAACCTAAGGAGTCCGCATCAAGCATTTAATTACAAAACATCGGAAGAAGTTGTCAAATTATTGCAAATATCGTGCCAGCGCAAGATAGGATTGACATACTCAGCATAGATAATATACAATTCTTGAACGATGAAAATTTTCAAACCGCATAAATCAATCTTCAAAAAGGGATTTGTGGTAAAAATATTTACCTTGTTTTTATTCCTTGTTCTAACTGCGGGATTTCTTTTCGTCTTAACCGTGTCAAAGGCAGCCAACGCCCAAAGCTCAAATACCGACCCCCATGTTCCGGGACAGATACTCGTCGAATTCAAAACCGGTGTGCCTTCCTCTATGGTTAATAACGTACTGCAGGGTGTAAGCGCGAAACAAACCGGAAGCATCGATAAACTTCACGTACTCATCATCAGCGTACCAAAAACTTCGGAAAACACCGTGCTTACAACACTGCAACATAACCCTAACGTTGATTATGCCGAATTTAATTATATCGGCCACGCCTTTTTAACGCCGAATGACACCTATTTTGCCGCAAACCAGTGGTTTCTACAAAATACCGGACAGGTCATTAACGGCATCACCGGAACCGTGGGGGCGGATATTAAAGCTACTCAGGCTTACGACATTTCCGAGGGATCATCGAATGTCAGGGTGGCGATTCTTGACAGTGGCATAAACGTAAATCACGAAGATCTTGCAGGCAAGATCGTTGCCAATACCGATTTTACCAATTCCTCGTCAGGTTATCTTGACGTTTACGGGCATGGTACGCATGTTGCCGGAATCGTCGGAGCGGTAACCAATAACGGATTGGGTGTCGCCAGTGTTTGTCCCGACTGCGCTCTTTTGAACGGGAAGATAATCAATGACAACGGAAGCGTTACGGTCTCAAACGTTGCTAACGGGATCACCTGGGCTATTGCCAATAAAGCCAAAGTCATCAACCTTAGCTTGGGATGGACAACCGGTTCCAGAACTCTACTCAACGCGGTAAATTATGCATGGAACAACGGGGCGGTTGTGGTCGCCGCCGCGGGAAATCTGGGGAATACAAACCTCGTATATCCTGCTTCATATCAAAACGTGATCTCGGTAGCGGCAACCGACAATACCGACCAACTGGCTTCTTTTTCTACTTACGGAACTTGGGTTGATATGGCCGCACCTGGCGATTATGTTTTTTCTACCTGGAAAGACTCGACCAGCAACCTTGCACCCCAGCCTGTCTGCGACGCAAACGGATATTGCTATAAATTCGGGCATGGTACTTCGATGTCGGCCCCGGTTGTTGCCGGAATCGTCGGACTGGTGTTTAGCTATAATCCGTCTCTTACCAACGCTCAAGTTGAAAGCATCGTTGAAAACAGCGCCGATAAGATCTCGGGCACCGGCACCGACTGGATTTATGGCAGGGCCGACGCCTACAAGGCGCTGGTAGCTGCCGGCAACGTTACGGTAACGCCTACTCCGACTCCTACGCCTACTGTTTCGGTGACAGTTACTCCGACCCCTACTCCCAAACCGCACGGTAAGCACTAATTTTATTATTTTTCACCAATCTAAATTTAAAAATTTCTAAATTATAAGCATCTGTTATAATCGCCTCATGGACATAAAAAGGATTTTGGGAAACAAAAAATTCGATCCCGACCCTCTTAAGGACCAATTTTTCCTGATCGACGACAATGTTGCGGAAAGACTGGTCGGTTACGCCGACCTTTGCGAGAACGATACGGTCCTTGAAATTGGTACGGGATTTGGGAACATCACCGATTTAATTGCCAAAAATGCCAAAAAGGTTATATCCTTTGAGATCGATAAGCGATTCAGGCCGTATTTGAAGGATTTGCCCGAAAATGTAGATTTGCGTTTCACCGATGCGTGGGACTACGTCAGGCTTAAGGGCAAATTTAAAAAGAAAAAAGAATACAATAAAATAATTTCAAATTTACCCTATTCGTTTTGCGAAAAACTTTTACATAACTTAACCTTTCTTGAATACGATAGGGTAATATTGCTGGTTCCCTTAAAATTTGTTAACACGATCAGGGAAAACCGGATCTTCGGCTCTTTTTTTATCTGCGAGCTGAAAGAAACAGTATCCAAAAATTCCTTTTACCCCAAACCAAGGACCAATTCCGCTATCATCGATCTTGTTAAAATTCAGGATCCCGTTGAAACCAAAAATATCTCTCTTTTTTTGCGCCAGTACATCTACCAGCACGAAGAGCAAAAAACCAAGAATTCTCTAAGGGAAGGGCTGATAAAATTTTATGCGAACGCCTTACACAAAAACTTGACCAAGAATCAGGCAAGAAACATAATCCAAGGAGCGTCGATAGATCAATTACTGCTTGAACAAAAACCACTTGATGATGAGATCTATCGCCAGGTAGGTTTGAAACTATCTGATACAATATAATCATGGATAAGATTCAAAAAACCGCTTTAACGGACTCCGTCGCGACTGCCGCGTACATTGTTCTTGTAGGAAGTTTTATGTACTGGGGATCTATTGTCAAACTCGGGAGAGTGAATACATTCCTGGTTCCGATTGCCATTCTTTTGCTTTTCGTTTGCTCCGCGGCTATCACCGGTTATCTGATTTTCGGAAAACCCGCACAGCTGTATGTCGACGGTAAGAAAAAAGAAGCTCTATCGCTTCTTACATATACGCTGTTGTATTTTTCCGCAATTACTATACTGGCGATTTTTGCACTGCTTCTGACAAAATAAGATTAAAATCACTTACCTTTACTCTCCAAGTCGGCGGCTAATAAGCAAACAAAAAACAACGCCAATTCCAAAAGAACTACATATAAAAATGACATCTCCTCGTATTCCCTTGCCCAAAACATGAAAATAAAAATACTAATAAATATAAACGCCACGCCGGATTTTGGTATGAATTTTAGCTCCATACCAAAATTATAATACTTGCAAAACAGTTACGATATTATGCTATAGTTGAATTGAACGATGAGTTTCTCTTGGACAAAATATCTGGCGGCCGATGAAAATTTGGAAAAAGAATTCGGCATCAGTATACGCTACCGCACGGCAAGCCTTGTAATAATCGTTCTGATTGCGATCGTTATATCCTTTTTTAACATTTTCGTAGCAATTATGGTTTTGTTGCTTGGTATTCTCTACTGGTACTACCTTAAGAGGGCTAAGCATTATGCCTTTACCAACAAAAGGATTATTCTTGTCGATTCGTTTATTGGAGAAAATGTAGTAAACATCGACTATAAGCAAATTACCGATATAGAAGTTACTCAAAGCTTTTTTGACCAGATCGGGGGATGGGGTACTCTTACGGTAAATACTGCCGGTACGCACTTACCCGAAGTGAACATTTCCTTAATCGACAATCCGCAAGCAGCCAAGCAAACTCTCGACCAAATCCGCGGATTTTAAAAAAGTACCACGTAAATTTGTGTTTAGGTAGAGATTTAGTGATAAAATAATATCTCCTGACATGAAAAAACTTTTGTTCTTCATCTGTTTTGTTCTGGTGATTGTTGTTGGCGTTCAAGGTTTTTACATCTTTAGCTTAAATCATAGCAATCAATCTAAAACACGATCTTTTGCAAAACCGCTATTGGCATATACGTTTAAGAATCTGAAAAAAACTCTTTTTCCGGCAACCGAAATAACGCTTGGCCCTATAACAAGCGAGTCAAGCGATTCATTTTCCCGGATATTTTATTTTTCGGTTCCCAAAACCCCGGGCGGTAAAACGATGCTTAAGGCCAGCGGTTTGATGAATATTCCCAAAGAAAGCGGCAGTCACCCCGTTATCGTAATGTTTAGGGGTTTCATCCCGGATTCGGAATATAGACCGGGAGCAGATACGCAACCTTCCGCTTTGGTTTTTGCCAAGAACGGATTTATTACACTGGCACCTGATTTTTTAGGTTATGGCGAATCGGCCAGTCCTTCGGCCGATCCGTTTGAAAACAGATTTCAAACCTATACCACGGCCTTAAGCCTTTTGGCTTCTTTAAAAAATTTAAATGTTACGCTTGAAAAAAATTATCATTCGACCGTATCCGCCAATTTGAATCAGATCGGTATATGGGGACACAGTAATGGTGGGCATATTGCTCTTTCGACAATGGCGATAAGCGGTGATACGTATCCTACGGTGTTGTGGGCTCCGGTCTCCGCCTCATTTCCTTATTCGATACTTTACTATACCGACGAATCCGACGACCAGGGGAAAGCATTAAGGAAACTATTGTCCGGCTTTGAGAAATTGTATAATACTGATGATTTTTCGCCGTCAAATTATTATAATTGGATAAAAGCGCCGATACTGGTTGGTCAAGGACTAAATGATGAAGAAGTGCCATATTGGTGGTCGCAAAATCTGGTGACAACGCTTAAAAAAGACGGGGTTGACGCAAACCTAATCACTTACCCGAACTCGGATCATAATTTCCTGCCGGCCGGTTGGACCGATGCGGTTAACAACTCACTCAATTTTTTTAAGCAAAGCTTTCAAAATGAAAATCGTTAAATATTTATTACTTTTTATATTATCAATCGGCTTAGGTTTTGCCATCCTCTTATTAGGATATATATATTTTTATAACCAACCGGTTATATTGCAAAATCCGCTTTTACCGGTAACTCATTTTTCACTCGAAAACGCGCCTAGCGATTCTTTGAAAGGAAAAATCTCCTCGCTTTCGGGAAACGTGGCCTGGGAATCAAGAACTTCGGCGATTGCCAATTTGATAAGCGAACCGATAACAATAGGGCAGGGTGAAGAAGTAATCACACAGGGAAACGGTAACGCCGACGTGGTTTTCCCAAATGGTATTAATTTGCATATGTTCTCTAGTTCGGACCTAAGCATCATCCAAACCTTACCTGCCGATATTGTTTTTGAACAAAATCAGGGAACGATAGAGTACCAAAATTTTCAAGGTAAATTGCCTTTAAGCATAAACGCCCTAGATCTTCTCTTAAATGTTAATAAAGGCTCTGTAAAGATTTTGGTCGATAAGGACAACTCCGTCGTTAATGTCTTTGTAAGTAGTGGCTCGGCAACAGCAGCTTTTACGGATACCGACAACAACCCAAAGGTGCAAAAAATCGACAAAGGCAGTAAAGCAACTTTTGACAATAATGCAAAGACTATCAATATCGCCCCTTTTTGATAGCTACTTTGCAAAACCTACAAGCGGATTAAGAATCGTATTTCCTTCATACCCGAGCGCCCACAAAGCAATTCCGCCCAAATCCAGGTTATTAGCCAGGTTTATTTTTGAAATCGTTGACGACTGGTCCGGATAAAAGATAATATGGTAAGTACCGGTACTTGAATCGTAATAAGTGATATATTTTTCCATCGCATCCGTATCCGTATGAACCTCACAATTAGTGCAAGTTGAAAGAAGTTCCTCGGCACGCCTGTTGCTGGCGACCACACCGGAGTTAGGGATATCGGCTGATCTCGGAAGAGGGCTTAAGGTTTCCCACTCATAGCCGTACAGTGGAATCCCCAGGATCAACTTTGCGTTGGGAATTTGTGCGATCGCTTTTTCCGTAGCGCTGGTCACATCGTATTCCGACATTATCCCCGCACCTCCTATCGGAGCGACCGGTCCAGAAACAAATGAACTCGGAGAATGGAAATCGTATGCCATTAACACAACATTATCGGCGATTTTTCCCATCTCTTTGGGATCGATTAGATAGGGCTTAATAACATCATTACCGGATATTTCTACGGTTAAAGTGAATTGGCTCGGTAGGTATCTTCTTACGTTTTTGACAAAATCGGAAAAATTTGTTCTGGCGGCAGGAGAAGCCATTTGTGTATATTCAATATCCAAATTCAAATCCGAAAAGCGATATTTAATAAGAATCGGCGAAACGCTATCGATCAGATTTTTGGCATGGTTTATAGGGTTGCTGACCAGTTGATTTATCGAATCATTATCTCCGCTTGAAACAAGCAGGGACAATTTAACGTGTTTTTCAAGGGCGTTTTGCAAGAATGCATCGGCCTTACCGGATGACAGAGCGTTCCATCCCGGCTCCTCCTGCGTCGGGGATGTCAATTTCAAAATCGTACCGTCGGTATCAATTCTTAAACCAAAATACGTAAGTGTAGTAATGTATTTTGAATAATCATAGGAAGCTTTATCCAATAACCAATAGGGTAGGAAACCGATCACGGTTTTTTTGGGTGAAATAGGATTTATTAAAACACTTGAAGAGGTTTGTATCCTAAAAGGTAAAAGCGATGTATAAAAAATTATAAAATATGCAAACCCAAAGCCCAGTAATACTCCCGCACCCGTTATAAGTATATTTTTCATAACTTATTTTAACACTAATCGATCATAAGCGTTTAAGCTTACTTTAATCTAATAAGTTATAATAATAGATAGCTAAAGTGCTACGTATTCATGACAAAGATACAATTGATACTCGGGTCGAAATTGCTGATAACGCTAAGCGTATTTTTATTGCTTGTAGCGTTTTTGTATATGTTAAATAATAATTCATCCAAAAGTAACAAACTTTCCAACAATCCAACTTTGGCAAACAATAACCTCCGCTCTCCTCTTGAAGACCTGACCGTCCCTTATTTAAGAAGCAGAAAGTATTTTAGTAAGCTCGGGACTTTGGATAAAATTGCCGAAAATTCAAATTATACTTCTTATCTTACCAACTATGATTCCGACGGATTTAGGATCAACGCTTTGCTCACCGTCCCTGCGGGCAATATTCCCAAGAAAGGATTTCCCGCGATTGTATTCGTACACGGATATATTCCTCCCGACCAATACCAGACGCTTCAAAGATATATTGATTATGTGGATTACCTTGGAAGAAACGGTTTTGTGGTTTTTAAAATCGATTTGAGGGGAAACGGAACCTCACAGGGTAGGCCGGAAGGCGCTTATTTCAGTTCCGCATATGTCATTGATACGCTAAACGCATATTCCGCACTTCAAAACGCTAATTTTATCAATCCCAAGGAAATAGGGCTTTGGGGACATAGCATGGCGGGAAACGTGGTACTTAGAGCCATGGTGGTTAAGCCGACCATTCCCGCAACGGTTATCTGGGCGGGGGCGGTATATTCTTATGTTGACCAAACCGAGTATGGAATTCATGACTTAAGCTATGTTCGTCCGGCAAACGCTGCTCGTTTTGGTTCCGGCAGGCAATCGGTATTTCAACTTATGGGAACACCAAGCGCAAATAATACATTCTGGAAAACGGTAGCTCCGACCACCTACCTAAACGACCTTAAAGGTGCTGTTCAAATCCACCATGCCCTTGATGATACGACCGTCGACATAAGATATAGCGAGGAACTTAATTCCCTTTTAAACGAAACGCCTGTGCGTCACGAATTTTATACGTATCCTACGGGCGGACATAATATTTCCGGTGCGAGTTTCGATTTGGCGATGCAGCGTACGGTAAGTTTTTTTGACAAATACCTAAAAGGGGAATAGAACAAGTATTTAAAGTATATTATTTTGGGTAAATGATAAAAAATAAACATGAAAAAATGGATATTTTTAATAATTTTCGGAGTTGCATTCGGTTTTGTTGAAGCAGCGGTGGCATTTTACCTGAGACAGTTATTGAACTATCACTCGGGATATCTTCAAGACGGATATAGCGTAATTTTGAATCTGGGACTAATCGAATTCATTAATCCGGCCACACCGATTTTACAATATACCCGGCTTACCTACATCGAAATGACCAGGGAATTTTCGACCTTTATCATGCTTCTTGCGGTCTCATATCTTTCCGCCGACCGATTCAAAAAAAGACTTGGCGCTTTTTTGATCACTTTTGCGGTCTGGGATTTTTATTATTATATTTTTTTATATTTGTTGAGCGGATGGCCCAAAAATATATTCGATATTGATGTTTACTTTTTAATCCCGGTACCTTGGGTTGGACCGGTAATTACACCACTGGTGTTATCCGTTTTGATTTTTTTGGGGGGATCGTATTTATATCTTAAAAAAGTCCCGGAAAAATAATTTTTTATTTTTCAAAATAATCGTAAACCAATTTTGAAATCTGTGCGATGTTTTCATCGGCATTGGACGGGTTATCGGTTGACGACATTACTACAATGATATAGCTTGACCTCGGGCCATAAACTATTCCGGCGTCGTGCGAAGCGTTATCCAGCTCCCCGGTTTTATGGGCTATCTCAACTTGGGTGGGAATATATTTAGGAATTTTCCCGTTAAGCTGCTGCTTTTTTAAGAGATCAAGCATTTGAACCGAATCGCTACTGTCATTCAGTTGGTCATGATAAAGTTTATCGAAGAAAGATGCGATATCCTTCGCGCTGGTTTTCGGATTATCGATAGCGGTACCGATTTTAGAATCGTTAAAGTCATTATCGTTTAAAAATTGGGAAACTGTGGCCAATCCAACCTTTTGCGTTAAAATCATCGCCGAATAGTTATCCGATATATCGATCATGTTCTCCAGAGCATTTTTAACCGAAGTGGTAATAGTGCCGTCATGGAATTCGGCCGAAGAGGATGAAATGTTAAATTTTTCATTCAAGTCCTCAACACTATCCGACAAAACATCGTTTTCCTGAACTTCACCCTGGTCCAACTGCTCGTAAACAACTGCCATTATCCATAATTTGTACAAGCTTGCGCTATCGAACACTTTATCTTCGTTTAAATAGTATCTCTCGCCGGTCTTTAAGTTCCTAATCACAATCCCGTAATTATTTTTTCCCCCGTCAAGCACTTTATCTACTATCTCTTCGATTGGTTTGCTATTCTCCTGGGAATTGATAAAACTGACGGTTTTTTGGATGATATCCGTAGCAAGCGGACTCACAAGCAACGAACCCCCGGTTATTGATGAATAAATAAAAAGGTTAGCAAAGGTGTTTATGGTAAAAATAAAAATTACTATCAGTAAAAATAGTTTAATTAAATCGAATTTATTTGAAGGTTTAGGTTGTTGCGATTTTAAGTAAATTCTTTTTTCAAACATTCAACTATTATAGCAAAGCAACTTGTAAATGCACTTTATGTATGAGATGCTATTTCAATGGAGAATCAAACACCTTCCGCGCCGAAGAACGTACAACCAGAGCCACCTTTGCAAACGAACACCCGGCCGGAGACACGTCAATGTCAATTTTGCGGACAAATCGTGGCCAGTAATTATTATTATTGTCCTTATTGCGGCAAAAAGCTGATTCAACCTCCTATCACGACACTTGCGGAAATAGGAATTTATCTGTTCAGCCTACTTCTTCCGCCACTTGGCCTTTGGCCGGCGATAAGATATCTATCTCAAAAAAATCCACGGGCCAAACGCGTCGGAACGATTGCACTGGCTTTAACCGTCATCGCATCGGTAATCACAATCTGGATTTCGATAGTGTCCTTCAACAGCATTATAAAAACGATAAACACACAACTTAACACGACACCCGATTTGCAAAATCTCGGTTATTAGTTATATCATTAAAAAGATGGGTAAAACCTTCAAGCACGTTTTATTTGCATTCCTGCCGTTAGCGCTGGCAATTACATTGCTTTGCCTGATATTCTATACCGCAATCCAACAGTCTTACCGGATTTCTGCAAACGATCCTCAAATTCAGCTTGCGGAAGATATAGCAACCCAGCTTGCAAACGGTAACCCTTCGGCATATTATATCCCGCCGGTCAAAATCGATATTTCAAAAAGTCTTGGGACTTTCATTATGATCTTTGACGCAAACGGCAAATTGGTTAATAGTTCGGCGTCGTTGGACGGTAAAAGCCCGCAAATACCAGTCGGCCTATTCGGTACCGCAAAGAAATCGGGAGAAACAAGAATTACCTGGCAACCGCAAAAAAATGCCCGCATCGCTTTGGTGGTGGTCCATTACAAAAATGCAAAAGAAGGTTTTGTCGCAATCGGGAGGTCGTTGCGAGAGGTCGAAAAACGTATTGACAGTTTAACAAAAATCGTTTTTTTCGGATGGGCTTTCACCCTGTTATCGGTATTTGTTCTACTTTATCTTCAAAAAAAAGGCAGTTAAGTTCCCTGTAGATTTAAGCTTGCCGTATTACCCTTACAATCGGACCTCAATTTATAAATTCCCGTATAATTTCCCCCATAAGGATCTTTAACAAATTTAACGTTGACAAAAAATTTATCCAAGCCGGCCAACTGATTTTGCCTGGAAACAAAATAAGTAGGAAAACCCGTATCGATACAGTCATACTTGAATATATCGGCGCTTAGTAACCTCGAATCAAAATAAATCACTTTAACATCCGGATCTTTATTGTAATTTACAATAAGTGCGCTCTCCGGATTACCGGTATTTAACGCGATTCCGACAAGAATAGGACCTTCGGTCGATTTTTCATCAAGATAAGTAAAGACACCCGAAAGTCCGTAACCTGTTGTAAACGTATCCAAATAATTATAATAAGTGATTCCCGAGATTTTACCGTAATAAATAAAATAATCAGCCTGGTTGATCACCTGCAACATAGTTAAAGGTAACGACGTAATTAAAGCGACAGTAAGTGCCGTATACAATAACATTTTAGGTTTCTTAATACTGCCAAGAAAATTAAGGAAAATCCCGGCGAATACCGCTGTTAACGGCAGGAAGGGTTCAACATAGCGGTCAATACTTCCCCTGCTGGCAAGGGTTTCCAAGCCTACCGATAATAAAAAGAAGCAAATCACCATCTTATCTTTCCGGCTACCGTGTTTTATTAATAAGGTTATTCCCGCAACGGCAAAAATAAATATCACCGGTGTAATATAAAATAGAGATATTTGTAAATTAGCTGACGCATTTGACAGCCAAATCCGAAGAGGCAACCCCAAAATTTCCGAAACGGTCAGCGAATACCGAGAGTTGGACGAAAAGCTAGACCAAAAAGAGGGGTTAATGATCAACAAGAATATAACCGCAAGAAAGCTGGTAATTGTGATTACTAATCCGTTAAGGGTTTTCGCTTTTGCCTTATTTATGAACCCGAATACCGTTATCCATAACAGAGCGGATACCAAAAAGATTAGGGATGAGGACTTGATAAAATATCCTACTCCCAGTATAACCCCCAATAGAACGTAATTGTAATATTTATTTTCATAGATACTTTTAACCGCGAAATAGCAACTCCAGATCCCAACCGCCGCAATGGAAGCTTCCATAAGGGCCTGCCTGTCATAAAAAGAAAATAAAGGAATTACCGTATAAAGCAAAGCGGATAAAAGTGCGGAACTTTTATTCGCAATATAAAGCACGAGTTTATAAAGGCCGACCACCGACAAGAAACCACAAAATACCGATACAAGTCTGCCGGCAAAAACAGGATCCTTTAATAAGTCTTCCATTATGCCGAAAGCCCACATCAAAAGCGGTTGCTTGGCGTCATATAGCGAGTAATATAAATATCCCGGATGATTTATTTCTCTCACGCCCCAGTCCAGGTATATCGATTCGTCGTTAAAAAGAGGAAAAGCGGTCAAATTGACCAGCCGTAAAATAAAATAGAACAAAATAATTAAATAGAATAGCTTATTGTTGGCAAGATGTTTTTTAAGCTTTTCAGTTGCAATTTGCACTTATCAATTATTTATTAATTGTTTCCAATAGTCAATGATATACTCTACACAAATTTTTTAAGTTTTGGAAACGATTTTTTTGGATCTATGGACAGCTGGAAAATTCATGTCATAATCTGCAAAAGCGTACTAATTACTAAAATAAAGATTTTTTTCAAAAAATGGAGTATAATTAACCTTCATGAAAACCTTTAAGCAACGCTACAAAATAAAAGCTTCCAAAAGGAAGGTATGGAACGCTTTGGTTAATCCGAAAATAATTGACAAGTGGGGCGGGGGACCGAGCAAGATGAATGACGAGGTGGGATTCAGATTTTCATTGTGGAAGGGCACGATTTTCGGAAAAAACGTAAGAGTGAATAAAAATAATTTGTTGGTGCAAGAATGGTTCGGCGGGAAGTGGGACGAACCCTCAGTCGTCACTTTTAAATTATCGGAAAAGGACGGATTTACATTACTTAACCTTACTCACGAAAATGTCCCGAATTCGGAGGAAAGGGAACTAAAAAAAGGCTGGAAGGTATTTTATCTCAATCCTCTGATTAAACTTGTAGAAAAAAACTGATTATTGGCTAACTCTCGGAGTCGGGGTCACGGTTACTGTGGTTGTCAGATTTGAAGAATCCGTGCTGTTTTTGACCCCCGGACTTCCTCCCAAAATATCCAAGCTCTTTCTAATTTTTAAAGCATCCTCGTAAGCAAGCCTTAAATCAGCCGCGCCTGTCCTTATCTTGGTTCTTACATCAATCAATGAAGTTCTATTACCGGGATATCCCTGCGGTGTCAGACCGCCCAACTCGGTTACCACGGACTGATACTGGCTGACCGCAGCTGTCAGATTTGACTGCATATCGGTCAATAATTTATCCAGACTTACCGTATCTTTCCCTTGATTTTTTAAATCGGTTACTCGCGTTGAAAGTATGGCATATAAAATATTCATATCATCGGTCGTAGTCGTTAACCTGTCAGCCGCAACCATCAAACTGATTTTGACCCTAAAGTACGCAAAAATATAATAGCCGTTAATGATCGAAGTTACATCTGATTTTAAGGTCGTCAGGTCGGTATCCGAGCTGATTTTACTCGCCAGACTATTTAAGCTTTCTATCTGCTGTTGAATTTGATTCTTAAGGGTTGTTTTATCCGCATTCGAGACCTTTCTTAAGCTTGTAACATCTGTTGAAAGCGTATTCAAGAAAGTCAATCTCCTGGTGATCTCGGTATTAGCCCTTTTCATTAAATTATTTATCTGTGCTTGTTCCGCTTTTGTCGTGACGGTTTGGCCTGCCGATGGGGAACCGGTAGAATTGGGATTTGCCGTGCTGGCCAAAACCGAAAAATGTTTACTTTGGACAAGCAATGCATAAACAAGCGTTAAAACCGTTAGGAAAAGCACGATTTGTAGTACTATTTTTTTCATGTTATTGTAAATTGGTCTGCTGATCCAGCAAGCTTTGATTAACATCGTTAACAGAAGAATCTATATTATTCAAATTATTATTGATAATTTGAGTATCCTGGTCGATAGCTTTATCGCTTGTATCATTGGGATTAGGTAGGTCTCCTGTTGGTGTGGGAGTTACGGGTGTTTGCGTAGGCTCGACGAACACATTAGCGTTTTGAGTTAGCGGACTTGTTTTATTTTGCCCCATGTATACCATTCCTCCATAAATCAACCCAACGATCGCACCGATAATGACTATTAGTAATAGTACGACCTTTAAGACAGCTTTTTTACTGCTATGTTCGGATTGGGCAACTGTATAATTTTGAGGTTGAACGACCGGATTTGCATTCGATATGCCCGCTTGCGGCTGAACGGGCTGGGTAACGCTTGGTACGGATTGCGTGGATGGTTGAGATTGGGAATTTGGCAGGTTTGGATCCATACAAAAATATTAATTGAATTTATAAATATTGTCAAGGTTACACAAGCTTTTGGTATAATAACATAATAAAGCCCGGGTGGCGAAACTGGCAGACGCGCAACGTTCAGGACGTTGTTCCCGCAAGGGATTGGGAGTTCGAATCTCCCCCCGGGCACTTAAAACTGGAAGCTCAAAGCTGTAATTGATATAATTTTAGGAGCTCTTTAAATATTTATCCTAAGTTGAGCTTTTACGAGCCGAGGTGGTGAAACTGGTATACACGCAAGCTTGAGGTGCTTGTGTCCTTAAAAAAGACGTGCAGGTTCAAGTCCTGTCCTCGGCACTAAATCCTATAGTTATAAATAGCTAAAGCTTGTCTTATATTCAAAAAAACGTAAATTATGCCCACAATACGACCCTTATTCACGAAATATTGACAATTAACTTGACAAATATATTGACAATTAGTATAATAAACTCATGTATACTCCTAAATTTACACTTACTTCGAAGCTATTAGCTAACCTAACCGAAATTGAGCGCTTCTATGGAAAACTTGAAGGGACAAGAATGCCAAAACAGCTTGAACTTAACTTAGAGAGAACAAATCTGATTGAATCATCTTATGCATCAAATAGCATTGAGGGAAATCCATTATCTGTTGGGGAAGTGACTAACTTACTTTTAAATGACAGAGTTCCTACAAATAGAAGCGAAAAAGAAGTTGTAAATTATTTTACTATTCTTAAAAGTCTTGAAAATAGAAAAAATGAATCATTTAACCTTGAACTAATACTTAATATTCATAAGCTTCTTTTAGACGGGGTTAATGATGAAATAAAAGGACAGATTAGAAACGTTCCAATAATTGTTGGGAAAAGACAACCGGATCAAATAATTATTAAACATAATCCACCCTTTCATGAAAAAAATCAGA
>DAHWUP010000011.1 GCA_027334565.1 Candidatus Levyibacteriota bacterium | reverse complement strand
AGGGGAAACGATACCACCAGTTTACTGCCATTGATAATTGTACCTGTTATCGCGTTCTTCGCATCTATGATACTCACACCGTTAAAAATGCTATGGATTTCGTAAATTAGGAAAAGAGGTAATTCCTTTTGTCATTAAACAGGTCCAAACGGATAACGGCTCTGAGTTTTCAGAAGAGTTTAGCTGACACCTTGAAGATTTATGCATCAGTCACCGGAAAACTAAAGTTAGATCTCCTAACGAAGAGTTTTACCAAATTAACCGGTTTATCTCAATTAGCCACTGTGTACGGCTTCTTAAAGCATGGGAAAAAGAGTACAATGAGAAAAGACCGCATATGGCATTACAGGGAAAAACACCGAAAGAATACCTTATGGAAAAATTAAAAACACATGCGCTTAATCGTACTGGAAATTTACCTGTCAAAAGTGTAGTGGATGTTTCTTAGACAATACAATTAGCCTATCAGAAAAATCGTGTTAGCCTTAGAATTAAAACGACGAAGCCGTAAATTAAAATACGCTTTTTCTATAGGCGTTTGGTGGTTCTTGAGCAGATTTTGAGGACGTTCGAACCGGAGAATGGGATTGATAGAACAACTTAACTTCACTCTCTTTTTTCTGCTAATCCCATTTTGCGGGCAAGATGGGATAACTTTCGAACTTTGGACTGGTATGAAATTATAGAATATCCTCAACTATATTATCAACAAACTCAAGAATTTTTGCAATTGTCTTAATAATTTACCCACCGTTCAGTTCACTGTACTTTTTAGTTACTTCTATTTTATTGATTTTGGTATTTTAAGAATCTGCTGGGCTTGTTTATTTGAGACAAAAGAAACATTCTGAAGAAACTTTTCAACACAATAATACCTGACTTTCTCATTTTGTAGATTTTAATCTTCTTACAGCCTCAAAAGTTAGATTTTTAGGACACTAATAGTCTACAATTGGTTTATATGGCTTTTATCCGAAAGGTGAAAACTGCCAGTGGTGCGACAGCCGTACAAATTGCTCATAAGCAGTATGGGTGTATTGTCAAGATCGATCATATCGGTAGTGCCCATACCAAAGAAGATCTGGATACGTTATTCGCAGTTGCCCGTGAACGACTTCTTGCCGGTCAACAACCATTGTTTGTCCAAAACGTTTCACCTCTGAAAATCGGTCTCAAAAAATCTGTTTCTCGATTACTTTTGAACGTGTTATTTACTCTCTATAATAGTCTTGGATTCCATCAACTAAACGATGATATTTTTGCTTACCTGTGTATTGCTCGTCTCGTTGAGCCAACATCAAAACTGGATAGTATCCGAGTTTTATCCGAGCTTGGCGTGATCAACATCGATAAAAACAAACTCTACCGTTGCCTGCAACAGATTATTGCAAAAGAATATCGCAAAACTATTGCGGCGTGTTGTTTTGCCCATGCCGCCTCAGGTATCACTCTGATTCTGTACGATGTCACCTCTTTGTATTTTGAAGTGCAGGAAAACGACGACTATCGGAAATCCGGCATGAGTAAGGAGAGAAGGCTTGAGCCACAAATTATTGTTGGTTTATTGGTTGACCAATATGGTTTTCCGCTTGGGCTTCGCAGCTTTGAGGGAAATACCGCTGAAACCAAGACTATTCTGCCTGTAGTTGAAGCGTTTAAAAAAGAGCATGGCCTGGCAAATATTACGGTTGTTGCCGATGCTGCAATGCTGAGTAAAAACAATTTGGAGGCACTGGAGAATGCCGGATATACCTACATTGTCGGTTCAAAATTGCAGAAAATACCCTATGACATAGCGGTGTATCAGAAAACGGGGAAATTAACTGATTTACAGATTATTACCTCAAAGCTTGACACGAAGCGGCGGATTATCTACCAATACCGTGAGAAACGAGCGATACTGGATCTGAAAAACATCGAGAAGCAGATTGCGAAGGCGGAGAAAATCATTAGCGGCAAGCTCACGGATAAACGAACAAAGTTTGTGCGATTCAGAGCGAAGGAAAAGATACTCAATCAAAAACTCATCGATAAAGCAAAAGCCTTGATTGGCGTAAAAGGATATGTCACGAACCTCTCGCTTTCTGATGAACAAATTATTTCATTCTATCATGAGCTTTGGCATGTGGAACAGTCGTTTCGTATGAGCAAATCCGATCTAAAAGCCAGACCAATCTTTCACCACAAAAAGGATGCCATTGAAGCACACTTAGCCATTGTTTTTGCAGCATTAGCCATAGGGACAATTATTACAAACCGAATCGGAATGAGTGTGAAACGATTCATCAGAACATTGCGGCCAATTCGATCAGGCACCGTTACAATTAATGGAAGAGAATATCCGGCAGAGTCTGAAGTTCCAAAAGATATCCACAATCTCTTACAAAAATTACAGTCAGGACACTAATTTGAGAAAGTCAGGAGAAAGGCGTCATTTTTTTTAACCCGATTAGCAACATACTTTGGGTACGCTAACATTTAGTTGAAAAAGTTGAATTAGCTTTTATATTAGCCATAATATAGTGTTGAAAACAATAGATATAACTGCTAAAGTGATAGTGTACACCATTAGTATGAAGGCGATCAATTACAATAATGAAAACAACAACTGATATTCAGAAAATACGTCCAATAAACAAAACCTTCAACTATACTTGACAGTTATATTAAGTTATTATAAACTATAACTTATGCAGACTTCAGTTTTAGAAAAACTAATAACCGATTGGAACCCTCACTTTAGGGACGTTAATCGTGGTGCTTGGAAGGGGACTATACCTCGCGAAAAATACCTTAAAACCCTTAAAGAGTTAATAAATATTCGCCATACAGTGATTTTAACTGGTGTCCGGCGGGCGGGTAAATCAGTCATAATGCAACAGTTGGCGGGGTGGCTAATAGAGGAGCAAAAAGTCCCGCCACAAAATGTTATTTATTTATTTTTAGAGGATATACAGGTAACTCAATATCTTAAGCTTGGAGCAGAACTTCTCGAATCGCTTTATACCTATTACCTAGAACACTACAACCCGCAAGGACGGGTGTATTTGCTGTTAGATGAGATACAAGGAGTAAAAGAATTTAATCGCTGGATAGCCACCCGCTACGAGCGCAAGGAAAATATAAAGTTTGTTATATCCGGCTCTCAAAGATCACTCATTGAAGCAGAAAGCGCTACGGTTTTGACAGGTCGCAACGTTCAGATAGATGTTTACCCCTTTAATTTCTATGAGTATTTACTGGTTAAAAATATAGAAGTAAGAGGGGAAGCAACAATTCAATCTATATGGGATTCGAATTTCGATCAGCAGTTACCGATACTACACCATTTGGGCAATTATTTATATGAGGGGGGTTATCCTGAAATAGTCCTTGCCGAAAGCGAAACAGAAAAAAGAGCAATAGCCTCTGCTTATTATCGAGATAGCGTTACTCGAGACGTTCTAATGCCAAATAATCTCCGTAATGCTAGAGATGTAGAGGTTTTAGGGCTACAGATACTTTCTGATTTTACCAAAACTCACACACTAAACAGTTTAAGTAAACCCAGTAAATTATCCGTAGATACAGTTAAAAATTATTTAGAATACTTTTCAAAAGCTTACCTTTTCTTTGAAAGTACCTATTTTTCTTATAAAACCAAAGAAACACAAGACATTCAAAGACCTAGGAAAATATATGTAGTTGATAATGGCTTACGAAACTTTAACACACCCCAGCCTAGACCGGATTTGGGTCAATGCGCCGAAAATGTGGCTTTTTTGGAATTAAAAAAGAACAATGTGCGGATATCTTATTGGAAAGGGAAAAAGGAAATAGATTTTGCGGTTCTTAATCCTAATTTATCTTTGTATAACGTTTCTTATACAGACCAGCCACACGATAGGGAAGTGGAGGGTTTGTTAGAAGGCATGAAGGAATTTAATTTGGATAGGGGAGTGGTACTCACGAAAAATTATCATGATAAAAAAACAATAGAAGATAAAACTGTAGAATTTATACCTCTTTGGGTATGGTTGATTCTAAACGGGAAAGTATTTTTTAAAGAAACAAAAACTCAATAGCAAGCTATAAAAATTATATGGATGGACAAATTGAAAGAGCAATTCCAGATCCAGTACAATCGCCAAAACCAGCGCTAGAGTTGCCTAAAACCGATGAGGCTGTAAGGTCTTTTTTTAGCGAAGAAGAAAGGGTATTAGGTGATATAGCGGGTGGGTCTGGTTTTACTTTTAAAAGAGGCGACGGTTGGGCAATAAACCCAGACACCGGAGAGGCCACATACGATCCGAAATTCTTTGAAGAAAAAGGCTATACTCCATCTCAAGCTCTATTTGGAGCTTTCCATGAACTTAGATGTCATTTAGTAGAAACAGCAGACCTACTTAATACTCCTGAAGGTCAACAAGCCTATGAAAGATTAAAGGATAGAGAAAAAGGAAAACAGAGAATTCATATCTGGGAAAATTGCCGGACAGACGTAAAAGGGAACCTCGCTATTATGCAATTTGCGCCTTCGCTTGCCGGTGATGTTGAAACAGTATATCGAGAAAAGCTCTGGCCGGAAGTCGATCTGACAAGTAAGCCCCGACATCTTCAATTTATGTACGCGGTACTCCGTACAAGTATGATTCCAGACGAACAGGTAGTAGTTGATCCTCTAGTGACACAAGCCCTAGAAAAATTAAGAAGCGTCAAGGGTAAAGATGTGATTGCGCTTGCTACAGATCCGGCACAAGATCCTCTCTTAGCCTTAAAACTAAGTGAAAAATACATAGAACCAGTTATAGAGGAACTTTATCAAGAAGATTTAAAAGATAAAAAAGATCAACAACCACAGCAAGGAAAAGGCAAAGGACAGGGGAGTGGTTCAGGAGAGCCTTTTGAAGGCGATTATGAGGACTACGAGAGCAGACACCCGGAGCCAATGGATGAGGGAGAAGTGGAGAAAAAAATTAAAGAAACAAAAGAACATCAAAGCACCTCTGCCCGTCAGGAAGCAGGATATGAAGAAGAACACAGGGTAAGTAGAAAAGACATTGCAGATTATTATGAAGAATATAGACAAGTTGCGTCACAAATTGAACCATTAAGGCAAGTGTTTCGAGCTATTGTTGAACAGCGAAACATAATTTTGCGCCGTATGGCCTCATTAAAAGAAGAGGGTGTAATGATTGACCCGGGGTTAGTAGTATAGTGACCGCAAAACACAGTGTCAGTTTTCTGGTAAGCTAAAAGAGTGGTTAAAATCATACTGTCCGAGGAAGAGAAACAAGTTCTTCGAAATTACTTCAAAACCACTCCCTTAATTCTCATCCGGTTGAAGTCTCAAACTGTTCTTCTTAGAAGTAAGGGCATGAAAGTCACCGATATTGCTGACTGTTTAGGTAGAGACAGCCGAACAATTGCCAGGTGGATTAGAGACTTCAAAGAAATGCGCCTGGCCAGTATGTTTACCCAGCAAAAAGGTAACCAGCATGCTTCTAAACTCACCCCTACTCAAAAAGAAGAAATAAAACTGGTTCTTAATCACAAACCCTCAGATTTTGGTCTTCCCAAAGAATTCTGGGATGTCCCCCAACTGAAAACTTATGTATACGCCAATTTTGGAGTGGTTTATGAGTCTGACCGTTCCTACCACTTTCTCCTGGAGTTTGGCAATCTCTCTTTTAAGGAGTCGGATAAGTTTCGTATCGAAAGGAATGAGAAATTCATTGCCCAAAGAATGGAAGAAATCTACGAGGAAATAATTCCCTTTCTCGAAGATCCTCACTGTGAAGTATTCTGCTCTGATGAAACTAGGATCTTATTTCAAGCTTTAACCAGACGTGCCTGGCTGAAAAAAGGAGAGAAAACCGTTATCAAGGTGGAGAAGAAAGACCAATACCAAAACTACCTGGGGTTTTTAAACCAAAGGACGTTTAAATGCTACGTTCTTCCCATCTCCTGGGGAAAAGCTCCGGAAATCATCAGAGCAACAACCGAGTTTTTAAAGCTGTATCAGGGGAAGAAGATAGTGATCATTTGGGATAACGCTACTCACCACAAAGGAAAACTGTTCCAACACGCTCTCTCCCGTGGAGGACCTCTGGAAAGAGTTCATCTGATTCCTCTCCCCCCATACGCTCCGGATACTAATCCCATTGAACACGTGTGGAACACCACTAAAGAGAAGTTGGCCAATAACCAGGAGAGAGATTTTGAAGTTACCAAGAAGAAATTTATGCAGTTAACTGACCAACTAATTTTCCCCTACCAAATATGACATTGTGTTTTGCGGTGACAATACAAACATACATGGACGTCCAGTCTGGAGTAACTAACCCCAAAACCATGAAAGACTTTGAGGGTACAGTTGTTCCAGAGGATATTTCCGGCAAAGCCGATATTTATTTTGTTAAAGATTTAAGCGGTAGTATGTCTGGGGACAAAGCTCGCGAACAAAGAAGGGGAGCAATTTTAGAGGCGGAAGCATTAAAAGAAGGCGACGATATGTTAGAAGAAGAACAGTTACCAGATCCGCTAAGACTTGATATAAACACCGCATTTGTAGGTTTTGGCGTCCCCGTTAACAAGCCTGATGACCCAAGAGTAGGGACTTTTAAAGAATTATCAAAAGGCTTAACTGAAAAACAAAGAGTAGAAATTTTTAAGAGAATGCTGGAATTAGGGAATATAGGTACTAATGATTATGACGCCTTAGTGCTTATTGAAAAAGAAATTCGTCAAAGGATAGTAAACGATTCAGTTTTTGCAGCTGAACTTAAATCAGGTAAAAGAAAAGTTGCCGTTATTGTTACCACTGATGGCGGAAGTAATTATGCGGGTCTTTCAGAACCACAAGCACGAGCACAAACAAATAAAAAAGCTAGAGAATTAAGGGAGTTAGGCGTAAAAGTTAAAGCAATCGCCTTTGTCCCTTCTGCCGGTGATGTGGGTAACATTCAAGAAGTTTATGGAGCAGAGGATACCACTGTTTGTTCCTCTACGGATCAATATCCAGAAAGTGTTAGAATTATATTAGAAAAAGACATTTTAAGTCCTTTAAGCATTTCAGGTAATACAGAAGACGTATTGCCAAAAGTTGATCATTAAAACATATGTCTGATATAGGCGGAGAAGTAGGAAAACCAACACCAAGAGACACCCAAGTAGCCGATCGGTGGCTTCGGATGCAGGGTGTCAAAAAACCAGAAGAGACAAAACCCACTGGCGGTTTTTTATCAAAAGTTACAGAGGCGGTAAAAGGAAAAGCCACTCAACCGGAAAATCCTCAACAACTGATAACTGAGGCTTATGATCTTTTCGTAGAACGTGATGATTTGAAAAGTGACATTGTCAGAAAACAAAGAGATACAGAACCACAAGCTACAACAAAGCCATTAACTCTTGAGGAAAGAGGAGCTAAAATCCAACAAGGAAAGATAGGCGATTTACTCCATGCTGCAAGCGCGGAATCCCTAACCGATGTAGTTACCCGAAGTCAAGCAAGAATAACAGAAATAGAAACAAGACTAGATCAAGTATTTTCAGCTCCCGGACTTTATGACAGATTTAAAGAAGATTTAAGCGGTCAAGTCCGTATTCGTCATCAAGCAAGAGAGGTACGGGGTTTAGATAGATTTGTAGAGCAGGTGGACATTATGGCAATCAGGATGACCAGAGAGGCACAAGTTCAGGGTAGAGTACTTACTACAGTTGAAAGACAGATGATTGAAGATAATCAGTCCTTAAGAGATATTGCTAAACAGCGAAGACTTGATTTACTCAAGGATGTGGGTGTTTTTGATAAGGTAAGAGTACAAGAATTACAGGAATATCAAGGACAGTTACAAACCGATAGGTTTGCAGAAACTCCCACCAGAAAGGGGTATTTGCGGAAAATTGAAACTTACTGGTCTGAAGGTAAAAAAGTTCTTCTTACAGGAGAGACAGGGACAGGCAAGACCGAAATGATTAAACACGCCTCACATAAACTTTTTGGTATTAGTCCAGAATCCGTCACCGGACATCAAGACATGAGCATTTATGAATTATTAGGGAAAACTGGCTTTCAAGTTCAGGTTGGTGATGTGTTTAGACCCGCACCTTTGGTAAGAGCTATGACTGGTAGGGATGGCAAGGGTCAACCATTCCTTTTTGACGAAATTGACAGAGCCCCTAACCAGTCTGTTATGGGTATAAAAACTATTTTAAACGCCCGTCCGGGTGAAAAGGGAATTAAGGTTCAAACAGACTCAGCCGGTAGTTTTGATGTTGGGTCTGATTACGCCGTGTCAGCAACCGCAAATATAAAAAGCGAAAAGCACACTACGGCCACAGAACTTGATCCGGCAATTGTGCGTGTTTTTGACGCGCCAATGGACGTTGATTATATTCCAGCATTTGAAGTCTATGATCTTGCTTTATCATTTTTGATGGATAAGCGGGGCGGTGTACCGCTATCTGAAAATGACGCAAAAACAGTCCTTAAAAACTTATGTGATGCGGCTTCGTGGATACAAGACGCATATCAAGGCAGAAAAGTTGTTACTGATCCAGCAACGGGGTCTTTTCTTGAAGCAAGAGGTCAAGCCACGACTGGAAAATCAGCCTCTTTGAAAAAAGCCCTTCTTGATCCGGGAAGAACCCTTGACATGCTCAAGGGTTGGTCAGCTGCTCAAGTAAGCGGAATAAGTTTTGATGAATATCTAAACGGAAGAATTTTAGAGTTTGTTAATAACAGAGCCTATCCAGAAGAAGACAGATATTACCTTACTGAAATATTTGCTCTTAAGGGATTTTTAAAAGGTCATAAAGCACAAGAGCTTATGGTATCGGGACTAACACAGGAGACATTAGATCGTTGGAGCGGAAATACAGCAAAAAAAGCGTTCAAAAAGGGAAGCCGTGATTATTTATCTGCTGGTCGAGTTGCGAAACTCGATCCTTATAGACGTTTCAAGCGTCCGGTATCTGCCGAAGCTGAAGAATTGCTTGGAGAAGAAGTTGTTGAGGCAGAAGAGCCTCAAGTTGAAAATTTGGGTGGCATGATGGAGAGAGCAAAAGAGGTTCTTGGAAGAGACTTTTTAGGCAAGGATGCAATTAGAACGATGGAGCAAAAACTTAAGGCGATCGGTGTTAATGTTGAATTTGACGTTGATAAACTACCAGCCTTTACTTATACAGAGCAAGACTTACAGTTAGCCAAACAGAACGGGGAAATGTTAGTACTGCGACCGGACACTATGCTTCGTGGAGGTAGAGAAGTGCCGATAACACTTCGAGAGCTTCAAGAATTAATTAAAAAAGACCCGCTCGGAAAATCAGGAACCCCCTTTTATCACTCTAGTTCAGTAGACTGGTATGCAGATGAAAAATTCTATAAAACAGCTGGTGTCGGAGAAATAAAACTTCAATGGGCATTGGTTAAAAAAGAGGTATTAGATGGATCTTTGAATCAAACTTGGAACGATCAAGAAACTCTGTTAAAACAATATCAGGGCGGTCTTAAAAGAAAAGGGGCAACTAGTGCTGATATAAAAAGAAGAACAGCCACGGAGACTGTTTGGGACACTATGCTTTACTACACAAATACAGGAGAGCGCCTATTAGGAGGCGTTTATGATTGGGGACAAACGCGCTCGTCCCTCGGCAGTCTTGTCTTCGTCGGCTACTTCGGCTCGACTGGTCTGAACGTGGACGACTACGATCCCGGCCTCTCGGTCTCCAGCTTGGGGATCTGCCCTTCTCGATAGTTTAGGTTCTTGATTTTTGGTCTCTTGGTTCTTTTGGCTTTTTGAACTTTGGTCTTTTGAATTTTTATGGCTTAAGTAGGCTTAAGTGTCAAAAAATGGGTCTGAATTAACTTCTTTAAATTGATATAATACCCCAAAGTTAAAATTTCATCTTTTCAATATGATTAACGTATCCTCTTTTAAAAAACTCTAAGATGTCCTCCTGACTTTCTCAAAGGGTCTAGTCTAGATAACTAATAACTATAAGTCTTAAATTCGATAAGTTTTTTCAGCGATTGTTTCATAGTTCCTCGGTGGTTGAACCGCCACTCTGACTCTTTCAAGTATAACAGGAATTTGTTCTTGGCAACCCCATTGAATTTCCTCAACCTTCGTTTGGCGTAACTCCAGAAGGATTCAATACCATTCACATGGTTTTTACCACGGGCAAACTCATTATGGCTGTGATAGATTCGTCTGTGCTTGTAGCCATAGAGGAGTAGCCCATCATAGCTTGTCCATCCGTCAGTGTAGACCGTTGATCCCTCAATGACCTTGCCTTTAATAACCGGCATGAGCTCCTCACGGCTACAGTTGGTTACAATTTTGGTGTACACCTTCCCGTTCCGTTTCAAAAGACCAATCACGGGTATCTTTTTCCCTGCTCCTCGTCCTTCTTTCCCTCGTACCCTGGTTGGACCAAAATATCTCTCATCAACCTCGACTTCTCCTTGTAATTTCTCCTCTTTCAACGATTCCTCAAATATTCGCCTTCTCAGTAGGGTGTAATATCTTTCAACCGTATGTCTATTGACCTCTACCAGTTTACTGGTTGTGAGGGCAGTTAAGTCATCACAAAAGTACTTTACTATAAGATGAAATTTCACCCTCGAAATTCTTGATCGTTTTAAAAACGCTCTTTGGGTCTTCATAACAGTCTATTTTAGCAGTTTTTCAACCGTTAACTAGACAAGACCCACGGAGATACCAAATTCACCGATTGTAGCCTTAAATTCCGCTATCTTAATGGTAAGCGAGGGGTAGATCAAACAAAAAAAGAGCGGGTTGATGTACCGATCTTATTCTAAAGTTCAGGTGACAATTTTGTTACGGTGCTCATTTGGCGGAGAAGGCGGGATTCGAACCCGCGAAGACCTTACGGTCTTATACGCTTTCCAGGCGTACGCACTCGTCCACTATGCGACTTCTCCTGATCACTACCATTATTTTATCACTTAAGGAATGATTTTTACAGTTTGCTATAATCAAACGTAGCGCATGAAAAAGGTCTTCGCTACCATCGGTTTTATCGTCATAATCGTTATTGCTTTTATCGTTGTTAAACGATTTTCCGTTACCAAAATCATTTCTCCCCTCGGCACCGGCGGCAACATTCCCATAAAAACGTTAGCTCAGTATTCGTTTCCCTCGCTTCATCTTTCCCAGTTTTCAGACGGTTCAATTGTCATCGACAAAGTCATCAAGGACAATCCGGTATTTGCCTCTTATCTCTATTATTCTTACGTGAACGGAAAAAGGGTCAGCGGCCTCATGAACGTACCAAAAACTGCCGGCCAATATCCCGTCATTATCCTCATCCGCGGCTATGTCGACAAAAAAGGTTACGTACCGGGATACGGAACATTGCGGGACGGAGAATATTTGGCGCAAAATGGTTTCATCACTCTCGCCCCGGATTTTCTCGGTTATGGTTTTTCCGATCCGGCGCCAAAAGAGCCAATGGAGGACCGCTTTCTGACTTATGTCACTGTCATGGATTTAATTTCCTCTCTGAAAAATCTCAATCGATCGCTGGCGGATAAATTGCTACCGGTTCGTTTCGACGGTATCCATACCGGTATCTGGGGGCATAGCAACGGCGGCCAAATCGCTTTGTCTATCTTGGAAATTTCCGGGGCCACTTTTCCGACCGTCCTTTGGGCACCGGTATCAAAACCGTTTCCATATTCCATTTTGTATTATACAGATGAAGTTGACGATCACGGCAAGGCGTTACGCCAAGTCGTTGCTAATTTCGAAAAAGATTACGATTCGGAAAAATATTCGCTCACTAATTATTTCAGCTGGATAAAGGCACCGCTGCAACTGGATCAGGGGACAGCCGACGAGGAAGTACCGCAAAAGTGGTCGGACGAACTGGCGGATATTCTGGAAAAAAAAGGCATAAAAATCGACTATTATACTTACCCGGGTGAAGACCACAATTTTGACCGGGGCAGCTGGACAACGGTCATCGAAAGAACCTTGCAATTTTACAAGGAACAGTTTAAGATGTGAACGATGAAATCGACTAAGAATGTTATTAAATATTTTATCGGTCTCCTGACGGTCGTGATTTTGCGGATCATCCCTCACCCGCCCAACGTCGAACCGGTCATGGCGACGATGATGCCGTTTTCCAAAAAGTGGGGTTGGTTGTCGGGATTGATATTTTGTTTATCGGCAATATTGATATTTGACATTTTGACCGGGACTCTCGGCACCTGGTCGCTGGTAACAGCAACAACGTATGGATTATTGGGAGTTGCCGCCGGCCTTTATTTTAAAAATAAATCGGCGAGTGTCAAGCATTTCGTCGGTTTTGCCGTCGCCGCTACCATCGTTTACGACGCCATCACCGGAGTGGGAACGGGCGTATTACTGTTTCATCAGTCATTAACGGCAACTATCGTTGGTCAAATTCCTTTTACCCTGTATCACCTCGGTGGCAATATCATCTTGTCCGCCGTCGTTTCGCCGCTTTTATATAAATGGGTCATCACCAATCCCCGATTCGAAACCGGTTTCCTTTTAAAAAAATTCCGCTTCAGCTAATGCTCAACCTTCACCAAACGGGCATCAAAACAAGTCGCCTTAAACTGAAACCGCTTCAGATGGATACGCCGCAACGATTTTTAGGGAATTTACTCCGGAAAGCGCCATCGACATCGACAAAAAAATTTTGAAGTTGAGAATCTGGCTGAAAAAAAGCGCCCACGGCAAAAATTACGGCTTGGAGGCAATGACCGGTTTGAAAAAATGGATTGACGAAAACATCGAATACGAATATATCAAATACCCGATCGATAAGAAAAATTTTCCCAGCCGGCGGATCGTCGAAGCCCTCGGCGGGGGAATCAGGGATGAATACAAAAAGAAGAATCTGTCGGGCAATATTCTTGACGAAGTGGAGTACTGGATTTATCCCTGAAATAATATATACTGATAATATGACAGTGCTCGGAATATTAATCGTGCTGGCCGTCGTCTTTTTCTTCATGAGCGTCAAGGTCGTCCAGGAATACGATCGGGGAGTGATTTTCTTCCTGGGCCGGGTGACCGGGGTCCGCGGACCGGGATTGATCATCCTCATCCCGATTTTTGAACGGATGCAGCTGACGACTTTACGGACGGTGACAATGGAAATCCCCTCGCAAAAAATCATCACTAAGGACAATGTCTCCATCGATATTGCCGCCGTCGCTTATTACCATGTGGTTGACCCGCAAAAATCCGTCATCGCCATCGAAAATATAGAGAAGGCCGTCAATCAAATCAGCCAGACAACCGTCCGCAATGTTGTCGGCCAATTCGTCCTCGACCAATTACTGTCAACCACTTCCGATATCAATACCCAGATCAAAAATGTCATCGACGCTCATACAGAACCGTGGGGCGTTCAGGTGACGGCCGTCGAAATCAAGGATATTGTCTTGCCCGAAAATATGCAGCGGGCGATGGCCAAGGAAGCAGAAGCCGAAAGGGAACGACGCGCCAAAATCGTCGCCGCCGAGGGCGAATTTCAGGCCGCCCAGAAACTGGGCGAAGCGGCCGACCTCATCACTCGGCATCCCGTCTCTTTACAACTGCGGACTCTGCAAACGATGGCCGAAATAGCAACGGAAAAGAATTCGACCATCATCTTCCCGGCGCAATTCATGACGACGGTCCAGGAAGCCATCAAAACCCTGAAAGCGGATAGTAAATAGATTGCAATCCCAACCGCTGGAATCGGCACCGGGGAAACAGGTGAAAAGAAATCGGATAATTATCCTAACATTTATTAAATACCTTACCACATTTGGGACAGCTCGGCGTCCATGAACTCCGGTCGTTTTTCGATTCTCCGTGAATGGTTGTACCGCAACTATCGCACTGATAATCCGGATATCTGTCGCCATTAAATAATTCTTTCAACGTCGAGAATGAATTAAAGAGATCATTGCTGTGATCCCAGGGCGCATCGGAATTATGTTCTGTGCTGCCGCCGCAGCTGCCGCCGGCGAATGCCGGCTGATGATCGTAACGGATCATCATTTGTTCCGGGGACACGGTTAACCAATGCGTCAAATCAATCTTGTCGATATTCACTTTCAAATCGTCCGCCAAGTTTTCCAAAATATGGAATTGCTGCAGCAATTCGATTTTCGGTATGCCGGCTTTGACCGCCTGGATGAAATCCTGGATTTTTGACTGCATGATTTTCAGGATTCTCTGATCCCTTTCCATCTTCGAAGGATCAGGCGAAAAGCCGAAGACATCATGCAGCACCGGCAACACATCCCCTTTCAATTCCGACAATATCAACGGGTGGGATAGAAAATCTTCCGCCTTGTCAAAATGGAAATCGTAGCCGCCGATCGTCTGAATTGTCTTGTTGAACTGATCAATCGTCGGCTGTTCGACACGGACTGCTTCCATTTCCAAACTTACATCGCCAGCTTGTTTACCGGAAGATAAGTTACCAATATAGAAAAAGCCGTAATTGCCGTAACCCTCGTTTTTCGGTCCGGGCGGGCTGGCCCAGACAAGCACCTCTCCCGGCCGGGCCACCTGGAGTTGGTCTTCCAGTAATTGCAATCCTTCCAGTTCCGCTTCCTCCCGGTTGACGCTTTTGCCTTCCCTGATTCTTCTTTCGATCGCTTTTTTTCCCTTTTCAATCATCGTTTCCCCGTCATAGGTATCCCGCAAATGGCGGTACTCACTATTGCCGAAAGAAAAATTTAATTCGTATTTATTGATCTGCGTTTGCAAACGGTATTCCTTCAAATAAGACTCGACATCATCGCGGAGGGCGAGGGGATTGATTTTCCGTTCATAATTTTGGGGAAAGGCTTCATTTGATTGTGTGCGGTAAGCAGCACGGGCTTCTTGTGTCAGCATAAAATTCCCTGCGCGGGGTTATCGACTTGGACGGTTCCGGCCTTGTCCGCCGAAGCCCGTTAGGGCGAAGGCAGATCTTACCGTTGCGGCACAGGCACTGATTCTCACAGTGTTCCCGTTACCCAAGTGCAAATTTTAAAAAAGCGTAAATAGAATAATACTTTTTTTGAGCGAATGCAATAGAAAAAATTTTCCCTTGACATTTTTCCACAATAGTTATACGATATATCGTGATATTATATCATCTTACTTTTAAATCGAAAGGGGGTGAACAAAAATATGTGGGGAAGTAGGCATGGAATGGGAGGAAATTGGCTTGGCGGATTTGGCGTTGGTGGGTTTGGTCCCCGTTTCGGCCGGGGCGATATCAAGTTTGTCATTCTCGATCTGTTGCAGAATAAACCACGGCACGGTTACGAAATAATCCAAGAATTGGAAAACCGCTTCCATGGATTTTACAGCCCCAGTCCGGGCGCGGTCTATCCGACGCTCCAGCTTTTGGAAGACGAGGATATGGTCACAAACGACCAAAAAACCGGTAAGAAAGTGTACGCGATTACCGATCAAGGCCTTAAGTATCTAAAAGAACACAAGGATGAACTGGAAGAGATGCGCCAGCGGGTCCATGGCCCATGGGGAAAACAGGACAATCTTTTTTCTAAAATCAGGGAAGAGATACGCCAAACGGCCGGTTTGATATTTTCCAACGCCGCTAAAGGAAATCTTAATACCGAAAAGATGAAAAAAATCCACGGCGCCTTCGAGCATTTCCGGGAAGAGGTGGAAAAGATCATTTCTCGTTAAATCACTTCCTGCTTTTCTACCGGCTTGTGCTCAATCGGGTGAGGGATAATGACGATTTTTACGTTTCCACTATCGTTTTTCATGACAGATTATTTATTATACAAAGTCACATCCACCGGTTCCTGCGGATACTTGCCGGCGATAATGTTGGGAAGATGTTTAACCAAAAGCTCCGGATATATTGGATCTTGGCTGTGAACAATCTGATCAAAAGAAAACCAGGAAAGATTTTTGACGACGCCGGTTTCCTCACTTGACAACTTTGTCAGCGCCACTTTTTTCTTTTTCGTCCGGGCGACAAAATATTTTTCTTTTAACCGATAAGGTTTACCGTATATAATCAGGTCCAGCTCCCGCCGCCAGACAATTGGTCCGAATTTAACGTCATCTTTAATCAATCCCGATTCCTCATACAACTCTCTTAAAGCCGCCGCCATTAATGTCTCGCCGGGATCGATCCGGCCGCCGACCGTCACCCAAAAACGCCTGCCGGCTTTTTCGCCGATCGATTTTGTTCGCGGGTCTTCAATACACATAAGAAGCAATTCATTATTGTCGTTGAGTAAAATTAGTCTGACGCTATTGCGGACCGGATATATTCTCATCATCTATCAAATCAGGTTTTTATACAGATAAATACCGACAAAAAGAATAATGGTAATTAAAACGATGGTCCCGCCCGTCGACAAATTTAAATAAAACGAGACAAAAATGCCGGCAACTACGGAAATAATCGACAAAACTTCAGCTATAAGAAGCGAATTCTTAAATGAAGTACGAAACTGCAAAGCGGTCACTACAGGAATGACGATTAAAGCGGAAATTAATAGGACACCGACAATGGGAATCGCCAAAGAAACGGTCAGGGCTGCCAATAGAATAAGTAGGATATTTATAAATTTTGTCGGAATGCCGCTCACCCTGGCCGCCTCTTCATCAAAGGTAATAAATACCAGTTCTTTGTAAAAGGCGAGAAGAAGCAAAATCGTAATCGCTCCCAAAATACCGATTATAACTACATCCGATGCCTTAACCGTCAGAATCGAGCCGAACAGATAACTGAATAAGTCGACATTAAATCCGTTTCCGATACTTATTAGGACAATCGCCACTGCCAGGCTGCCGGAAAGGAAAATCGCCAGTGCCGATTCGCCAAATACTTTTTTGCTGATCCGCAATCGTTCAATGAAAAAAGAGGAAAAAACGGAAAAGATAATGGCGCCAATGATCGGATTGATACCAAGCAACAGGCCGATGGCGACGCCCGCCAAAGATACATGGGACAAAGTATCGGCGATCAGAGAATAGCGACGCAACACCAAAAACATCCCAATCAATGGAGAAATGACGGCAATAATTAATCCTGCTTCGAATCCGCGGACAATAAAACCATACTGAAAAATATCTAACATTAGTGTTTATGGTACTTCATTTTTAAAAAGTTCTTCGGATCAATGGTATAAACAATGGTCTTGTTGATACATGCAATTTCCGTTACTTCATGGACAATCACATTGCTGTCATGACTGACAAGAATCAGGGTCAAATTCAATTCTTCATTCAATTTTTTCAGCAGTGCATAAAATTTCTTCTGGCTTTGTTCATCGACGCCGGTCGTTGGTTCGTCAAGGATGACCACTTCCGGCCGCGTCGCCAATGCGCGGGCGATAAAAACTCGCTGCTCCTGCCCGCCGGACAAATCGCCGATAATTTTATCGCGGTAGCCCCACATCTCGACCTGGTCGAGTGATTTTTTAATGATCACTTCATCATTTTTATCGAGACTTTTTAGCAGTCCTTTTTCTCCGTACCGTCCCATTGTCACCACTTCTTTTACCGTTAACGGAAAATTAACATCAAAATTTACCGCCTTCTGCGGCACATAACCGATTTTATTAACGAATAATTTCACTGTTCCTTCCTGCGGTTTCAAAAGACCGAGCATGATTTTAAGGAGAGTCGTTTTCCCGCCGCCATTGGGACCGATTATTCCCAGATAATCACCCTGATGAACATCAAGATTAATATTTCTCAGTACCCACTGATCACCACTGTAGGCAAAACAGACATTTTTAATTTCAATAATGTTTTTGGTATGGTCTACCGGCATCCCAGTGCAATTCGTAAATTATTAAGGTTGTTCTTCATAATTGTAAAGTAATTTTGGCCGGCTGTCATCTCCGCCGGCGTCAGCCCTTCAATCGGATCTATGACCAAAGTTTTTGCCACGGTTTCGGCGGCGATGGTATTGGTCAATTTCGGGCTGATCAGTTTTTCAAAGAAAATATATTGGATATTGTTTTTTTTGACCGTATCGGCAATTTCCGCCATTTTTTGCGCCGACGGCTCCTCATCGGGTGAAATACCGGCGATGGCAATCTGGTTTAGTCCATAGGCTTTTGCCAGATAACCGAAAGCGGCATGAGCGGTGACAAAATCGCGGGTATGGCAAACCGCTAATCCCTGACGGTAATCCCGGTCCAATTGGTTAAGCTGTCCTGCCAATTTATCAGCATTGGTTTGATAATAGTTTTCGTTTTTCGGATCGATTTTGATAAAACCGGTAAGAATCGCTTTTACCTCCTCTTTGGCGAGCGGGGGAGACAACCAAACATGCGGATCCTTATCGTTAATTAATCCGTTCGCTGCCGTCACGATCACGGTCGAAGAACCTTTCAGGATATCTTTTATTTTGCTTTCCCAGGCTTCGAGATAGCCGCCGTTTATAACCAACAGGCTGCTATTTTCAATCCGAACCATATCCTGCGGCGTCGGTTCGTAATCGTGTGGTTCGGCACCGGCCGGCGTGATATCTTGCACATCGGCTTTATTCCCTCCAATTTGTGAGGCGAAAAAAAACATCGGATAAAAAGAAGCGGTTACTTGAATTTTGCTTGACTTATTCTGCGATATCGACCGGTGACTAATAGTATAAACGGTAAACAAAATCAGTCCAGCTAAAATCAACCAATAAACAAATTTCATATTAATTAGTTATAATTATAACACCCATGACCAATAAAACGATTATCGCCATCGTCATTTCCGTCGTCGTCCTTTTTGCCTTTCTTTTTGTCGCGTATCAATTGACTAATACCGCGACTCCTACCGTCTATCGGCAAATAAATGTCGTCAAGTCCGACGACCACGTTACCTGGTCACCGGCCAAAAAAAATATTCTGGTCGAATACACCGATTTTGAGTGCCCGGCCTGCAAGGAATTTCATACCCTTATCAATCAGATGGTCGCCTCCGGCAGCGCCGATGCGAAAATAAAAGATAAAGTCACTTTTGTTATGCGTGATTTTCCGCTTTACCAAATCCATCCAAACTCGATGACCGCCGCTTATGCTGCCGAAGCCGCGGGAAAACAGGGGAAGTTTTTCCAGTATGTTGATGAACTTTTTGCTACCCAAGATAATTGGGCGAATTTGTCTGATCCAACCAGTTATTTTATCCAGTTAGCCACAAAGTTGAAATTAAATACCAACGAATTCAAAGCCGACATGAATTCTCAATCGGGCAAGGACAAAGTCAATGCCGATATTGCTTCCGGTAACCAAGCCGGCATCAACGCTACCCCGACTTTTTTCCTCAACGGCAAAAAACTCGACAATATCCAATCGTTTAACCAATTCAGAAGTTTGTTAATCAATCTCTGAACCACCCATATCGGTTTTGTCTGACGATTCCCAAAGATAGGGGAGAGTACGCTATTTTCTCCCTACCGCAAACAAATTCCTATCAAATAATTACTGGCCTGACAATAAAACAATCCATTAGTTCAACAATAAAAAATATTGTAGACAATCGCGTTGCTGTCTTTACCTTAAACGACGTCTCCGATAAAGCTAAAATAAAATTTTCCGCCCGCCTCAACTCCTATAAAACTCACGTCGATCAGTCATTTTCTCTTGCTGATTACGGCAATCCGATTATTTGTAACAATCGTTTCGTTAACGGCCGAGATAAAAAAATTAAAGCTCTGACGCAAAAAATTATCGGCAAACAAAAACGTCTGGTAAAAATTATTCACCCGCTTTACGATTTTGCTTTAGAATATTTAACGTATGGCAAACCAACTGACGGATTATATACCTACAAGCAGGCAATGGGGGAGAGAATAACGGACTGCGGCGGATATTCCACTTTTCTCATGTCGCTTCTCCAATCCGCCGGCATTCCCACCCGTCTCGTTTCCGGATTTATTATTAAAGATAACTTATATACAAAGTTGCTATCCGGCTTTGAACTTGGAACCTGGAACTTTGAACTCTTATTCATGCATGCCTGGCTTGAGGCTCAATTACCTGATAAATCCTGGTTCCCCATGGATCCGGCGGTCGAATGGCGAAGGCTGCATGGACTGACAACGCGGGCCGGCGGCTTCGGCTTTATCCCGGCCGACCGCCTCGTCATCTCTTACGGCCACAATTTCAGTATCAAACTGAAAGACAAAACATATAGAATAGATCTGTTACAGAAACCGATTTTTATATGATTTCCACCGACTTTGCCCCCAACGAATCCTGGTCCGACGCCTGGCTGTCATTTAAACTTTTGTTTCAACCCTGGCGTTGGTATACCGGAAAAGAATCCGATGAAGTTAAACGGCGGATTCTTTCCGAATTTTCAATTTTCAATTCTCAGCTTTCAATTTCTACCTTTCTCACCGGGCGAGCAGCACTCTATCATCTTCTCAAAAGTTTCAAATTACCA
>DAHWUP010000010.1 GCA_027334565.1 Candidatus Levyibacteriota bacterium | reverse complement strand
TCAAACGGGATTGGAGTTTCTTTTAAATTAACAGGTAATGTAACAGTTCCCTCAACCTCGATTATTACAGCCAATTCCCAAGGGTATGCCGGCGCATCACCCGGCAATATAGGCTCCGGACCAGGAGGAGGAAATCCTACCAGCGGAGGAGCCAGTTACGGCGGTAAAGGAAACACCGGTACAGCAGGAGGAACGGGAGGAAGCACCTACGGATCACTTACCGCTCCTTCAGATTTAGGCTCCGGTGGGGGCGGTGGCGGAGGCGGAACGTCATCCGGAGGAAACGGAGGGGGAGCGATCAAAATAACAGTTTCGGGAACATTGACGGTTAGCGGAACAATCAGTGCAAACGGGGCCAATGGCGTATCCTCTTGCGGGTTCTACGATGGCGGAGGAGGTTCCGGAGGAAGCATATACATAATTACCACATCTCTTGCTGGGAGCGGAACAATTCAGGCAAACGGCGGAGCAGGCGGAAACTGTAGTCCTGGTGGCGGCGGCGGTGGCGGAAGAGTTGCGGTATATTATGGAACAAATAGTTGGGCCGGAAACAGTCTGACGCCGGCAGGAGCAGCAATTTTAGGTACCTATGGATCGGGAGGAAGTAACGGCACAGTTAATCTAACGCAAATGTATACATGTCTTGGCGGCGGAGACCATCAGGGAACAGACTGGGATCCGGCAACCGATTGTCCGGGAGGAATCGCAGGAAACCATTACAATATCGGTACGTTAACCGTAAATAACGGCGAAACCGCAACGGTTTATAATTTTGACCAGGTCTCAAACTACGGAATAGCTACCATTTCCGCAACGACGGCAAATATATCAGGAATTATTACCGCTAACGGCGCCGGTTGGGCCGGTGGAGGACTTGGCGTATCAGGCTCAGGTCCCGGAGGCGGGCAGGGGGTCGGAAGCTGGGGGGCAGGAGGGGGCGGTTATGGAGGTGCGGGGGGTAATGGATACAACAGTGGCGCAGTAGGCGGTTCTACCTATGGCTCTTTTCCGTCTCCAGGGGAATTTGGTTCCGGTGGTGGAGGAAGTAACGCTGTTGGAGGATCTGGAGGAGGATCTATAAGAATTACGACAACCGGGACTCTGACGATTAACGGAACAATCTCATCAAACGGAAATGATGGAGCGAATAATGTTGGAGGAGGTGGATCAGGGGGAAGTATATATATTTCGGCAAGTACTTTGATGGGGAACGGTAGTGTGAGTGCTATAGGTGGAGGGGGTATTGGAGGAAATGGAGGTAACGGCGGTGGGGGAAGAATTGCGATGTATTATTCATTAGCAAATAGCTTCTCGGGAAATACAAATGTTTCTCCAGGTTCGGGAGGGGTCGGAGGAAATTATGGAACTGCATTTATAGAAAGTTCTGGGGTAAACGACGATATTTCAATTTATTCATTAAATGGTTTTTGGAATGGAAACGACAGACCATCTTGGAATTTTAGAAACGTTACCATTAATGCGAGCGTCACTTTTAGACCAAGCAATGCCACATTGTTTACAATAAGCTCTTCAGGGCAAACGACGATAGGTTCAGGAGTGACAATCACTATAGCAAGTTCTTATACTACTAATTCAAACGGTGTCGGAGTATTCCTTAACCTGACTGGGAATGTCACTATACCATCGACGAGTTCGATAAATGCAAACGGTCAGGGTTATGCAGGCGGAGGACTCGACGCATCAGGTTCAGGTCCAGGCGGAGGACAAGGGGTTGCGAGTTGGGGAGCGGGTGGTGGTGGTTATGGGGGAGTAGGGGGAACTGGAAATAATAGCGGGGCGGCCGGTGGTTCTTCTTACGGTTCATCTACTGCACCAATTGATTTGGGGTCCGGCGGCGGAGGAAGTAATGCTGTGGGAGGAGCAGGTGGAGGAGCAATTAAACTCGCAACAACAGGAACGCTATTAATAAATGGGACGTTGACAGCGAATGGAATAGATGGAGCAAATAATGTTGGCGGCGGAGGTTCTGGTGGAAGTATGTATCTGTACGTTGGAGAATTGCAAGGAAATGGCACGATAAGCGCGGACGGTGGTAACGGTATTGGGGGAAACGGAGGCGGCGGAGGAGGAGGAAGATTGGCAATATCATGTACTAACGGAGCTAATTGGTTTGGTGATGCACTGACTCCCGCGATAGCGGTAGCAGGAGGAACTTCGACTTATAATGGTGGAAACGGAACTGTAAACAGTTCCGGGTGCACGGTGGCCAATTCGGCCGTAAATGGAACTTTAAGGATCGGCGGTAACGTCAGATTCCAGTAAAAATAGTATTTTGTATTTAGCTTATATACTAAATATCAGACACGAAATACAAATATGCGTATTGTTTTAGTTCGACTGTCGTATGCCCTAAGGGCATACTCAAGAGTACTTCGTCTTGCTCGCTTTTCTTGAGTTATTTCAACTCAACGGTGGCGTACCCCAAAGGTACTTCAGTCTCACTATTTTAGTTAGACTGTCGTGCGCCCCAAGAGTGCTTGCCTTGATCTCAATTACTTGAGTTCAACGGTGGCGCCCGCTGCGGTAAGTTTCTCTTTCGCTTCGTCGGCGGTTTTCTTGTTGACCGCAGTCATAACTTCCTTTGGTGCAGTGTCGACCAATGCTTTTGCGTCGGCAAGGCCTAAGGTCGGGACCAATTCCCTGACCGCTTTGATGACGGCGATCTTGTTCGCGCCGGCATTGGCGATTACTACATTAAAGACCGTTTGTTCTTCTACTGCTTCGGCTGCTTCTGCTGCGGGAGCTCCAAATTGTGTTGGAGCGGCGGCCACCATGGCTTGTGCCGAAACACCGAATTTTTCCTCCAACGCTTTGACGAATTCCGAGAGTTCGAGAACTGACATTTCTTCAACCGCTTTGAGCAGTTCTTCCTGTTTCAATTTTGCCATATCAATTCTCACCTCCCTCTGGGGCTTTGGGCCCTTCTTTAGTTTGATCTTCTGTTTCTTCCTTTTTTAACTCTTCGTTAACTGCTTCAGGCGTTGGGATTTCTTTTGCCTTTTCCTCAGGGGTTTCCGCTTGGATAGTCTCCGGTTCCGAAGGCTCGATGCTGGGTGGTTCTAGTGGTGTGGAGGGTGCGTTTGCGGTAACCGGTTCGCTATGTGTAGGTGCCGGCGTTTGCGGCATTGTCGGGGTTTTATCTGAAGCCGGGGTAGTAGGGGCAGCAGCTGCAGCAGGCTTAACTTTTAAAACCGCATTAAGCGTTAATACCAGTTTTTGCAGGTTCCAGTTTAGGGTGCGGTGAAGTGCGAAGACAGGCCCTTTTAGGCTTTGGGCCAATTGGGCAAGCAGAACCTCACGTGAAGGCAGGGTGGAAAGCTTTAAGATTTGTTCATCGGAAACAAAATCCTTTTGGTCCATGATCCCGAATTTGACCGAAGGAAGGTTTAACTCCTTGATGGTTTTTGCCAAGGCCTTAAGCGGGGAAATTACGTCTTCGTATAAGAAGAGTGTACCGGTTTGTCCTTGAAGAACCTTATCGTCCGATAATTTGATCTTTTGTTCTGCCAAAGCAAGCGTCAGAAGGCTGTTCTTGGCCACAAGATATTCCGCTTTTAGGGGTTTGATGGCTTTTTTAAAGGCTTCCAGCTGTTTGTGGGTCAGGCCCTGATAGTTGGTAAAAACCACGGCCTTTGCTTTGCCGAATTTATCGGAAAGCTGACTCACCGTTTCAATTTTTTTCTGCCTGTTGGCTGAGATTTTCTTTTCTTCTGACATAAGCATTAAAAAACACTTCCTAAGAAGTGTTCACCGGTCCGAATACGAACATAAGATTCCTCGGTGAGAATTACTCTTTTGTTAGAAACTCACTGTCTTAGGTAAATGTAATTTTAACAAACCCGAAAGCTGGCGTCAAGAGATTATCTTCGAAGCAAAAATCTCCTAGCCCTGTCGAAGATACTTTTTCCCGATTGAGTTTGTGGTTCCGAGACAGATTTTATTTCATTCTGTTTGTTCTCCTGAGCATTTTTTGCCAAATAGACTTTCGCCCTCTTTTCGTTATCGGCGTATCTGTCGGGATGTTTTATTTTAGAGATTCTTAGTCTTTGCATCAAATACCCTGCGGGGTCATCCTTTTTGAAGGCTCTATTCGCTTCACCCTCTATAGACAGTAGACTTTGGTTTCTTTCTGCATTTTGGTATGTGTTTAAGGTAGACAGGAACATTAAAATTACCGAATTCGAAGTTGCCATTCTGGCTATACCCATATCAGTTTTCCCAGCTTTTATATCTTTAAGTACCTGGGAAAGGGGTATATAATCGGCTTTGTAAATTAATTCGTCCCTGTCTATTTTCATTTTGTCTACTTTATCTAAATCAACTTCAACAAATACGACGTCCGAAGTTGTGCCTACGAAAGTCGGATTGGGATAATGGCTAGGGTACTCAGGATAAGTTATATCTTTTACGATCGAGGCGCCAGCTTCCTGACTTGCTTCTCTTGCGGCAGCTTCTTCTGGATGTTCCAATCTTTCTACCTGATCCTTACCTACAATTTTAGACATAAAACCCATAGGTATTGATTCAAATACCATTGGTTTATCGGTTTGTTCAAACACATTGTCTGCATGAGGCCTGGCTTGGCTAATTATTCCTATTTTAATTTCACCGGTTTTTTTATCCCGGCCCCAAACAATAGCATTAATGTTGGGAGCTTCATCATATCTGGGTCTGTCAAAGTCAGGAGTACCGTCGGGTTTGGTTACGACTGCTGATCGCACCGAACCAAACCTTGAAATTGCTTCCCAGTCGGTTCCTACGGGTAATTCTTCGATTCTGCCGTCCAAGTGTCTAATTCTCAATGTCCAGTTTACATCCTCGGGTCTGCCGGTAAAAAAGTCAGGCTTTCGACTTACCGCCTCAGAAGGGGAAATAAGCTGTTTTGATCTTCCCGGATGGGAAATATCTAAATTTTTTGTTTCGGTCTGTAACATAACCAAATTATCTTATATTTTGTAAATTAAGTCAAAATTAAGCGTAGCTAACTTTTAGAACCTGGATTCGATTAAAAGCGATTTTAAATTTTCCGAAGGTAATGGGCGTTTGGGTTTATCGTCGTTGCCTTGGACGTCAATGACTCTACCTGCAATATACGAGGCTAGTGCCAAGCCTTCGCCTAAGGCTAATGTGGGTAAACCAAGGCGGGAGTTTGCTGCGGCAATGATGTTGGCAAGTATCGGTGTTCCCAGCGCCAACAGCATCGTACTGCAAGAGTCTGCGAACGAGGATAAAGCATCGTTGGTTTTAAGAATTTCGCTGGACATGCGCGGATTTTATCCTATATTTATCGCCTAGTCAAGTAAAAAGACATTGGAAGCGGAATTAACAGAGGATGGACTTAAGGCACTTTTTTGACGTATTCGGGAGTCGGCACCCGGGTAAAGGTCGGTAACGGGGCTAGGGAGCTGCTGTCGGTTTTGGTGTCGGAGTTGGAGATTCCGAAGGGGGAGCGGTAACAACATTTGTGCAATCGCTGATTTGGGCAAGGGAACCTGAGGTCAGGCTCTGTAAATTGCCGTAAACATTCAATCCGTCGATATGGGCAAGTGTTAATACCGGCCCGGCGACCGGACCCAAGGTCGAAACGTTGTTGGTAAAAGTGATATTCTGCTTTCTGCCGACGCTACTTGCTACCCAGGTTTTAAGCGAACCGTAACTTATGATGTTGTTGTTGACGGTAATGTCGTGAATGCCGGCGCCGGTTTGACTTTTGTCAACCGCGAAAAACTCCGCCGACTTCCAGCTGCCGATGACATTGTCATGATAATTGACATAAGCTATAGTTTCACCCGATGTGTTGGGTTCGATGTCGAACGTTATATAGCCGCTTTCTGTAAAATTATTGTGGTCGATTTCGATATTTGAACCGGAAACGATCGAAACGTCGTTTCGTCCGGCGTTTTGAACGGTATTGTTGTACAAATGGACACCGTTAGACGCATCTCCTATTTTGAAACCGTCGCCAAAGACCCCTTTTACGGTTACGTTTTGGACCAAAAGATTATTGGTTCCTTCGATTTCCATTCCGGCTTCCCCCTCCTGACCCGGCGTGAACACTCCGGGTTTGGTGTTATTGCCGATTAGCGTAAAATCTTGGACAGTGATGTTATTATTGTTGTCGCTCCAGCTTCCTTGGTAAGCGTGTCCCAATACGAATAATGAACTTAACTGGTCGGATCCGCCGGACGATGAAGCGTCGATCAGGCTTGAACCGTTACCTTCAAAAGTTAATCCTTTCCTTTGAGCGATTTGTATTCCCTGGCTAAGCAGGTATTTGCCTTGGGGGGGGAACTGAATGATAGAATTGTCCGGAACAGAAGCAATAAAGGAATTAAGTGCGGCTGAGACGTCGGTTGCGCCGGTTGAATCTATGGTGGATGGGACCTGGTAAACCGCGGGAGCTGCGGCGTTTTGAATCAAACTCTGTGGTTGCTGCAAAAGCCTGACGGTAAGGGGTATGGCCGCCAAAATTATAAAGATAGGCAGAAGTTTTATCAGGGTTTTGGTGGAAGGCGGGATGTCATACCATCTGGCAACAAGCTCGATGTAACGGCGCATGATTATTGTCTGGCGGTTCTTGTCTTCTTCACGCGATGAGTTTTTCTTATCGTCCACAATTCAATTTAGACACATAGAAGGGCGGTTTGTCAAATTTTTCAGCTTGTTTTAAGCTTTGACCTCCCAAATTTTATGAAAGCCTTTCTTATGCCGGGACGGCTTCCGGCGAAAGTTCGTAGCGTTGGACAAGCGGTCCATAGAAACCTCTTCTCTGCGGGGAAAGCAGCCTGGCGATTTTGAGCATCATCAAGTCCGATACTGAAAAATCCGGATGCGATTCTTGCTCGGCGATGATGTCATCGTAGGAAAAAGGCTCACCTACCAAAACCCTTGCTCTGATAAAGGAAGGTGTTGTGAGAGTAGGTTCCATAGCAATTGGTAACGCCAACGTTGTTTTTCTGGAAAGTCTTAAAATCGGCTCCAAGCCCTCCTGTGCCTCAAGCAGACCACCCGTTCTGCTTCGAGTGCCTTCGGGGGCGATACTAAGTATCCTGCCGGGTAACCTAAGGTCGCGTACCGCTTCAACCAAAGCCCGTTTGTTGAACTCCTCGGCGTCTGGATATTTTTCCTTATCGTAATTCTGTACCACCAAAATAGGGTTGAATCCTTTCTCTGCTTTCATTTTGTCAACCAGAAAATTTTGCAGCCGGTTGACAGGCCCTCTTTGTGAGTCGAGATGACGTCTTGAGGTTAAGATATCCACGTGTTCAAGGGGTGTCAGATGGCTATCGATGACCCTTCCCAAAGAAAAAGGATCGAAGTCATGATAGTGATTGCTATACAGAAGGACAGAACCTTGTGTCAGATGTTCTTTGGCCGTTTGAAGATTGTTTTGGCCTTGTACCTCGGGCAGTAAAATTCTGCTTAATTCCCAGAGTCCCGCCCCAACTAAATTTCCCTGCCGTTCGTGCATATACTTAAACCCGCAATTAAATTTTTATTTTAATTCCGGGGGACATGGTAGATTTTAAAGTTACATTAACAATATTTTGTTTTTTTATGGCATTTACCAAAGCTTCGATATTCTGCGATAATTTTTCCGGGCCGAAAGACATTTTTCCCACGGTTAGATGAATTATGGGTGCTTTTTCGGTTTTAAAGTTCACCTGACCGCCTTCGTACTTCTTGACTGCTTCCGAAGGATTTTGGGTAATGGTACCGTTTTTGGGATTGGGCATTAAGCCCTTCGGTCCCAGTATCCTTGCGACCTTGGCCAGTTTTGCCATCATTGACGGCTCGGCGAGCAGGATATCGAAGTTTACGATCCCTTTTTCGATTTCCGCAATCAGGCTGTCACTGGCAATAACAACCCTGGTTTTCTTGCCGGTTCCGTGGGGCAGTGTGACGTTTCCGGAAATTCCTCCTGTTGCGGTATTCACATGCAGTTCTACGGTTTCGTCGTTTGTTCCTCTTTGCAGTTTGCCAAGAACCTCCAGGGCTTCTTTTAAAGTATAATTTTTTGTCTTGTCGACGAGTTGTGAAATAGACTGATATTTTTGCGAATGGAAGTTTTTCTTTACCGGTTTTATCTTTTCTTTCGGTGCGCTTTTTTCTTTGACCTCTTCTTTTGTTTCGGCTTTGGCTGCGGTCTCCGACTGTTCCAAAACCGCCAGTTCTTCCTCGCTCGGTCCAACGGACACGACTCTTTCTCCGCCTTTCATTCCCGGCGCCTTGACGGCTTTTTTGGCCTGCTTCAACTCGGCAAGGCGGGCCTCGTGCCTTTTTTTAATTTCGTTTTTTTGTTTTTCTTCCGCTTCTTCGTCTCCGAAGGTTTTGACTCTGATCTTGCCCATATAACTCCTTTCAGATAATTTCTAATTTCCGATTATCAATTTTCATTGAATTTTCGATTCTTTAATTTTCAAACATTGTGACACTAAAATTGAATTGTAATTTGAAAACTGAAAATTGTAAATTGTGGCTTATGCCACTTTTATGCCCATCGAACGGGCGACCCCTTCCACGATTTTAACTGCCGGTTCCAATTCGTCGGTATTTAAGTCTTCCATTTTTGCCTTGGCGATTTCTTCGGCTTGCGCGCGGGTCAGGGATCCGGCCGATTCGGTGCCGGGCTTACCCGAACCTTTTTCAAGGTTTAAAGTTTTTTTGATCATTTCGGCAATGGGGGACTTTTTGACAATGAACGAAAAGGTCCTGTCCTCGTAAACCGTGATCACCGCCGGAACGATAGTTCCTTTTTGATCGGCGGTTTTATCATTGAAAGCCTTGACGAACTCCATTATCGGCAATCCGTGCGGGCCCAAAGCCGTACCGACCGGCGGCGCGGGCGTTGCCGCTCCTGCCGGAATATTGATCTTAATTATAGTTTTAACTTTTTTAGCTGCCATGACGTCGGATATTTAACGATCGTTCTTGTTTAAACCTTAAATAATGCGTTTTAATAGTAGAGAAGCACCAAAGAGGTTCTTATCTACTGGTTCAAGCGCCCTTTACTTATGCTTGGGACTCCCAGGTTTGCAATAAGTTCTGTTATTATAGCTTACCGGTTTGTAAAAAGTCCAGTTCTGTCCTTTAACTTCATTCAGGACTTTGTTAGATTTTCGATTATAGTTTGGAAACTTGTAGAAAATCTAATTCAACAGGCGTTTCTCGTCCGAAAATGGAGACCAAGACCTTAAGTTTGCCCTTTGCTTCATCTATATTGTCGATAGTTCCCAAGAAATCCGAGAAAGGGCCGTCGACAATTTTGACCGCTTCGCCGACGGTAAAGGCCGTTTTATACAGAGGCTCTTCGGTGGCCATAAACTTTTGAATCGCCTCAACTTCTTTGTCGGAAATCGGAGTAGGTTTATTACCGGCGCCGATGAATGCGGTGACTCCCTGGGTGGTTCTGACTAATAGCCAGGATTCATCGTCTAATATCATTTTCACCAGAACATAACCCGGGAAGATCTTTTCTTTGACATTTTCTTTTTTACCCTGTGAAACCTTGACGGTATCGCGTGTCGGGACGATGATGTCGAAAATTCTGTTTTCAAAACCCATCGATTCGATTCTCTGCCTTAAAGATTTGGCGACTTTGTTTTCGTGTCCTGAATATGTGTGGATGATGTACCATTTGCCTTGGTCCGAGTCTTCCAAATGGCCTTTATCGGAGGGGGGAGTGGCGGCTTTGGATTTTTCTTCTTTTTCCGTTTTTTCCTCTGTTTTGACTTGTGTTTCCCGGGAAGCGGGTAAACCTTCTTCCTCTTTTGCTTCGATTTGTTTCTGTTTCGGCTCGGCCGGGTCCTTGAGTTCTTTTTCGGGTTCGGGTGCGGCAAGCTCTTCCTGCGCCTTTTCGGTATCTTGAGTCTCTTGCGTATCGACGGTAAGGTTTTCCGAAGCCATAGGTTCGGTATCACCCGATGTTTTCGGGTCCTTTGTTTTTTCGTCTTGTTGTTTTAAATTTTTGTCATCCATAATTTTAGTGCTTGGTGACTATCAGGCCGATAAGCTTGGTCAAAAGATAATCCGCTCCGCCCAGGTAAATTCCTACCAGGGCGCTTACCAAAATGACGACCCCGGTCAACCTGATTATTTCATCCCGGGTCGGCCAGACCACCTTTTGCAATTCGTCGCGGACCTCCTTTAAAAAAGTTACAGGTGTTGTCGCCATAGAAATACAATCTCAGTATTTTTGGGATTTGTCAATATTTTAACAGAAAAACCTTTGGGTGTAAAGAAGAAGCTGTATTACCTTGAATCCGATATCGTGCCATTTTGTGCCAAAGGCGCATACACGGTTATCCTTCCTGATAAATCCATAGATATTTTATATCCCGTATCGAAAGTTGTATTACAATCCTTTATGCCGGTACCGTTATTTATTGACGGATCCTGCGGTAAATAGGCGAGGTACTTGGGCACCAAAGCGCTGCATATATTGGCTCCCGATGAACTTATTTCAAGAGGAGAGCCGTTTACCTGAGGCATGTTCGGGGGAAAATTCCCCTGGTGGTCTCCCGCATATGCCCCTAAAGCATTCAGTATCTGTAAGATATCATTTCTTCTTGTTGTGTCGTTTGCCAAGGCAGTCATATTGGTTTTTGGACCTTGGGTTTGACTTTGCGCCGAAATGTTTCCGGGCTTGGGGCTAATTTGTATCACGTTTGTCTGTTGTTGCCTGGTTAGGGAGGATAAGGGTTTGTTCTTCCCGTTGCCCTTGAATAAGTTATAACCTATAACTCCGGCAAAGATTATAGCGCACAAGGCAGCCAGTATAAACGCGAATAAGATGACGGCTGTAAACACTCTTGAGATCGGGTTTGAAAGAGGTTTTTGGTCCAAATCTTTTAATTTTTCATAAAGGATTACGCTATAGATTGTTGAAAGCGGGGCAAGTATAAGATAATTAATTATTAAGGAGAATAGATTAAGCAAGGGAACCGATAATATGACCGCACCGACAATTTGTATAAATAACCCGATCGCCAAAACTCTGTAGAAAACGTCGAAGAACTTGCCCTTGACGTATTTTCTGCTTTTTTTCAAAGATCCGATAACTCCGCTGTTTTCGTAAATCAACGCAAAAAGCGCGAAATTAAACCAGACCATAAAAACTATCCCCGGGGAAAATAACAAGATGAACCCAAACACAACGAAAAAGCCGATTATAAAAGACAGGACTATATACGGAATAACCTTTCCCCTGCTTTTTCCATACGAGGATTTAAAACCTATTTGCCGGGAACGTTCTTTAATTGCAAAAATAAAGGCTACGGGCGACCAGAGACTTAACAGGAAAAATCCGACAGCACAAAAAGCTATGACTATGAGAAAGACGATGGTTAGAATTATGTTTGGTGAAGAAGGATTAAGAAGCGACTTGGAAATAAAAAAATAGAGGATAAAAAGGACCAGAAGCGGTATCAAAAACAAAAAGGGAATCAGGTTGATTGAAACCAGAGTTTTCCATCTTTGTTTATAGATTTGCCACGCTTCACTTAGAAGTCCTCTAAATCCGGGAAGGTAATTCGCTTCCTTTTCTATTTGCGGCGGAGGAGGCGCAGTATTCGAGTTTTGTAAGTTAATAAACGCCTCGTCAATTTGAGCTTGTTGCCAGCCTTTGGCAATAAGATTGTCGTTTAGCGTCTGTTTATCTATCCCGCGCTTTGATTCTTCTTTAATATAACTTAATAAATCCTGATCGGGCATTGATTTTAGTTAACCAAGTTGGTCGCCAAAAGTCAAATCAGTTGGAACCGGATAGCGCTTGGTTTATCGCCGTCTGGAAAGCGCTGTAGGGCTGGTCGCCCACCAGTTGTACTCCGTTTATGAAAAAGGTAGGGGTGCCCGAAACTCCGGCTTTTTCGCCGTCCGAAAGATCCGTGTCAACGCTTGCCTGATCGCTTTTATTATTTAAACATGAGGAAAAGGATGCGGAGTCCATCCCCATCGAGGCTGCGGCGCTAGCAAGATTTTGGGTAGTAAACATACCGGTGTCGCTTTCGGGTGGCTGATTGGTAAAAAGCCAGTCATGAAATTCCCAGAATGTTCCCTGATCATTGGCGCATTCGGCCGCAAGTGCCGCAACCGTTGAAGCGGATCCCAAAAAAGCATACTGCCTAAAGACGAATTGGATCTTGTCGGTATGTATATAATCGTTGAGGATGTTCGGCCAGGTATTGTTAAACCAGTGTGCGGAAAAAGGATCCCTAAAGTCGGCGAATTCGGTCAGGGTCACTTTGGCGTTAGGGTCTCCGAGCGCGGGAAAATTTCCAAGTCCAATCTTTGCTGCGGCAGCAGGGGGTAGGACCGAAGATCCGGGGTAATTAACGGTCGGAGTGGGGAAAGAATTGGAATTTCGATTCCCGGAAGCGCCGGGGGAGATTTTAGCGGCAAGATTTACGGATACACTTGACGGGGAAGGAGGATAATTTGCCGACTGGCCGGTTTTTACAGGTTGTTCTTTTGCGGGATTTACGAGATAAAGATAGGATTTGACCAGATTTGGAAAAAGCAAATATAAAATCAAAACAAATTCAAAAAAACATAAAGCCAAAGCAATCCAGAAGCCGGATCTATAAATAACGTCTTTATCGCCCAGACTTTGAACAACAAAACCGGATGGATCCTCGTTTTTCTCAGGCGGAGCAGGGGGTGATACCGTTGGGTTTAGCTGGCCGGAAACGGCATTATATGCTTCTTCTATTTGCTCCTTTTGCCAGCCTTTCGAAAGAAGCGAATCGGAGATTGTTTGCCTGTTAGCGCCCTCCAAAAGTTGGTAGGTGATATAATCGAATAAATCCTGATCGGGCATTAATTTAAGTGAAGCAGGTAAGCTTTTAAAAGTCAAATTGTTTTAATTTAATACAGTTGACAGAAAAACGTTTCCTGATTTACAATCAATAAGCTCATGAGTAAGAAAATTAGCAAAGTTGTCATACCAGCAGCAGGGTTTGGTACCCGTTTTTTGCCACAAACCAAGGCAATGCCTAAAGAAATGCTTCCGATTGTCGATAAGCCGGTAATCCAGTACGTGGTCGAGGAGGCGGTAGAGTCCGGGATAGAGGACGTAATCATCGTAACCGGTGCAGCAAAAAGAGCGATAGAGGACCATTTCGACGTTCCCAACGCCGAACTGTTAAAAAACCTGGAGATGGGAGGAAAAGACGAACTCATGCGGCACGTTAGAAAGATTTCCGAACTGGCTAATTTTATTTACATCAGGCAGAAAGGGGCATACGGAAACGGCACTCCGGTACTCTCGGCCGAGCCGGTGATCGACTCCGAACCTTTTGCGGTGCTTTGGGGAGACGAGTTTATTTATTCACGGCCTCCGCGGCTTAAGCAAATGATGGATGTTTACGACAAGCACGGCGGCGTTGTTATCTCAGGGGTCAGGATCGAAAGGAAGGAAGATCTAAAAAGATACGGGATTGCCGACGTCACTCCGGTTGAGGATAATGTATTCAGGATCAACCAGATCGTAGAAAAACCGGATCCCGACAGGGCACCTTCAAATCTGGCAACTCACGGAGCCTACATTTTACCGCCCGAGATATTCGAAGCTTTGAGAAGCCTGGATCCCGGGCAGGGAGGAGAGATATGGCTGGTGGACGCGATCAATAAATTAAGAGATAGGGGAGTGCCGATTTTTGCGGTCGAGATAAAAGGAGGCAAATATTATGATACGGGCAATAAACTTGAGTACATGAAAACGGTTGTTGAGCTCGGTTTGAAACATCCTGACATCAGTAGTGAATTCAAGGAGTTCTTAAAAGGCTTAGGCCTTCGTTAATGATTAGACACGATAAAATTCCTCCGGTAGTCTTTGGCATTTTTCTGTTCGCCGCGTTTATGTTGTTTTCGTACCTCGTTCATAAAGACCTATTTACGCAGCTTGATTTTAATACGACGGTTAGACTGCAAAACCATATTTCAAGGGCTTTCGATACCTTGTTTTCATTCTTAAGTTTGCTTGGGAGTGTAGAAATTGTGAGCATAATCTTGCTTTTATTATGGTTTGTATTTAAAAAAATGAGTTATATTTTTGTTCTTTGCATTTATGCCCTTTTCCATCTTCTGGAACTTTTCGGGAAAATATTCGTTTATCACCCGGGGCCTTCGTACAGGTTTTTTAGATACGATTTGGGTTTTAATTTTCCGTCATCATACGTACAACCCGGTTCTTCTTATCCTTCCGGACATTTGGCCAGAACGCTTTTTTTATCCGTTATCCTGGTATTTATCATTTACCGTCTTCAAAAGTTATCAAACATGCAAAAGTATTTACTTTACGGTTTAACGGCATCGGTAGTAGCGTTGATGTTTATAAGCAGGATCTATTTGGGCGAACATTGGCTTTCGGATGTTATCGGCGGAACTCTTCTTGGTAGTTCCTGCGGGTTGTTTGCACTGACGTTTCTGTTGTAGGGCACAGCAAAAAAAATCCTATCCTTAAATTTAACGGGTATACCTTCTGCCCTTTAAGCCCTTAGTATCTTGGTGAATTTGATGTATTTCTACCATACGGTCATGTAAAAATAAGCCGGCGGGATCCGGTTTTGCCCCCGCAAGACTGAACGGGAACCTTGGGGGTAGTGGAACAGCGGTTATTGAATCACGAAATGCAATTATCTCCGAATTAGGACAACCGCGCGAACGAGCCCGCTGAATAGTTCGTGATACGGTATCTCGCCCCTCACGGATTTGATCTTTACTCAAAGTGTGGCCGGCATACCTTTGATTGATAGCCGAAGATGATTCTGCCAAAAAGCAAACTGCCGGTTGGCGATCGACTTTCTGGGCAGTTAAGCATTCCTGGCAGGCTCTTGGTTTTTCGTGCATATTCAACAAAAAGGGAATTATAGACAAAAGTTTTATTTTAATCAAGTGACGATGGAAAACATTTATTTTTCCAAATTTTGAGAGAGAAAAGAGAATACCTTCTGACGGTAAAGACCCGGGTCGCTTTTGTAGGTTTGTACATGGGTGGCGTTTGGAAAAACCACAAGTCTGCTGTTGGGATTGGATATGGCTAAAAGCTTCTTGCTTTCGACAGGATAAATTGTCGTATCCAAGGCACCGTGTAAATACAGAAATATTCTCTCCGGCGCTTTAAGTATATGTTCGGCGGGCTGAATTTGGCTAAAGTCGATGCCGTAAAGGTGTTTTAGGATAAAAAATATTCCGGGATTAAAGATTTTGTTTATATGGTTTTGGTTTTGGAGTATGTTTTCCATGATACCCTTAACGTTGAAGGCCGCGCTATCGATGACCATCGCTCCCACGCTCGGTAATCTGTCGCAATCTTGAAGAATCACGATTGCTCCAAGCGAGTTACCGATCAGCGCAATATTTTGGTCCTTAAAACCGATTGACCTTGCGAAGCTTACAACGGAAAGAAGGTCCAAGCTTTCTTTCATGCCCTGGGTCATGTAGTTTCCGCCGGACAGCCCGGTCGCGCGGTCGTCGTAGATAAGAACGTTGTACCCGTTATTTACCAAATCTTTTGCAATCAAATATCCGCCATAATCGTTGTCCAGTCGGTTTTGTGCATATCCGGTGACCAGAATGACCAGTTTATCGCTACTGCTACGGAACAGCCAGCCTTTAAGCTTTATTTTATCACGGGTCGTAACAGTGATATCTTGGTTGTTTTTGCCTATGGCAGACGGTGAAATATTAAGCGGTCCGGTAACCGGTTTTACTCCCAGGTACGCCACCAGAAAACAAAAACCAGAGTACAGTAAAAGTGCAAGAACCGTCATAACGATGGCAGCTTTTATAACGGTTGATTTGTTAACTTTATGAAACATCAGTGTTCCAGGATGTTTTTAACAATCTCCAGGGTGTTTAAGAACTCCTTCGAATCGTCTTTTCTCGGCCTTTTCAATTCTACGCTGACTATCTGTTCGATTTCGCTTTTTTTCATTATGCCGATTCTGTCCGATAGCAGGACGGCCTCCTCAAGCAGGTGAGAAACCATCAGAATGGTTTTGCCGGTTTCCTTCCAGATCTTTAAAAGGTAAGTGTGGAGTTCGTCGGTTGTCAAAGGATCTAAAGCCGAGAACGGTTCGTCCAAAAGCAACACCTTCGGTTCAACCGCTAATGCCCGTGCGATTCCCACTCTTTGTCTTTGCCCGCCAGAGAGCTCCCTCGGATAGTGGTATCTGAATCCTTCAAGATCCACCATGCGAAGATACCTGGTGGTTTGTTCCTCCGCCTTAAAGCTTGAAAGACCTTTGGCTTTACAGACAAATGAGACGTTTTCTTCGACATTCATCCATGGAAGCAATGCGCCTGACTGGAAAACCATCGATACTTCCGCAGGCGACTGGACGGTGCCAGAAGACGGCTTCTCAAGTCCCGCAATGATCCTTAAGATGGTCGATTTACCACAACCGGAAGGCCCGACCAGGCAAAAAAATTCGCCCTGGTTTATTTCAAGGCTGACATCCGCAAGTGCGGTAACCTTTTCCTGTTTATAGACCTTACTGACGTCTTTTAAAGCCAGTTCAATCAAATTTAAACCTTTCCGCAACGTGCAACAACTTTTGCCAGACGAAGAAGTTTAGAAGGGCGATAACCACGATCATCACTATCAAGGCCGCCAAAAAGACGGCATTCTTACCGTTGTAAAAGGAATTGACCAGTAAACTTCCCAAACCTAACGGATCGTTAGCCGCGGTGCCTCCCGGGATATAGCTATGAAGGGCTTCGGCTACAATCAGCAAGCTCCAGCCCTGGGCCCAGGCAAGAAGCGAGCCGGTGATGATGTAGGGGAATACGGCAGGAATTGTAATGTATCGCAACTTCCTAAAACCTTTGACATGGAAAATGGTGGCCGCATCCGTGATGTCTCTTGGGACGGTCTTTAAGCCGCCGATAAGGCTAAAGACCAGATTCCAGAGCATGGCCATAAACAGAATGAATATAACCGCACTTTCCTGGGCGTTAAATTTTATAAAGAATACCACTACGACAGGGAAAAACGCCAAAACAGGCACGGACTGGATAATGTCCGCAATAGGCAGCAGAAATCTTTCGGTACGTTCGCTTTTGGTGATTAAAAGAGCGATGGGAATTGATAAAACGAGCGACAAAAAATAAGAAATCAAAAGCCTGAAAAGCGTATTAAACGTAGCAAAAACGACCATTTCCCAAGAGATCTGATTTAAATTTATTCCCTGTTGCGGGCTCAAGACATGAAGAACCGTTAAAATGATTAAGGTGATAACCGCGATTACTATCAGTACCGACGAGAAGTGGCGCTTTTTGCTGGTTAAATAACTGAAATGATAATGATGATGGTAGTGCCTAACAGCCATACAATAAGTGTATGACTTTTTGATAGTAAAATAAAGAATCTGATATCATTTAATTATGACAAAGGACAAAAATATAATTTCCGCACTGTCGTTTTATTTTTTTGCTTTCTTGCTGGATTCGTCGATTACGACCTACGGGATCTTAAGCGGGAAAGGAATGGAAGGGGATAAGATAGTTTTATGGCTTTGGGGCATCTTCGGGCAGGATAGTTTGCTTCTTAAGCTACTTTACGTGCTGTTGATTTTTTCCGTATCCTATGTTGTTTATAAAAAATTTTCAAAATTTATCGGATTATGGATCCCGTTTACTTTCGGATTCGGGCATTTGATGGGATTCTCAACCTGGTTGCCTCTTTTTTTTCATAACTTAAGTATCATCGGGAGATTATACGGTTATTTGGGCATTTACGGGATTTTTATTCTGGCGCCGGTTCTGGGGTTTGCCGCCTCGTTTATTGTTGATAGATTCACCGCAAGCGGTTAAATGTGCCAAAGGTCGGCAGGACTTAAATTGATTGTATCGGCAAATATCATTTCAATCAGTTTTTCTAATCTTATATAAAAAGTGACCTTTTCTTCTTCTGACAAGCTCAAATTTAAGATCATATTTTTGATTTAGGATCGGAATCAATCTGTTTAGAGCATTTACTATTACTATCCAATATTCTCCGTTTTTATTTAATCTATTGTAAGGTTTTAAAATGAATTCCTGGATAATTGCCTTATCTCCTATTTTGGCCGGAATATTGGAAGCGATTAGATCAAATTTTTTATCTTCTATATTTTCTATTCCGATACTTCCAAGCGCAATAGCATTAGTTACGTTATTTCTTATCATGTTTAATTTAGAATATTTTATTGCCAGTAAATCGGAGTCGAGCATGTAAGTAGTTGATTCGGGATTTGTTCTTGCTAAAACTATTCCGATCGGTCCGTAACCGCAACCTAAGTCCAAAATAGCCTTTGGCTGATTTAAGCTTATATGGCGAAGAAGCATATCTGTGCCATGATCGATCGCGAAGGTCGAGAATAATTCATTAGCCACATCAAAATAAAACTTAATGCCCTTGTAAGGATAAACGATCTCTTTTTTAAAGTAGGAATCCATGCGGCAATTATATCATTTGAGGCAATTTAGCAGGGGTGGAGGGAGTCGAACCCCCAGTCCCCGCTCTGGAGGCGGGTGGTTTGCCATTAACCGACACCCCTTTGTGTCCTATGCATATTATACTTTTTCAAGACTCGCTAAGCAATCTTTTTTATTAAGGTTAATTTTGGTAAAATAACTTTGTTGCCTCCATAGCTCAGTGGCAGAGCGACGGTTTTGTAAACCGCTGATGTCAGTTCGATTCTGACTGGAGGCTCTAAAAAATAATCTTTAAGTACATTAACAATAATACGAACTGTTTGGTTTGTAACAGAAAAACTAACAGAGAATCATATAAGTATTGTTCCAACAAGTTTCAACAGACTTATCGGTATAAGTAATATGTCCATGAACGGAAGTAAGGTTTGTTAGACGGGAATAGGGTATTTTTTTGCGCGGGATATTGCAAGTTATATCAAGAGATATCTAATTGAAAAATACGGCGAGAGATGCTCAATGTGTGGCTAAAAAAGAAGAAGCTCAAGCACGAATAAGGTGTCCCTAGAAGCAGATCGCATAAATGGTAACGGAGAAGATAATAAGGAGATAAAATTGAGATTGATCTGTTTGAATTGCCGTTCTTTTAGTCCGAAGTTTAGAAATTTAAATAAAGGTAACGGTAGGAGTTGGAGAATTAGGATATCTAAAGTCAATTAGCTAATTTGCTGAGATGGCGGAGTAGTCAATCGCACCTCGCTGTAGACGAGGCGCCCGGAAGGGCTACGGGAGTGCAAATCTCTCTCTCAGCACATACGAGAAGCTAAATGTGCGAAACGCCGGCTTGGCTCAATGGTAGGGCAAGTCAATTGGTCTTAAGCATTGTCTTGCAAAATTTGATAAAATTTTGTTTAGAAATGCTGGATGCCGTAATTCGTAAGCCGAGATGGCTCAGTGGTAGAGCAAGTCATTGGTAATGACTAGGTCGCGGGTCCGATTCCCGCTCTCGGCTCAGTAACCTTTGAATTAAAAACACTTTTAATATATAATGCATTGGTTATCAAAATTCTGAAAGAATTTTGAAGATGGGAAAATTGTCGTAAAGCCGAAATCCGAAAGGTTGAGGCCGAAGGCATAAGGCAAAATTTCTACGATATGGCTAAAAAAGGAGAACAAAGAATAACCTTAGGTCTTGTTTGTACTGTTTGTAAAAACAGGAATTATGTCACGACCAGAAATAAGCTTAACACCGAAAACAAGCTGCTTCTTAAAAAATACTGCAAACATTGCCGCAAGGTCACGGAACACAAAGAAAACGAAAAATTAAAATAGCTTGCCCCTTTTGATAGCCAAAGCCTAACTTTGATATAATCACCGCCTATGACAGAAAGTTATTCGAGAGGATTTTACGCCGAGGTCCTAAGACCCAAAGGGGAGGAAAGGATACATTTCCCCCAAGCGGATCTGGTAAGAAAGGAGAGTTCGCGTGACAGGCATTGGTTCGCAAGATTATATTACAGGCACAAAATTGCCTCATTGTTATTTCCGGATAATTTTATAACCGTGGTCGGTGCATCTCGCTTGCAGCAAGTTTCGCGGGGGGAAGACAGTCTTTATAGCAAAGAAGCCAATGCCGGTTTGGACCATGCGGTTTTCTCGGCACACATGACGCAAGTCGACCATGAAGTAAACGGTCGGATCGTAAGATCCGACAAAGGTTCTACGTGTGAATGCATGGCATGCACAAGACACAGGATAGAACATTTGGAAATGCAAAACGAAGCCCTTGAGTTCTCCCGCCAGCTTTTACCGGTTGGATTAAGGCTGGATGATAAGGACCCCAGCGATTACTGTTTGGTTAACGGTAAGCTGGTCTTTTTCGAAATTGAGGATTTAGACCCGGCCGCTTTAAGAAATTATCTTACGAGCCTACGATCCGCTACCGTTGACAAACAAACAGTGTTGAATTATGTTAAGCGGTACCAAAAACTCAGAGAGCAGTCCTTTTTAGACAGTTTTGAAGGATCAGGTTACTCAGTAAGACTCGGTTAAATCCGAGTAAGGTCCATTCGGAGCGGAAAATAAAAATAAGTTCGTCCTTGGTATTGAGCGAAGTTGATGTTTCCCCGAACCTTAAAAACAGGTGAGCGCAGTTTGTTACACACGGTAACATAACAATTTGCTCTGTCTCCCGAAATCTTCGGGATACCTCAAGTCCAGTGAAATTGTAGAGGAAAATCTTACCAACTCCCTCCTATACCAAAGAACATTTAAATTATATCAGACAAAGCAAGAAAAATGTCAACTTGACAAGAGGGTTTATAATGCCGAAAAATTTTCACAGGGTTAGTTTCAGCTTCTCCGGCCGGTAATAATTTAAGACTATAATCCCAGAAGCCTTAAGGAGAAATTAAGAAGACTGCCCATTAATCCCCCCAGCGAAAATCCGCCGATCGGAAATAACAGCAGGAAAAAAATCACGAACATACCGATGTTGCCGATCGAAAGGTAGGTTGCGGCATCTTTTTCGGGCAAAAGAAGGGCAAAAATTTTCGATCCGTCCAGCGGGGGAATGGGTATAAAGTTAAAAATGGCCAAAATCAGGTTCAGGTAGATGACCATGCCTAAGATGGCCCCCAATAGTCCGCTCGCCTGGATCAGGGCTAGGGATGCCCCGGGATATAAAACATGAGAGATTAGCGCAAAAATGATCGCGATCAATAAATTCGTACCCGGACCGGCCAGCGAAACCAAGGCCAGATCTTTCATCCCGTCCCGAAGGTTGAAAGGATCGACCGGAACCGGTTTTGCCGCACCGAAGATGATGGGCGAACCTCCAAGAATTAGGATCAAAGGAAGCAGAATACTCATCACGGGGTCGATGTGGGGCTTTGGGTTAAGCGTGAGTCTTCCCATAAGTCTTGCTGTCGGATCCCCCAGCCGTTCGGCCACATACCCATGCGCAATTTCGTGCAAAATTGCGGAGTAGACCAAAATTATGATACTGATTAACGCTCCTAGCAAATCCATTGTAATTTTCCTGTCTGTCTAGTATACTATTAACCGAAGAATTTATCTATGGCAGCTGTATGTTTTAATTGCGGAAAAGGGATAATGTACGGGCATAACGTTTCGCATGCCAAAAACAGGACCCGCAGAATTTTTAAACCGAACCTGCATGTTGCGAGGGTTTTGGTTAATGGCGCCTATAAAAGGGTAAGGCTTTGCACAAAATGCCAAAGGTTACTGGTTAAAAACCATAAAGCAAAAATCGAGGAAAGCAAACTCAAGCTTCAGGATCAGCCTCAGGCAGCGGTAGCATCCTAAGCAGTTAATTTTTTATCTTCAAAATATGCCCTGACAAAAAGAAGCGGTGTTAAAATCAGGTTCAAGAATACTAGTCCTTGCCAGGAAGCGTCGGCCAAAGACAATCCCAAAAAGCAGCCCCAAATCCCCATATACATCGGATGTCTGAAGTGTTGATATAACCCGGACCTTAGTCTTTTTTGTTTTTGCGGTAAAACACCGAAAACATGCCTTAAATTGATCATACTAACAATCCAAAAGGTAAGACCGAAAATCGCCAAAGCAATTCCGATCAGTCTTAACGCTAAATTGGAGTTGACGGTATCGGGTGTTTGCAGGATCAGTAGAATATTATATAGATAGACCAAGGGGATTATGACCGTTAAGATGAACTGCAAGACAAGACTCCACTTGATCATGCAAGCCCTTTCTTTATAAATTCGATAAACGCCGGTTCGGCGTTGGGGTAGCCATTGATAAAATCTTTGTAGTTCATAGGCGTTTTACCTTCAACTTGGATTAATTGATTTGGTAGGAATTTAACAATTTTATGTTCATTATTTGTATCCAAAATGATTTTGGTCCAAACACCCGGCCAAGGATAGTATGCGCGGACCATGTTGTTAAATTTTATAAGATCGGATGCTTGCGTATGGTCAAAAAAGCCGTCCTCGCGTGTTAGGGTTCTGGTAAAAGTGGCTTGTTCATGGTTTTGGGCAACAGGGGAGACGGTACTTAGCTTTGACAGCACTTGGGACAAAAGCTTCGCACCTTCATCAAACAATTTATTGTACAGGTCTTTAGCCGTGTCGGCGGGCTCAATCGCCATTTCTTCTTGTGCCAAAATCGGTCCATGGTCCATCAGGTTATCGAGTTTAATGATGGAAACTCCCGTGGTAGTTTCACCGTTTAAGATAGCGGATTGGACGGGAGAAGCGCCTCGATATTTGGGTAAAAGCGAAGGGTGCACGTTTAAGACGCCTTTGGGGAAAAAGTCTAACACCTGTTTTGGGATAATGATACCAAAATCCGCTACGACGCCTACATCCGCCCCAACGGCTTGTATTTCATAATTGGTTTTTAAGTCGTGTGCTGTTTTAACGGTCTGGCATTTGATGTTTTTGGTCTGGCAAAAGAATTTTACCGGTTGCCTCTGGCCAAGTTCGGTCGTAAGTGCCAAAACGATGTCATGGTGCTTCTTATATAAAGCTTCCAAAACGGGCACAACGTATATTGACGAACCGAAAAATATCACTTTCATTCAAGTTCTAGTATATAGCATAACACCTTGCTTGTGGGTCGGGGTTTTTAAAAGATATACGGGGAGTTAGTATTACCTAAATGACCAATTATCTATTTAATCTATGCATTCAGGGTCCGGCTAAACCTTAATTTCTTCGAAGACGTCTTCGCCTTTTTGGTTTTTGTGGGATTCGTAAAGCGCGCCCTTTTGTTCCAAAACGCGTTTAGGAAATAATACGCCGTTTAGGTGGTCTAGTTCGTGCTGGATTATTACCGACATGAATCCGGTGAATTTCTGGCTGTGCTTTTGTCCGTGTTCGTCCATAAAGTCAACGTGGATTAAGTCAAAGCGCTTGACTTCGCCCCAGATGTTCGGCAGTGATAAACAACCTTCGAGCTTGACGGCCTTTTCGCTATCGATATTTAGCAGGTTTTCTTCTTTGGTTATAACGGGGTTGATAAACACCGAGATTTTGGATTTTTGGCTGGGTTTGGCTATGAAAATCTTAAGAGCCTTACCGACCTGTGGAGCGGCCAGTCCTACTCCTACCGGATCGTAAGCTGAAAGAAGTGCGGCTTTCATCCCCTCTATCAGGTTGGTGACAGACTTGTCGATTCTGGCAACATCTTTGGAATTGCCGGACAAAACGGGACTGGGGGCTTTGATAATGTCTAACATTTACTGTTTCTCCCAGAGTTTCAGCGCGTCGGTTGTCTGCTGGCTCGGTCCGAAATATTTGACCATCAGATTCAGTTCGTCGATCGCTTTCTGGTTATATTGCGGATTAATCATTTTGCCCGCCGAATTTAACGCGAGCTGGTGGTAGAAAATTGCCAGAGCATAGTAAGCAGCGCCGCTTTTATAGTCCGGTTTTAGTTTGATGGTATTTTGCAAGGTTGAAACGGCATTGTTAAAGTCGCCGTTCTGACCGTATAAAACGCCCAGGTTATAGGAAATGTCCGGGTCGGTTGGGGCAAGCACCGCGGCCTTCTTGATCGCATCAAGCGCCATCGGATAAAACGACGGATTGAGCTGCGCCAGCGTGTAATAGATCCTGACCTTGGTTTTGGCAAAGACAACGTCGTTGGGATGTTGGGAGGTGACTTGGTTGTCAAGATCGACAGCAGTGTTCATCAGCTGTTGTCCGATTTGCATATCCTGCTGTTGATTCGCACTCTTTTGGGTTTGTGCCTGGGAGTAGATGGCGGCACCCAGGATGGCGTTGTTGTAAGCGAACTCATCCTGAAAAGTCGGCTCGGAAGGCCTCATGTCCACAGCCTGTTTTAGGAAGGCGTATGCCTTTTGGTAATCGCCGGTCAGGTCGTAATTATGACCGTAGTAATAGTAA